>CAZTQK010000349.1:0-6855 GCA_964615635.1 uncultured Planctomycetales bacterium
GCCCGGTGAGGCCCTGACTGACGACGACAGGCACGAGGTGTTGTGCCCTGTCGATCATGGGGTGGCCAAGCTTGTGAAACGATGTACCTCTGCTGTTTGCCTGCTTCTGAACAGTCGTCCGCGTGTCGGCCTCGGCCGGGCCGGGTTGCCGCCTTCTGATGCTGAGGTGAGATCATGATTGTCGGTGTTGTGAAGGAGAGCTTCCCCGGCGAACAGCGAGTGGCTCTCGTGCCGTCATCCGTTCCTCCTCTGGTCAAGAGTGGTCTTGAGGTCATCATTGAGACCGGCGCGGGGCTGGCCGCCGGCCATCCGGATTCACATTATCAGGAGAAGGGTGCCAGAGTACTGCCAACTCGTGATGAAGCATTCGCGGGCTGCCACGTCCTGCTCCAGGTGCGGACGATCGGGGCCAACCCGGATGCCGGACGGGCCGACCTGGGCCTGCTGCGGGGCGACCAGATCCTCATCGGCCTGGCCGAGCCGCTGATGGCCACCGAGGCAATCAAGGCTCTGACTGAGACAGGTGCCACCCTGTTGGCTCTTGAACTCATGCCGCGTATCACTCGGGCACAGAGCATGGACGTCTTGTCCAGCCAGGCGAGCATCGCCGGCTACAAGGCGGTTCTGCTGGCAGCGGACAGGCTGGGCAAGGTGTTCCCCATGATGATGACACCGGCGGGCACGATTCAACCGGCAAGAGTCTTGGTCATCGGTGCCGGCGTGGCTGGGTTGCAGGCCATTGCCACCGCTAAGCGGCTCGGTGCCGTGGTCAGCGGGTACGACGTGCGGCCTGCAGTCAAAGACCAGGTTGAAAGCCTTGGAGCCAAGTTTGTCGAGCTGCCCATTGAGACCGCAGGGGCCGAGGCAAAGGGTGGCTATGCGAAAGAGCAGAGCGAGGAGCAGCTTCGCAAGCAGCGGGAGCTGATGGCCAAGGTCGTGGCCGAGAGCGATGTGGTGATCACGACGGCGGCGATTCCTGGCAAGAAGGCTCCCGTTTTGGTGACCGCGGACATGGTCAGGAAGATGCAACCGGGCTCGGTGGTTGTGGATCTGGCGGCTGAACGGGGCGGCAATTGCGAGCTGACTCAGGCCGACCAGACGGTGTTGGACAACGGCGTGGCCATCATCGGCACGGCCAACGTGCCGTCGCTGGTGGCTTTTCACGCCAGCCAGACCTTCTCGAACAATCTGGTCAAGTTGCTTCAGCACCTGATGGGCAAAGACAAACAGTTCCGGATCGATACGAACGATGAAATCACGCGTGAGACGCTGGTCTGCCGCGACGGGCAGATCGTGCATCCGCGGGTGCGGGAAGCGATGGGCCTGCCGGCTCTCGCGGGCCCGGAAGGGAATGGTGCCTGATGCTGATCATGCTGTTGACGATTTTCGTGTTGGCGGTGTTTGTCGGCTTCGAGATCATCACCAAGGTGCCGCCGACGCTGCACACGCCGCTGATGTCGGGATCGAACGCCATTTCGGGTATCACCGTCGTGGGAGCGGTGCTGGCGGTCCACGCCGGTCATCCGGTTCTCAGCGGAATCGTCGCCTTCCTGGCGGTCACCTTGGCCATGATCAACGTGATGGGCGGCTATCTGGTCACCCACCGGATGCTGCGGATGTTCAAGAAGAAGGGGTAGTACGGTGTCGGATCCCATACTCAACCTCGTTTACCTTGTCGCGTCGGTACTTTTTATCCTTGGGATCAAGGGGCTGACGCACCCTCGGACGGCCGTCCGAGGCAACTTCATCAGCGCCCTGGCCATGCTGGCAGCCCTCGCGGTCACGATCATCTTCGGGCATCCGCATGGGCTGCCGATTGTGCTGGCAGGCCTGGTGGCCGGAGCGCTGATCGGCACGATCCTGGCCGTCAAGGTGCAGATGACCCAGATGCCGCAGATGGTTGCCCTGCTGAACGGGTTCGGCGGAGCGGCCTCACTGCTCGTGGCTTGGTCGGCGCTGATCGAGGAATCGGCGACGCGGGCGGCGACTCAGCCGGCCCTGCCGGTCGCGGAAATCGCTGTCGCCGCAGTGGGGGATCTCCAGATGACCATCGCGACGGCTGCTTCGGGCCTGATCGGTGCTGTGACCTTCTGGGGCTCGCTGGTCGCCTTCGCCAAACTCGAAGAGATGAAGCGGTTCAAGAAGCCCATCTTTCTGCCGGCCCATCAGCTCATCAGTTTCGGATTGCTGCTGCTGGCGGTTCTGCTCGGGGCGTGGATCGTCTGGCAGCCCCAGTATGGGGTCTGGGTATATTTTCTCCTGATTGCAGCCGCCAGTGTTCTGGGCGTTACCCTGGTCATCCCGATCGGGGGGGCGGACATGCCCGTGGTCATTGCTTTGCTGAACAGCTACTCCGGCCTGGCGGCGGCGGCTACCGGGTTCGTGATCGACAACAACATGCTGATCGTCGCCGGCTCGCTGGTCGGAGCCTCCGGCATCATTCTGACCCAGATTATGTGCAAGGCGATGAACCGTTCTCTGACCAACGTGTTATTCGGGAAGCTCGGGCCGACAGCGGCCACCGCCAGTGCCGACGAGGTCTACGGGGGGAAGGTCAAGAGCACGAGTCCGGAGGAAGTAGGCATGCTGCTTGAGGACGCTCGTCGCGTGGTGGTGGTGCCCGGTTACGGTATGGCCGTTGCCCAGGCTCAATACGCCGTCCGCGACCTCTATCAGGAATTGGAGAAACGGGGTACGACCGTTGAGTTCGGCATTCATCCCGTCGCCGGACGCATGCCCGGCCACATGAACGTGCTTCTGGCGGAGGTGAACATCCCGTATGATCGGCTCAAGGAGATGGATGAGATCAACTCCAGCTTCGAGCAGACCGATGTGGTCATCGTGCTGGGTGCCAATGACGTCGTGAACCCCGAGGCTCGCCACAACCCGAATAGTCCGATCGCCGGCATGCCCATCCTCGACGTGGACAAAGCCCGCACCGTCGTGGTCATCAAGCGGAGCCTCAGTCCCGGCTTTGCCGGCATCCCCAACCCGCTGTTTGCGATGGACAACTGCCTGATGCTCTTCGGCGACGGCAAGAAGGAAGTCGTCGCACTGACCGAAGCGTTGAAACAGCAATAAATCACCCTCCGAAACGAAACCCGGCAGACAAGCTGCCGGGCTTGCTGCAGATCAGATCACAAGGCGTTCGGAGCACGCCCTGTCGCCGAGCTGACTGCTGACAGCTTGTCGTCCCCGGTTGTCAGTCAAGCACGGCGGTGTCCGCCGGCGGGTTCGCTTGCCTGGCATGTTCGGGGATTGCGGCGGCGCCCGATCGAAACCGGTTCAGTTGTGAAATCAGCATTCCGCCGAGCATGACCGCCGCCCCGAACCACTCGAGCGGCTCGAATCTCTCGCCGAGAATACAGAGCCCGGCGATGGCCGCGAATACCGCTTCCAGGCTGAGCACCAGCGCGGCGTGGCCGGGCGGCGCGTCGCGCTGGCCGAAGAGTTGCAGCGTGTACGCAATCCCCGCCGAGACAATCCCGCCGTAGAGAATCGCCCACATGGCTGCTCGCAGGCCCGCTGTCGAGATCTGCTCGACAGGCACGGCCGCGAGGAGACCCACAACCGCCACCGTCATGAACTGCACAAACCCGAGTTTCAATGGATCGGTTCGTGGAGCAAGCCTGCCGATGAGCAGCACGTGGATCGCCCATACCACCGCCCCGATCATCTCCAACAGGTCGCCACGGTTGATCGCCGTTGACTCGACGACACTCAGGAAGTAGAGGCCGACAATGGAGAGGACGGCACCGATCCACGTGGCGATCCCTGTGCGTTGGCCGACCAGCAGACCCAGGACCGGCACCAGGGGCACGTAGAAGCCGGTGATGAAGGCCGCCTTGCCGGCGGTCGTGTACACCAGGCCGGCTTGCTGGAGGCTGACCGCGACGAACAGAACCGCCCCGGCCAGTACCCCGCCGACAAGGCACGGTCGCCACCCGTCGCCGTTCTGGCCAATCGGGATGGGGTCGGCCGTGATCCGGCGGCGAGATCGCAGTGCAATAATCGGCACCAGCACCATCGCGCCCAACGCAAATCGTACGCCGGTGAAAGTGAGCGGCCCCATGTGCCACATGGCGACCCGTTGTGGCACGAAAGCGACGCCCCACAGAAGGGCGGCCAACAGAAGGATCGCATCAGCCCGCAAGGTCTTGTGTTTCATCCGAGCCACTATCGCCATCCGTTGTTCGGCCGCCTCACGGCGGTCGTCGCCAGCGGTCTTTGTTTACGGCAGCAGGGTTTCGGCCGCACAAGGGAACGGCTCCGGAAAAGGTTCCCGGAGCCGTTGTGAGTGTTTCCCTATTTCAGAATCCCGATGCTCCCTGGCAGCGGGCGAGCCGTGAAGCCAGGGGCGAGAGACGAAGAGTTAACGGACCAGGCTCTTCACCACTTCTTCCCGTCCTTACGGGTGCCGCAGAGGTTGACTTCCATGCCCATGGCCGCCGCCATCGCCGCCTTGACCAATACCGCGTTGTCGGCGGACTTGGCGTCGCGGGCGTAGGCCACCTGGATATGGTTCGCCTTGTGCTTGGCCATGAATTCGTCGCGGCTGACGCCGTAGGTGATCGCGTGCATGATCGGCCACTGCGAGGTCGTGGCCTCCCAGCGTCGCTCGGTTTCCTTTCTGGGCAGTTTGACCACGCCGCCACGGCCGATGTCGATCTTGAGTTTCCCGTCTTCGATGAAGACGCGCGACCAGACGATCTCGCCGGGCTTCGACACGCCCTTGATCGTGCCACCGCCCAGCCGGAAGTACATCGGCGGCTGCCGCTCGCTGCTGGCGCCCTTCCAGCCGCCGATCAGATGGGCCGGCGGCACCGAGCCGCTGATCAGATACACCCAGACGTAGTCATCGACCGTTCCGGATCGGTCCCAGTCGCCCCATCGCACGTCGTGAAGCGTGTTCTCGGGCGGCAGGCCCATCGCCCGGTGGACCCGATAGGTCATCAGGCAGTCCAGCCCGCAGCATTCGTCGACCTCGTTGAAGTGAGGTAGGGCCTCGCCTGCGTAGAGCAATCGCTTGCCGTCACGGCTATAGACCGGCGGGCGATCGACGTTATTCAGTGTGCCCTCGACCAAGTCGCTGGCCGGCAGCAGATCCTTGAGTCCCTGTTGGTACTGGATGCCGATGAGATGGCAACCGAAGTCGTCGGCGATGCGCATCGCGGCAATGTACATCTTGCACTGGGTCAGAATCTGTTTCTCGGTCAGGTGTTTCTTCTCGTCCGGGCCGGTGACGAAGGTCATGCCCTTGCGGTCATACCACCTGCGGATCTCGCGGGCCTCGCGGTCGCTGACCTGCGTGGTCTCGTAGTAGAGGGCCGACTGGCTCAGCCGCTCCTTGTAAACGCCGGTCGGGTTGAGCATCTCGTCGGGGATGATGGCGTTGTACATGCCCATGCAGCCCTCGTCGAATATGCCCATGATGGCCTTCTCGCGATGGAGCTGCTCGGCCAAGGCCTCACCGAGCGCCCGCTCCTTGCCGGGCACGCGCACCTTCGACAACGGCGTGACGTGCTTCATCGGATGCGCCACGCTCCCGGTCTTGAGCCACCGCTGCAGGCCGGCTCGGAACTCCTTCGAGGAGAAATCCTCGCTCCACAAGGTGGAGTACTTCTTGCCGGCCTTGGTCAACGAGCCGTTGAGGTTGAGCATGCCGACCAGCCCGGGCCATTGGCCGGACCAGTTCGCACAGGTCAGGATCGGCCCCTGGTGCGAGAGCAGGCCGGCCAGCACGTGGTGCGAATACTGCCAGACCGCCTCGGCCACGATCAACGGGGCCTTCGGGTCGATGCCGGCGAACACCTTCATGCCTTCGACCTGCGAGGCAATGAAGCCGTGTTTCTCGTTACGCTTGTACGGGTGGGCCCTGACAACCTCGTATCCGAAATCGGCGACAGCTTTGCACAGCGACTGCTCCATCTCGTGCTGGGCGGGCCAGCAGACCTGGTTGGCTGACAGACGAAGGTCGCCGCTGGCGACCATCAGAACTTGTTTCTTTCGTATTTTTGCTGTTTTCGAGAGCCTGGGGAACTTGTAGGCTGCCATGAGACAAAGATCCTCATCAAGTAGACCGCCCCGGCAACGTGCCCGGGCTTGTTGAATGCACTATCTACACGCATTGGCCGGGGGGTGCAAGGCGACGGGATGACTCCGTGCGGGCGGTCTGCTGCCGAGGCGTTTGCGTTTGCACATTCTCGATCGGGCTCGGTGGCCCCCTGCAAAGCCCGAATCAGGCTTGGAAAGCCCTTTTGCAGCTCTGGATCGGGCTCAGAGAAGCCTCCAGGCAGACATCCTCGCAGTCCGGGTCGGGGATGAAGGCCCCCTACGGGTGGCCCGCCGGGCGGGAGGAGTCAGGCAAACGCCGGGCGAGAACCCCCAGGTGGTTGGCCACCCAGCGCTCGTACTTGCCGCTAGGGCTGTTGAGTAGCAAGGGGTTGCCGTCGGGACCTTCAATGACCAGGGCCGTGCTGCCGCCGCCGTCAAGATTCAGGCCGTTCCACGCACCCAGCCTGCCAAGCCAGTCAGCGGCCTCGGCCATGGTTGCTCCTTCGCTGTAGTGGGTCTGCCGGCCATCGATGGTCATCAGGATCAGGTACCGCTGGTCCTTGCTGACCCCGACGGCCGACCTCGGCTCCAAGTCCTCGCCGGTGCCGATGTTGCGGCCGTCCAGCAGAATGGCCCGGAACCCGCTGAGACCATTGTGGGCCTTGCCAATCTCGACCGGTGCTCTGGCGATCCGGGCCATCCGATCCTTGCCGATCAACAGGGCGTCGTACTGGTTGGGTGGTGAGTAGAGGTCGCCCCGCGAGAGCGACAGACCGCGGACGTCCAGCGGCTCGCGGGCCC
>CAZTQK010000350.1:0-6843 GCA_964615635.1 uncultured Planctomycetales bacterium
AGAATCAACAGGGGGCAAGCGCTGGAGGTCTGTCATGTCTAATGAACCCCGCGATCGTCAGAAGCCAGAAATGCCGGCAGTTCGCACAACCATTGTTGGAGGCCGTCCGCCGGGATCGGGTGTGCCGCTTGGGTCGGTGCCACGCGGCGTCGAGATCCTCATCCAGAAGGCGGCGGTTGACCCGGATTTCAAGGCATTGCTGCTCGAAAAGCGTTCGGCGGCCGCGGCCGAGATTGAGCTGACCCTGCAGCCCGCCGAGGCGGCGATGCTCGACAACGTGCCCGCCGGGCAACTGGAAGCGATCATCGCAGGTACGAAGGTGCCCGAGAAGACTCGCAGGGCGCTGTTGGGCACGGTGACGGTTGCGACCTTGGCTGCTTTGGGTGCCGCACTGCTCACCCCCAGTCTCGGTTCGCGCCCTGATAGAATTCAGACTCTGGGTGCTCGGCCCGGCCCGGACTACGAACCTAAACCGCAAGACGGAACCCAACAAACGTCGGACCCGGTGGATCGTCCGCAAGACGAGAACAACAAGCAATACCCGACGACTGCTCCGTCGCGTGGTGTCCGCCCGGACCGGCCTTCAGATTCGCGATAGTCAGCATTGCCGAGCGGTGACGCAAGTGCGAGCTGTTCCTCCGATATCGGGGTACAATCCATAGGGGCAAGTGATGGAGGTCTGCCATGTCCGATGAACCTCGTGATCGTCAGAACCGTGAGATGCCGGCCGATCGGAAGACGAACGCTGAAGGTCATTCGTCGGGGTCGGGTGTGCCGCTGGGGCCGGTGCCGCGCGGCGTCGAGATCCTCATCCAGAAAGCGGCGGTTGACCCGGATTTCAAGGCCCTGCTGCTCGAGAAGCGTTCGGCGGCCGCGGCCGAGATCGAGCTGACCCTGCAGCCCGCTGAGGCGGCGATGCTCGACAACGTGCCCGCCGGGCAGTTGGAGGCGATCATCGCGGGAACGAAGGTACCTGAGAAGACAAGAAGGGCGCTGTTGGGAACGGTGACGGCCGCGACGCTGGCCGTGCTGGGTGTCAGCATGATTCTCCCTTCACTTGCCCGTTCGCGGGGTATCGAGCCGGATGTACCGCCAAAAAGAGGGACAGACAGCCAGCCGGCCTCTGATTCGCCCGAAGCTGAGAGCAACACACCGAAACAGAAGTCGGCCCCGACCGGCATTCGGCCTGACAGACCCTCTGAGGCTAAGTGAGCAGCCATGGCTGATATCACCCTCGTCAACCTGAACATGCTGTTCATGCGGTACGGCGAGGAGATCGAGCGCGAACTGCACGTGCCGCTGGGGTGCCTCTACCTGACGCGGGCACTGGAGTCTGCGGGGTTTGAGGTCGATTTCCGCGACTATCAGCTCTGCCCGGGCGACGATCCGTTCGACATGGAGGTGTTTCTCGATTTCATCCGCCAGCCTGCCCCTGTCATCGGCCTTTCGTGCATGGCCAACCTGCTTCCGTTCACTCTGTTGGCGGCGCGGGCGATCAAAGAACGCTACCCGGATCGCATCGTAGTCCTGGGTGGTGTTGGATCGACCGCTGTCGAGGATGCGATTCTCCAGAGGTTCTCCTCCGTAGACATTATCTGTCGTGGCGAAGGGGAGCAGACCGGCCCTGAACTGATGAACCAGTTGACCAACGGTCGTGAGCTGTCCGGCATCGCGGGCATTTCCTACCGACACCGGGACGGCTCGATCCGCCACAACCCCGACCGACCCCGAATCGACAGTATCGATGACATTGCTTTCCCCGCATTTGAGAAAGTGGACCTGAAGCGTTACGCCGGCTACGGGATGATGACTTCCCGGGGCTGCCCGTATCTCTGCAGTTTCTGCTCTGTGGCTCCGGTGTGGAGATGGCAGAGCTTCTCCCGCAGTCCGAAGAGCATCGTGGAAGAGATGCGGCTGCTGAACCGCGAGGCCGGCGTCGACCTGTTCCTGTTTCAGGACGAGTTCTTCGTGTCGGGCAAGAAGCAGGTGATGGAGTTCTGCCGGGAGCTGTCATCAAGCGGGTTGGACGTGGAATGGAAGGCGTTCGGTCGTGTCAACCTCACTGACGAGGAGATGATGCGGGCAATGGCAGACTGCGGCTGCCTGGAACTGCGGTTCGGCATCGAATCGGGCTCGGACGCCATCCTGCAGCGGATCCGCAAGGGTTTCACGGCCGCCGAAGTGCTTGCCCTGATCCCCAAGGCCGTGGAGATCTTCCCCCGTACAGACTGCTTCTTCATCTGGGGCTTCCCGTTCGAGACCATGGACGACTTCAACCAGACGCTGTTTCAGATGGTCTCGTTCCGGATGATGGGCGCCCGGATCCTGCCGAGCCTGCTCTCGCTGCTGCCTCAGACGGAGATCGCGAAGGAGTGGGTGCCCGGGTCCAGGCTGGAGTTCTGCCCGTATCTTCTGCCGGAGTTCGTTTTCACCGGCCACGAAGTCTTGAACGCGGGCGAGGTCGAGATCCCCGCCCGGTACGATGATTACTTCCGGCTGATCATGGACAACCCCGACATTTTCACCGGTTTCTTCCACATCGATCTGCAGGGCAACGTTTTGCCCAAGCTCGAACTGCTCCGTCAATTCGGCTTTTACCCAGACCCCCGGACGAGCGTCGAAAAAGGCGAATCGTGTGGGGCACACAGTCCGAAGACTGCGCCTCCCGAACTGGCGACAAGGACCGCTCGGGTGAGCTGAGACCTGCCACGATCAGCCGGTAGACGAGCCCTCCTGGGGCTTGATCAGATTCGGGTCAAACGCGGCCCCGCACTCCGGGCAGCGCGGGTCAACCTGGCCTCGGAGATCGTGGCCGCATCGCAGGCAGATCGGGATTCCCTTGGCTGCCAGTTGCTCGCGAAGATACCGTTGGCACGGCTTGCGCCAGAACAACTGGATCGCAAGGCCGAAGCACCCGCCGGCTGCTGCACCAATCAGCGTCGTCATGACGAGATGCGGGACAACCGGAAACAGATGGCGGGCCGGCGGCGACGCGAACGCGAGGACGAAGACGCTGCACACAGAGATGGCAAGCAGAGACAGCCAGTACTGCTTGCGCCTCAGCAGTTGCCGCCAGAGCCGCTTAAGAACCGCTTTCCGCTCCGCTTCGTCATCGAAGAGTGCCAGCTCGGGAAACCATCGCGATCGGGCCAGTTGATCCTTGCTCATGAACCTGATTGAACCCGGAGGGCCGGCCTTTTGACGCATTCTGTGTTCTCAACTAGACTCACGTCGGCGCGGTACCCAACCGCCTGCGTGCGCGAGACCGTGACAGTCTAGGCGGGGAGGTGCCACGGCCTTTTCAGAACCGCGACCGTGAGGGAGCGGCCCCCTTATGATCTGGCCGCTTGCCGGTTGGGCCCCTCGCTTACGCTCGGGGCTCTGAAAGAGCCGTCTACACTGTCACGGACCCCTGGCGGGGCGATCTGCAGGGGTGTGGTTGACACTCGGCACGGAGAGCGGCAATCGTTTGGAATCACGGACCATGAGCAGCAACAAAGACACGTACGAGAACCCGTTGGTTTCCAGGAATGCCTCACCGGAGATGTGCCGGCTGTTCAGTCCGCGGCACCGGATACTGACCTGGCGGCGGATCTGGCTGACGGTGGCCGAGGCCCAGGCCCAGCTCGGGTTGCCGGTTTCGCGACGGCAAATCGCCGAGTTGCGGCGGACGATCGAGGACATCGACTGGGAGCGAGCGGCCGAGCACGAGAAGAAGCTTCGCCACGACGTCATGGCTCATTTGTACGCCTGGGGCGATGTCGCCCCCAAGGCACGCGGCATTCTGCACCTGGGCATGACCAGCATGGACGTGGTGGACAACGCCGACCTGCTGATCATGCGAGAAGCGATGGTGCTGATCCGCGACTGGCTGGTCAACGCGATCGATGCTTTGGGCACATTCGCCCGCAAGTGGCGCAGCCTGCCCTGCCTGGGCCTCACTCACTACCAGCCGGCCCAACTGACCACCGTCGGCCGGCGGGCCTGCCTGTGGGCGTACGACTTCGTCCGCGACCTTGAGGAGATGGAAGATCGCCTGGCGCGGCTGAGGTTTCGCGGGATTCGCGGGGCGACCGGCACGCAGGCCAGCTTTCTCTCGCTGTTCGACGGCAACGCGGTCAAGGTGGCCCGTCTGGAGAAGATCGTCACCCGCACGCTCGGCTTCAAGGAGGTCGAGCCGGTTACCGGCCAGACCTACTCCCGCAAGATCGACGCGCAGGCAGCCGCGACGCTGGCCGGGATCGCCGCTAGCGCCCACAAGTTCGCCAACGACATCCGCTTGTTGGCGGGTATGAAAGAAGTCGAAGAGCCGTTTGAGAAATCACAGATCGGCTCGTCGGCCATGGCGTACAAGCGCAACCCGATGCGATGCGAGCGGATGACAGGGTTGGCTCGGTACGTCATCTCGATCATGTCGTCGCCCTTCCAGACGGCCGCCGAGCAGTGGTTCGAGAGGACTCTCGACGATTCGTCCAACAAGCGACTCACGACGCCGGAGAGCTTCCTGGCGGTTGACGGCATCTTGAGACTGGTGACGGATGTCTCTCGTGGGATGGTTGTTTACCCCAAAGTGATCGGGGCACATGTGCGGGCTGAACTGCCCTTCATGGCCACGGAAGAGATCCTGATGGCCGCGACCGCCGGTGGACGCAGCGCAAAAGGCAAGCAGATTCGCACCGGCGACCGGCAGGTGCTGCACGAACTGATCCGACGGCATTCCCAGGCCGCGGCTTTGGAAGTCAAGATGCACGGCCGTCCGAACGATCTACTAGACAGGCTGCAGAACGACCCGGCCTTCGCGAACGTTGACTTCCGCAAGGCCCTCGACGCGAAGCGATTTGTCGGGCTTGCGCCGCAGCAGGTCGATCATTTTGTCAGGGTGGTGGTCGGACCGATTGTGAGGCGCTATGCTTCTGCGCGCAACAAGCAGGTAACCCTGAGCGTCTGAGCAGACGGAAACGATGGCCATCGATCAGCTTCAGAACCCATTTGTCTATCCCCCCGGTTGGGCGGAGCTCGCCAACGATCTCGTCGGGGACCGGACGCTGAATGTCGCGGGTTACGAGGTGACCGTTCACATCACGGCCGAGCAACTCGATCGCGTGTATCTGCCGCTGCTGGCGATCCTGACCGACTACCGCGTCGGCGGGCGGCGCGTTTTGGCCGGCCTGGCCGGGATACCGGGAAGCGGCAAGTCGACGTTCGCCGCCACGGTGGCACTTCTGGCCGACCGCATCTGGCCGTCCGGGCGGCTGGCCGTGGTGGGGATGGATGGATGGCACTATCCGAACGCCGTTCTCGATACACAGACCGTGCTTGGTGAAGAGGGAGAGCCCATCCCGTTGCGCAAGCGCAAGGGCGGGCCGCAGTCGTTCGACGTCTCCGCCATGGCCGCCGCGCTGAAATCGCTGCACCCGATGCACCGGTTCGTCAACCTGCCGGCGTATGATCGCAGGCTGCACGACCCTGTACCCGACACCATCCGGATCGCCGCTCAGACGCAGATCGTGTTCATCGAGGGCAACTTTCTGCTCAGCACCCAGCCGCCGTGGGACAGGGTCTCGTCCCTGTTGAAACCGAGATTCTTCCTGGAGGCAAACCCGGCCATTGCCCGCGAGCGGATCATTGAGCGGCACATCCGCGGCGGCGCTTCACTCGAGCAGGCCGATGAGAAATTCGAGACCAACGATTTGCTGAATATCGACGCGGCGAGAGAGACAGCGGCGAATGCCGACGTCATCATCCGACTCGATCCAAACCCGCAGCTTCGTGTACAAATCTCCCTGAGCGGTGGCAGCCTGTAAGCAGGTGGGTCTTTTGTTCAGGGGCAGGTCTTATCCGTGTGCCACTGCTCTCTGAGCAGTGCGGAGTGGGGGCACTGCTGGCACAGCAGTGGCACACGACGGCGCCTGTTCATTCTGCCAGCCGCCACTGTCTGGCGAATGCACCCCCTGTAGGCACACCACCCACCGTCCTGTTGTGTGGCCGGCATCTTGCCGGTCTAATAGCGGCGTTGAAGGCCACCCCATACTGCTCCGGGAGCCGCTCTTGGTAAGGAGTCGACTATGCGAGTGCTGAGCGTCAATGGAAGTCCGAGGGCCAAAGGCAACACCCACCTCATGTTGCAGCGCATCTGCGGCCATCTCTCGAAGGCGGGGCACGAGATCGACGAGGTCTGCCTGGAGGAAGTGGGCATCGCACCGTGTCGAGCGTGCATGGTGTGTGCCGAGGTGAAGGACGGCCAGTGCCACGGACACGATGACGCCTGCAACGGACTCATTGAACGTTCCCGGGCGGCAGATGTCATTCTGCTGGGCTCGCCGGTCTACTTCGGTTCTGTGACCGGGCAGATCAAGGCTTACATGGACCGGGTCGGCTTCGTCAGCCGGGTGACCGACCAGTTCCTGGCCCGCAAGATCGGGGCGGCCGTCGCGCCCGCCCGGCGGGCCGGCGAGTTGTTCACCTTTGCCCAGCTCAACATGTGGTTCCTGATCAACGGCATGGTCGTGCCCGGCAGCACGTATTGGAACGTCGGCCACGGCCTGCGGGAAGGCGAGATCGCCGGCGATCAGGAGGCGATGACCACGCTCGATGAGCTGGCGAAGAATATCCTGTGGCTGCTGCAAAAGCTGCAGTAAAGAAGCTGTCAGCGTTCAGCTCTGTGGACAGGAGGAATGGGCGTCGGGTCCGCTTCTGATTCGCCCGTCGCAGAGTCGCGAAGGCAAGGGAACTCACGCTCGATCGAGATCCCGAGGACTGATACCCAGATCCCGCAGAATTGCCCGGAGGGTACCGGCCGGCAGGTCGCGATTGCCGTGACGCGGGATGACGGTGAAGAGCCTC
>CAZTQK010000351.1:0-6836 GCA_964615635.1 uncultured Planctomycetales bacterium
GAACCCACGACTGTCGAGGTGGGCGCCGAGACCACAAAAAGGCCGACCAGAGATCGCGGCGCAACAAAAACCCGAGGCCGTGCCGTCCAGCCGGGGTGAACCAGACGGACTTTGGGGGGTGCCTCGGGTACGAGCATCTTAGCAGGGTCCGCCCGCCGGCTGCAAGTCCACGAGAAGGCCAGAATCGGAGGTGCCGGTCGCATCAGGACAGCGGCAGCAACCGATCGATCAGGACGGCTGCCACCCGGGCCCTTGAACTGCCGCAAATAGGAGAAAGCATCCGGTTGCCGATGGTCGTCATCGCAGCCCTGCGGGGATCACTGAGGTATCAGAAGGATTCCGCGATGCTGCCGGCCTGGGACTCCGTCTCACAAATCTCCTTCAGACTGACGGCCTGGTCGGTCGTCAGGACGCGGTTGATGTCCAGCAGGATCTTGACGGCCTCGCCGGCCTTGCCCATGCCGAGGATGAAGGAGGGGTCCAGAGTGCCGCCGATCTGGGGCGGCGGCTCGATGTTGCCGCGGGCGATGTCGAGCACCTCGGAGACAGTATCGACAATGATGCCGATCTCGCGGCCGACGTCCACCACGATGATACAGGTCTGCTCCGTGTACTCGATCTCCTCGAAACAGAACTTGAGTCGAAGGTCAATGACAGGGATGACCTTACCGCGCAAGTTGATCACGCCCTTCATGAAAGCCGGCATCTGCGGTACGGCCGTGATTTCCATCACGCCGATAATCTCGCGGACTTTGAGAATCTCGACGCCGTATTCCTCGTCGGCCAGCCTGAAGGTCAGGAACTTGCTGCCATCCTGGCCGCCGATGACCTTGTCCGCATGTGACGCGACTGCCTTCGCCTCATCGAGCAATGTGGCTGTCATAATCGACCGACCTTTCGTGGAAATAAGCTGCTCGAACCAAACGTTGGCCGGCCGATTCAGGGCTGCCGGCCGTCGTCCTCAGCACTGCCGCCGATCCCGCCATGAGATCAGCAGATCGATGCCGGTTGCTGAGAATCGTTTCCAATCACACCCAATTGGCAGATGAATCGCCGACGCGGTCCATTCGGCGATTGTATCGACCTTTTTCAGGGAGCGCTTAAACCCAACGGTCACAACCGAATGGCCGACAGCCCCCCCCCTTCAAAGTGCGGCTTCTTATCGGGCCCTCGCCGGCCCGCCTGGATAGCGGTTCGGATGGGAGATATGCTTTGAAGAGCGATCGAACGGGCAAGCCGACCGAAACCGTGTTCCTACCTGAGGGCCAGTTGTGGCTGAGAAGACAACAGTCGCTTTCGTTTCGCTTGGGTGCGTCAAGAACCTGGTGGACTCCGAGAAGATGCTCGGCCAACTTGCGGAGCGAGGGGCCGTCATCGCCACCGACCCGGCCGATGCCGACGTCATCGTGGTCAACACATGCGGCTTCCTTGAGGCTGCCCGAGCTGAAGCCCATGAAGTGATCGCCGAGGTGCTTCGGCACAAGCGGACTGGACGTTGTCGCCGCGTTGTGGTCGTGGGCTGCCTCGTTCAACGGGACGGACAGGCCCTGCTGGAGGCCTTTCCCCATATCGACGCTCTGGTGGGCGTCCATCGACGCGACGACATCCCCGATGCGGTACTGGCCGGCACTGCAAAGCAGGAGCCGGTTGCTCGACAGCCCCGGCGAAGGACGCGTTCTAAGGCCGGGCGTCAGAGCCAGCCCGATCTCTACCTCGGCGATTACCATCCGCACGTTGCACTGGACACGGCCCGCTTGCGTCTGACGCCCCGCCACTACGCGTACTTGCGGATCAGTGAGGGCTGCGACCAGAAGTGTACCTTCTGCACCATTCCGGCCATCCGCGGCCCGACGCGGTCAAAGCCGCCGCAAGCCGTGCTCGCCGAGGCTCGGGAGCTGGTCCGCGACGGTGTGGTGGAATTGAACATCATCGGTCAGGACACGACAGCCTACGGAAAAGACATCGGCTACCGGCCCGGGCTAGGCGGGTTGCTGCGAGAGCTGAATCGGCTCGACGGCTTGCACTGGATCCGCACGCTCTATGCCTACCCGACGGCTTTCAGCGACGAGATGATTGAGGCGATCGCAGACTGCCGCAAGGTAGTCAAATACGTCGATCTGCCGCTGCAGCACATCAATGATCGCATTCTCAAGGCCATGCGGCGGCAGGTGACGCGGGCCAAAACCGAGGCCCTGCTCGACAAACTTCGCCGCCGGATCAAGAACGTCGCCGTTCGCACGACTCTCATCGCGGGCTTTCCCGGCGAGACGGATGATGAATTCCACGAGCTGCTCCGCTTTGTGAAAGAGATGCGGTTTGCCGCTGTGGGGGTGTTCGCGTACTCTCGGGAGCCGGACACCCCGGCCGGCCGGCTGAAAGGGCAACTACCGGAGAAAGTCAAGCTGGAACGCGTTGACGCAATCATGAAAGCCCAACAGGAGATCGCCTTTGCCCAAGTCGCGGCACTCAGAGGGCAGGTTCTCGAAGCTCTCGTGGATGAGAAAACCGGCGAAGGACGCTGCATTGCCCGCCATTCGGGTCAGGCACCGGACGTTGATGCCGTCACGCATGTCCTTTCAGATAGGGTCCAGCCCGGTCAGTTTGTCCAAGTCCGCTGCGAATCCTCTCAAGATTATGATTTGATCGCTCGCCCTATCGACGATATCCTGCCGGGCCTGAAGACGGGCAGATGCAAACGGACATGAGGTGAGACTGCCCGGCCGGTGACCCCGCGGGAAGACCTGTGGGAGCCGCTGGTAGAGCGATGGATAAACATGAAGATCAACCTTCCCAACCAGATCACAATCGGTCGGTTACTGCTGGCGATCGTCTTCTTCGTTTGCCTGGAGCAATACGATGCCAAGGCCCCCAAGGCCTGGCTGATGGACCTGTCCGCGATTCTCTTTATCGTCGCCGCCTTGACCGACATCATCGATGGTTACCTGGCTCGCAAGCACAATCAAGTAACCTCTTTTGGTCGCGTGATCGATCCATTCGTGGACAAGATCCTTGTCCTCGGGGCATACATCTTCCTGGCCGGCGAGGGCTTTATCGATGCCGAAGGACGAAAAGTCACGGATGTCGCCATGTGGATGGTGGTGGTGATCCTCGGGCGCGAACTGCTGGTCACCAGTCTGCGCGGGGTCACCGAGGCGGCCGGCACTTCCTTCGGCGCGAACATCCATGGCAAGGCCAAAATGGCCCTGCAGTCCGTGACCGTCGGCTGGATCCTGTTCACGGTCGCCCATCCGCAGTCGCTGGCATTCGCCGCAAAGCTCCGCGAGCCGCTGATCTACCTGATGGTCGTCGTGACAGTGCTCTCGGGCATTTCCTACTTGCATGCTGCTCGCAATCTGCTCGCTGAGACATCGAGGCCGACCACATGATGCGCAAATGGGCAGTGACCGGCCTCGGACTTGGTCTTGCCCCTGTGGCCCCTGGGACCTTCGGTTCAGGCGGAGCCATTCTGGCGGCAGCGGCCTTGTGGGCGATCGCACATACGACCGGGAGCGATCCGGCCGTACTCAACGCGGCATGGGTTATCCTGACGATCCTGGCAGGCGCCGGCTGCGTGGCCTGGGGCCCGTGGGCAATCGAGTACTTCGCCAGCAGATCCAGGAAACCCGGCGACCCCGGCCCTGTCGTCATCGACGAGTTGGCCGGCCAGTGGGTCTCGCTTGTCGCATTGCCCATGGGCGACCTCCGGCAGACTCTGGCGGTGCTGGCTCTTCAGTTCTTCCTGTTCCGCCTCTTCGATGTCGTCAAACCGCCGCCGGCCCGGCAACTGGAGAGACTCCCGGCCGGCTGGGGCATTCTGCTCGACGACCTGGCGGCAGGCATCTACGCCAACATCGTTGGGCAGATTGTGTTCCGATACTTCTGTTCATGGAGCTGAGCACCCGGTTGTCAACCGCCAGCGAGAGATACGTATGAACGATATCCTGCGAGCAGTCATTCTTGGGATCGTGGAAGGCCTGACCGAGTTTCTGCCCATATCGAGCACCGGACACATGATCCTTGTCATGCCGTTGCTGGGCATACACGAAGGCGACTCTTCCTTTCATTTCTGGAACGGGGCCTTCGACATCTTTATCCAGCTCGGGGCAATTCTGGCCGTCGCGATCTACTTCTGGAGACGCCTTTGGAGACTGTCATTCAGGTCCGCGGGGACACCCTGGACAGGTCACATTCTGTTCAAGCTGTTCATCGCTTTTCTGCCGGCGGCCGTCGTGGGCGTCCTGGCACACGACTTCATCGAGGCGAAACTCAAGAACCCCATGGTCGTCGCCGCCGCTCTCCTCGCAGGCGGCGCGGCCATTCTCGTCATCGAACGAGTTGTTCGTCGTTACACCATCCATGACGCTGCGGATACCCCGCTCGCCAAGTCTCTCGGTGTCGGATTCTTCCAGTGCCTCTCGATGATCCCCGGAACGTCACGATCGGCGGCCACCATCATGGGTGGCCTTGTCCTGGGAATGTCTCCCGTGGCCGCAGCCGAGTTCTCCTTCTTCTTGGCCATCCCAACAATGTTTGCAGCCGGCTGCTACTCGCTGCTCAAACACGCGATGAAGGGGAACATCCATTCGGACCAGATTTGCCCGTTGGCCGTCGGCTTTGTGGTGTCATTTGTCGTCGCCTGGGCCGTTGTGGCAGCATTCATGAGGTTCATCCAAACGCACAAGTTCACCGTGTTTGCCGTTTACCGAATCGTGCTGGGCATCGTTGTTCTGGCCTGGATCTTCAGCCGATCCTCGGCCGGCTCACCATAACATCAGTGACAGGGCGAGGTTGCAACCCTGCAAACGCGCGGTGTGCAGACTTACTCACAAGACAGCCGGCCCGTCTTAACGCTTTGACCGCAAATTGTCCGATAATCCAGAGTTGGCTTGAGCATTCCGCATGGCAACTTGGAGTCGTCTGAGATGGTATCCTCAGTGGGAACGCCGTTCGGCCGAGCATTGTCAACCTTCACGGATGAGCAGGTGGCTTCGCTGGCGAGAACCTATGGCACCGTCAGCCACCCCGTGTGGGTCAGCGACTTCGCAAACCGTTGTGTGTATCGGAACGACCCCGCGACAAAGGGAGTGCGCCCGACTAGCGCCGCGCTGGTCTTCGATATCCTGGACCACGACGGAAAGGTTATCGGGACTCTCACCACAATCGTCTGATGAGCCCTCGTACCGGACCCCTCGATCACCGATTCACTTGACCTGGCGGTCACCGGTGCCGATCTGCCGGCGGCGCAGGGCACTGCTGCAGCCATCCGCCCGGAAAGAGTCGATCTCAGATTCAGCCCCCCCCTATCCAAGCCGATAGCCGAGATGGGCAACGAGACCCTTCTTGCGGGAAGACGGGTGGGATGGTTGGCTTGTGCCAGGCAGAGTAGCATCATGGATATTCGTTTCATCAATCCGTTTATCGCGTCCGTCAAAAAAGTCTTCAAAACGATGGTGGCCACCGATGTGAGCATCGGCAAACCGACCATCAACCTGCCGGAGCAGGTGCCCACCGCTGACGTGTCGGCCGTTATCGGGCTGTCTGGGGACTGCGTTGGCTGCGTGGTGCTGAGTCTGCCGATGTCGACCGCCCAAGAAGCCGCGTCCAAGTTCGCCGGGGTCGGATTGACACCGGAGAATCCGGATTTTTCCGACGCGCTTGGCGAGCTGGCCAACATGGTCGCCGGACAGGCCAAGGCCCAGTTCGAGGGCCTCAATGTGAGTATCTCGCTTCCCAGCGTGATTATCGGGAAGGAACATATCGTCTCGCAGTCGCGGCACCGGCCCAGGTTGTCGATACCGTGCAACTCCCAACTCGGCAGCTTCTGGGTTGAGGTTGCGATGGTGATCAACAAGAACGGCGCCGAAAACCCGAGGGCGGCGGCCGTGGCCGTGGGCGGATAGAAACGGTGGTGAGTCCATGGGCCTGAAGATCCTGCTGGTCGAAGACTCGAAGACCATTCGCAGTATCCAGAAGAATGTTCTCGAGCAGCTCGGTCACACGGAGGTGATGGAAGCCAACGACGGCGTGGAGGCTCTTGCTCGCATCGCTGAGTCGCGCCCGGAATTGGCAATCGTCGATTGGAACATGCCGAACATGGACGGCATCACGCTGGTCAGAAAGATCCGTGAATCGGACAAATCGTTGCCTCTGATCATGTGCACAACAGAGTCGGAGAAAGCTCGCGTCTTGGAGGCCGTGAAGGCAGGCGTCAACAACTATGTAGTCAAGCCCTTCACCGCCGAGACTCTCGCAGAGAAGATTAACGCCACACTCGCGAAGACCGCGATGGCTTCGACCGGCTGAGCCGATCGCCACGGAGCTTTACGAGGAGAACAGCAATGCCCGCAGCCGCCCAGAGTCAGCTCAGGATTGTCGTGTCGAGCGACAGTCTGCGTGTCGAACTGAACCTCAAGGGCGCCCGCGTCGAAGAGGTCACCCCCGCCCGCGTGACTGAACGTCTCCAGGAGCTGGCGGTAGTTGTTACCGACGAGGGAGCCGCCCGGATCCAAGACATCACTAAGCTTACCCTGGAGGCCAAGCGGGACGGCCAGGACATCCTCCTCATCTTCAGGGGCAAAAAGCCCGTACCTGGCAAGCCCGCCAGCTTCAAGCCCATCGAAGAGTCCCAGCAACAGGAGGCTGGCAACTCCGAAGATGCGGCGTTCGACAACCGCAGCTGCAAAATCCAGACAGTCAAGGCCGGTGATCTGATTGGCGAATACGTGCCCGAGGTTCCTCCCGAAGCGGGCCTCGACGTCTATGGAAAGCCCATCGAGGGGATGCGCTCCATCATTAACTTCGAACTCGGTCCCAACGTGAAGTTCGGAGAAGACGGC
>CAZTQK010000352.1:0-6774 GCA_964615635.1 uncultured Planctomycetales bacterium
CTCTTCCAGCAAGCCCTGTCGGCGGCCAAGACCATCCATGCCACCACGGGCATCGCCACCGGCCGGCTCAGCGTCGGCAGCACGGCCGTCGACCTGGCCAGGCAGATCTTCTCGCACTTCGCCGACAAGACGGTCATGATGGTCGGCGCAGGCGGTATGGGCGAGATGACCCTGACTCACCTGATCGAGACCAAACCTCAACGCGTCTGGGTCACCAACCGAACGGACGCCCGGGCGGCCGAGGTGGCCGAGCGGCTCAGCCGGCAGTACCCGCTGGCCGTCGAGCCGATCGCTTTCGCCGACTGGGTCGGCCGGCTGGCCGAGGCCGATATCGTCATCACCTGCACCGGCTCGCGCGAGCCGATCCTCACGGCCGGGGCCTTCGCCGGGATTCCCGCTCGGCGTGCGTACCGGCCGATCCTGCTGATCGACATCGCCCTGCCGCGAGACGTTGACGCCGCCGTCGGCCGCCACGACTGCGTGTACCTGTACAACATCGACGACCTGCAGGCCGTGACCGAGACACACCTGGCCCAGCGCAAGGAGGCCGTCGCCAAGTGCCACGAGATCATAGAGGCCGCCGTGGTCGAACTGGCCGATCGGCAGTCACGCGAGGACGTCGGCCCGCTGATCGCCGCCCTCGAGAAACACTTCCGCGAGATCGGCCGTCAGGAACTGGAACGCATTCTGCCCAAGCTCGAAAATGCCTCCCCCCACGACCGCGAACTCATCGAACAGATGCTCCACCGAGTCACCGGCAAGCTGCTGCACGGACCCGTCAGCCGCCTCACCGGCGACTCGACCGCCGGCGCCGGACGCGTCTATGCGGAAATGCTCCGGGCACTCTTCGATCTGAAGATCGATGAGTGAGCTGTTGGCTCTTGGCTTATAGCTCTTAGCTGTTAGCTGTTAGCTCTTAGCTATTAGCTTCTAGCTGTTAGCTTCCGCTCGGCCCAGAATCCCTTCCGGGCCAAATCCTCAGCCGCTCGGCCCGGAATCCCTTCCGGACCCAGTTCCGCATTCCCACACCAATGACGATGCCAATCGTCAAACACATGGACCCAGATTCCCATCTGGGTCCAGCGAATGGCTAATGGCTAAAAGCTAAGAGCTAAAAGCTAAGAGCTTCCTTATTCCCGCACCAATGACGACGGGATTCGTCGAACAGATGGCCCCAGATGGGAATCTGGGTCCAGCGAATGGCTAAAAGCTAAGAGCTAACAGCTAGAAGCTAAGAGCTTCTTCAATCATCCACCGCATTATAGTAACTGATCGGCGGCGTCTCGGTGATCCGCTCGGGCAGATCGCTCGGGTTGTACAGGCACCGCGTGCGGTCCACGGTCACCTGCGTCCGCACGGTCACCGGCGGCTGACCGCTGCTCTGGATCGTCGCGTAGATCGTGAACACGTGGTTCTTCACCGTCATCCAGTCCTGCATCCGAACGATCGGCGTGACCAGTTGCAGATAGCCGAGATAACTGAACGGCCGCACATTGTTGCTGTCCGCCCAGAGCCGCCATTCGTGCAAGGGGTGGCTCTCATTAATCAGCGTGTTCGTTATTGGGTGATACAGGTTACCCAATTGCACCTTCGCAAGCACGTTGCAGATTTCGCCGGCGGTCGCAAAGCCGATCCGGTCGGCATATACCGCCTCAACCGCCCCAACTGGCCGCTGCTCCCGATAAGACACCATATACTGAGCCAGCCGCGGCGAAATGCTGGGCATCCCGGCCGGAGGAATCTCCGGCAGACTGCCTTGACTTGGCACGACTGGGTCATAGTAAGGCAGAGGCGCGTTGTTCAGGTTAAGGTACTTCTCATCGATCAGCCCATGCACAAACCAGGCACCCGCCATAGAGTTCCACGCCGTACCAGCAGGGTCAAGCCTTCGAGCCTCGATCTCCGGCACCGGCAATCCGGCCAGCGAGATAATGCTGTTTTCCGGTATGGTGTTTTTTGTGCCAAGCACCGCATCCGGCAGCACCGGCAGGCCGTCGAGCACCCACCACGGGGCGTTGCCGATACCGATTCGCCCCTGAACCCGCGGCCCCAGAGGCGAAGAGGCCTGCGACACCGGCATCATTACCGGGTAGTTGGCGAATCGCACGTACTCCGGATGGCCCGGATCGTTGTACTGGCCATCGTACGCCAGGTACTCGCGAAGGTAGTCCTCCGGAACCGAAGCATAGGCCATCAGATTCTGCACGCCCAGCGTGCCAGGATATAGATCTCGGGCCAGTTCCTCCATCGGCAGCGCGGTGAAGTACTCGAACACCAACTGCCCCCACGGCAGGTCGTTGAACCGCGAGTTGTTGCCGTCCACGCACCTCTCGACCTTTGATGGGTCCACAGGCTGAGAGGGCAGGCCGGGAACGTAGAAGACCGGCATATGCCCGTTGTCAATCATCTGCAACTGGCCGGGATCCGTAGGATCATTCGTCGTGGCCAGGGCGTTGCGGCCGAAACCGTGCATAGTCTGAGTCAGGGCTTCTGTAACTGCGACGCTGACCGGCTTGTCTTCGGGTATAGGCAGGTGTGCATACCGCGTCACCAGCAGCAGCGTCCCGGTCGCCGGGAACGCCATTGTGCCGCCGGTACTTGGATGTACACCGCGATCGGCAACCATGACTGGGAACGGGGCGATGGGAAGCTTAGCCGCGTCAAGGAGCCTCTGAGGATAGTTGTTCCCCATCCCCGACACGTTGTCAGGATCGGGCACCGTAATCCAGACTTCCACACCTGCCGATTCGGATGCGATCCAGTTGCCCAGTATCGTAGAATTCGAGCCCTTGAGAAGATTATGCTGATATGGACGGATGACGCCGTCAACCTGCTCCTCAGGCACGTCCACAAGGGCAGATGTACCGCTCGCATCCATTCCCACATCAGCTTCTTCCATCATCCACGTGCCGCCATTGTTGACAGGCACTTCGAGTCGCAACGGCAATGGAATCTGGCGAGAAAGGGTGAAATGCCAATAGCACGGCGGGCGTCGGTTCGACTCCTTGTGCCGCTGCAGGCTGCTGTCGCGAACCAGCCTATCGCCACCACCTGCCGGAGGAGTCGCGGTCGCTACCGCAGGCCCCTTGGCCCAGTACGAGTTCAACCAGCCGGACCTCAGAACATCCACCTCCACCGACGCCAATGAATCGAAAACAGGAGGATTCGTTGGCGGGGCAAAGGAATCCAACTTATTCCAACCCTTTCTGACAAGCACAATGGGCTCGTCTTCTTCTATTCGAAGGTCGGCGACGCTGACCACGTTCCTTCCGGGAACATTGGCCGACTGGCCGTCGGCCGGGAAGGGGGGCGCACCGGTGCCGGGATCGGCTGCAGGGTCATCCAGCCGGCTGCTGATCACAAGGTAGCTGTGCGGGGGAATCGCGCCCGCGGGAACGTACACAAGTGGCCAATTACCACTCTCCAGCGAAAGCGCCTGGATCTCTGGCAGCGAGGGGGCAACATCTGTGCCCAAATCCAAGGAACCGAGCACATTTCCATTGACATCTTTCCGCGCGTCCTTTAGCTCGTACCCTGCGAGCGGAAGTGGCACATCGTACGGATTGTACAGCTCAACCGCGTAAATGGACTCCTCGCATGCCCACTCGTCATCCCCTTCGGTAGGCCACAAGAAACCAGGCCCTGGGTTTTTCGGCTTTGGCTTATGCACAACCTTGACATACGCCTCGGTGATATACGGCTGCTTCTCGACGCCGACGACCTTCGCCGCAAGCCCCGCGCCGTTGTCGAACTCAAAGTATGTGGGAATCTGGTCTGCATCGGCAAAGTCGATCGCATTCACCGCCAGTTGCATCGCCGTGCGGAGTTGTGCAGAAGGGTCAGCGCCTCCCGCAGTCGTGTGCTGAATCATGGCCAGGAAGTAAGCCGTCAGCTGCATGGCACGACGATAGGATGCCTGCCCTTCCCAGTGATCCGTCACCCACACCGGCTCCAGCACGTCCCGCAGGCTGAACTGCGTTCGCAGACCGTCGGTGTTGAAGACGTGATCGAGAGTCCCGCCGCTGGCGGTGTAGTCCATAACACCATAGGCCAGGGACAGGCTTGCGTTGACCGGGCTGATGATGTTCTCGAAATGCCCCGTGAACGGCGCAACAAGCGGGAACGCCTGCAGCCTGCGCTCATCCCGCTGCGGCCGGAGGGCGTCGTCGGAGCTTTCGGTGGTGATCAGGTGCCGGCGATCGTAGCGGTCGTTGTTCGCGGCGTAGTTTCCTTTCCCGTCGGTCATCGCCGACCCAGGGCTGATCCGGTTCTCCCACACACTCTCTTGGCCCTGCTGGAACATGAGCCACTGGTTCTTCGGGGCCCTCTCCCAACCGGTCGGATCGTTGGGCTCCGCATATCCGGTGGTGATCGGGAGCAGCCGAACCAGTGCTGAGGCGACATCGCGATAGGTTTGGTTTGGATCCGGCGTCGGCAGCAGCGGCGCCAGCATGAACCGCCGGCGCAGGCGGTTCTCGTCCGTCGGGCTGAGAACAAGATCGTAGAGCTCGTAGCGAAGACCGTCAGTACCGTGGACGTTCAATCCGTCCAGATCAATTAGCTTGATGTCTTCGGCCTTGTTGGCGCCCTGTCGAATATCCCTCGGATGAATAACCTGTGCCAGCAGCGTCGGGTGGGTCATGCGGTTCAGCCACACCATCCCGCTGTGCGGGATGACCCGAAGGCCCATGCTGAAGGTCCCGCCGAAAGAGTCGCTGAAACCCACATTCAGGAGCTTCACGGCGTCTCGGATCCCGTCGCCGTCGGCATCCGCGACTATCCCGCCCCAATCGGGATCACTGCCGACCAGCCCGACCGCGATGGTTCCGGGCGGCAGGCTAGTCGGAGGGTTCGGCTTGATCGCGTCACGGAACCAAGAAGCGGCGAAAAGGTTCCAGCCCCCGGCGCCCGCCTCGTACGGTTCCAGAGCGCTCAAGAACAGGTCGCCGTTACGCAGGTTCGGTACGGGCACATTCGCGGCATCGACCATAACACCTGCGTAGTCGCCGTAATCATCGATGAAAAGAGGGGGCGGATTAATCTCCCACTCGCGCAGATAGACCTTGCCGTTGGCACCGCGCAAATCCGACCGCAGAAGGACAATGATCGGCTCCACAGCGCCCTGGCTGACGGCCTCCATGTTCTTGGCGGTGGCCCCGGCCATCACCGTCTGGCGCTCGAACCGGCCGACGATCAGAAGCGTCGAGCCGATGATGAAAAGCATCGCCAGGACGCCGACCACCAACACCATGACGGTTCCGCGTCTGCTGCTCGCTTTAATTATTGCTGTCCGAGCGTACATCGGCCCAAATCCTCCGTTAAAACTCCGACCAAATATAGGGGAGACCAAGTGACGGGGGGAGAACCGGCCGTAAAGGCGGCAGGGTTCGGGGCCGGCGGACGAGCCGGCGGGTTCATCCCGCCGGTATTGGGACCTAGGCGTCATTCCAGCGGGTAGCGGGTGCCCCATTCATCTGCCGCAGCGGATGGGTGGGGTCCCGATGATAGCTGGGGTGCCCCATTCATCCGCCGCGGCGGATGGGTGGGGTCCCGATGATAGGACCTCCGGCAAAACTCCCGACGAGTCGAACAACGATTCCCACGCGTTCATTCATCGTTCCCCGCACCTCGGTTCCCGCCGCGATCAATCATCGCGACCCCACCCTCGCTATCGCGAGAATGGGCCACCCACCACCCTGTGTCCGGCCAGTAGCCAAGAGCTAACAGCTAAGAGCTCCTGGAACGAGCTCCTATAACACTCCCAATCTCACGAACCTCCGCTTACCCCGCTGGAGGATATCGCCGTTCTTGACCGCCAGCGTGCCGGTGGCCCCTTCAACCACCTCGCCGTTGAGACGAATGCCTTTCTCGTCGATCAGCCGACGGGCTTCGCTGTTAGTCGCCGCGAAACCACAGGCGACGATGAGCTTGAGCGTCATGGCCCGCCCGTCCTGCATGACATCGGCGGGCACACTGACCGTCGGCGTGTCCGCCGGCACGACCAGTCCGCCCGTCGCGGCCTTCTTCTGGTGTATCCGCTCCCACTCCTCGCGGGCCTGCTCGACGAGTTTGCGGTCGTGAAACCCCGAGGCCACCTCCACCGCCAGCCTCTTCTTGGCTTCCATCGGGTGCGTCTTGCTCGCATTGGTCAAATCACGGATCTCGCTCTCAGGGATCGAGGTCAGCAGGGTCAGATAATTCGCCATGCAGCCGTCGGGGACGCTCATCAGCTTGCCGAACATGTCGTGCGGCGGCTCCGAAACACCAACATAGTTGCCCAGCGATTTGCTCATTTTCTCGACGCCGTCGAGGCCGACGAGAATCGGCATCACCATGACCACCTGGGCATGCTGGCCGGCGTTTCGCTGGAGGTCGCGACCGACGAGGTTGTTGAATGTCTGGTCCGTGCCGCCCAGTTCGACGTCCGATTGAACGCAGACGCTGTCCCAGCCCTGCATGAGCGGATAGAGCAGCTCGTGTACTCCGATGGGGACCTCACCCTCGAACCGCTTGCGGAAATCCTCCCGTTTGAGCATCTGGCCAACGGTCATCTGCCCGGCCAGCTTGAGCACGTCGGCAAAAGTCATCCCCGCCAGCCACTCGCTGTTCGGCCGGACTTCGAGTTTGCCAGACGAAGTGTCCAGCACCTTGCCGGCCTGATCGAAGTAGGTCTTGGCGTTGGCCTCGATCGCCTTGTCATCCAGAACCGGGCGAGTCTTGCTGCGGCCGGAAGGGTCGCCGAACTTGGCAGTATAGTCGCCGATGATCAGCACC
>CAZTQK010000353.1:0-6748 GCA_964615635.1 uncultured Planctomycetales bacterium
TTAAGTGGTTTAATTGAAGAGACTTAGGATTCTTCTCGGCGCAGGTGGGTGCCCATGGTTCCGAGGCAGGATGGATTGATGGACAGCTTGTTCTCAAGAATCGGGGTTTGGGCGGCCGTCCTGGCTTTGCTGCCGTTTGCCGGGTTGTCTGCTGAGGAGTCCAAGCAGGAGGCAACGGACGATCCGTCGGCGATCGTCCGGGCAGATGTTCGACTCGATCAGCCCGTGAGGCTGGCCGGCCAGAAAGTCTGGGCCACCTTCACCATCACCAACCTGCTCGACGAGCCTGTGGGCCTTCAGGTTCCCGGTGCCCAGTTGGCTGAGATGCCGTCCACCGAGGTCGGCTTGCCCCTCCAACACATCTTCAGCGCGAAGAACTTCACTGCGCTGACCATCGATGAGGAAGAACGAGGGATCACGTTAGGCGAGACCATCAGCCAACGTCCGGCGGCCCCGGTTCCGCTGATAACCCTCGCGCCGCACGCCTGCCTGGGCATGCGAATCGAACTGACCAGATACTACGAGATCCTCAAACGCCCAGGGGTCTACAAGCTGACTTGGAAGCCCTACGAAGGTGTCCTTCAGTCGGAGCCCGCCACTCTGACCATCATGGCCAAGCGAAGAGCCAAGCTGATTACCAACCTCGGCACGATCAGCATGGAATTCTACTACGATGTGGCCCCCAACCACGTCCGCAACTTCATCGAACTGGCCGACGACAGGTTCTACGACAACTTGACGTTTCACCGGGTGATCCCCGGGGGACTCATTCAGGGCGGCAGTCCGACCGGCGACAACAACGGCGCCCGGCCGGACGGCAAGACCCTCAAGGCGGAGTTCAGCAAGATCCCGTTCGAGGCGGGTACAGTCGGCATGGCCCGGTCTCGCACGAACCCGGACTCGGCCAGTTGCCAGTTTTTCATCTGCCTCAGTCCCCAACCGGCTTTTGTGGGGACCCAGACCGCCTTTGCGAAGGTCGTGGGCAAGGAGTCCTTCGAGACCCTGAAGAAGATCGCCTCCGTACCCACCAAGCAGGGGGACCGCCCCCTTCAGCCCATTGCCATCAAGACCATTTCGTTGGAGAATATCCCCGAGCGTTCACAGGAGGCCTCACCTTCGGCTCCCGACGGACAGGGGGCGGCAGCCCGCGCGGTGGTCCGGCTCCAGAATCCGCCCCGCGGCCAGAATCCAGCGGGCGAGGACACGGCCGCCGTCGGCCCAAGCCCCACGGCGTCACAACCCGCCGTCGACAGTAGTCCTTGAGCTTGGGGAGGGGGGCCAAACGCGACGGGATCGACTTTCACACAAAGCCGATCGCATTGGGGGCCAGGTTCCACGCAATGGGATCGTTGGCCAACGGGTCAGGACCGAGAGGTAGCAGCCCAGCCTTCGTGTTTCAGGTGCCGTGGCTCACCTGGTCTCCTATGCGGTCGGCTTCGCCAGATATTCCACCCGACAGGCCCCGCGTCACAAGGGCGGCCAAGGGGTAAACAAGAACGGCCACGGCCAAACGCCGGGCCATTTCAGAGCCTGGCGCGTAAGCGCCGGGCTGTTTCAGAACCCGAAGCATAAGCGACGGGCCGGGCTGCGAGAGCGGCCGAAGAGCGGTTTTCACGATGGCATACACGGTTCTGGCCAGAAAGTACCGCAGTTGGACGTTCGACGAGTTGGTCGGACAGGAAGCCGTCGCGACCACGCTCAAGAACGCGATCAACAGCCAACGTCTGCACCACGGGTACCTCTTTTGTGGCACGCGCGGAGTGGGCAAGACTTCCGCGGCCCGAATTCTGGCCAGGTCGCTCAATTGTCTGAGTACCGACAGACCGACGGTCGACCCCTGTCGCAAGTGCGAGTCATGCACCGCCAGTGCCGAGGGGCAGGACGTCGATGTCATCGAGATCGACGCGGCCAGCAACACGGGCGTGGACAACATTCGCGAGCTCCGCAGCAACGCCGCATATCGTCCGGCCAGAGCCCGTTTCAAGATCTACATCATCGACGAAGTTCACATGCTCAGCACCGGGGCGTTCAACGCCTTGCTCAAGACGCTCGAGGAGCCGCCCGAGCACGTGAAGTTCATCATGGCCACGACCGAGCCGCAGAAGGTGCCGGCCACGATTCAAAGCCGTTGTCTGCGATTTGACTTTCGCAGCATCAGCGTCGACCAGATTGCCGGGCACCTCAGGTGGATCCTCGGTCAAGAAGGGATTCAGGCCGACGATGCGGTTACCCGTCGTGTGGCCCGGCTGGCGAACGGGTCCATGCGTGACGCCCTGTCGCTGCTCGATCAACTCCTATCGATGGGCAGCGACCGGCTCACTTTGTCGATGATCGATGACATTTTGCCCGTGCCTCATGATGAAGTGTTGACGCGTCTGATCGGACAGATTGCCGATCGCGACGCGGCCGGGGCGCTCGTTTCGCTCGACACTTGTCTGGCGGCCGGCTACAGCCTCGAACGGTTCGCCGAGTCGTTGGGCGATCAGATCCGGACGTTGATGCTGCTCAAGCTGTGCGGTCCCGACACACCGCTGGCCGAGGTGCCGGCCGTCGCCCGGGACGCCATGTTGTCGCTCTGTCAACGCTTTGAGTCAGACGCGTACATCTACATGATCATGGTGCTCGAGGATCTCAGACGCAGTGTTCGCTTCAGCACCATGGGGCGGGCTTTGATGGAGGCGGGGATCGTTCGGCTGGCCTCGGCGGCGAGCTATGCGTCGATCCAATCCCTGCTTGACCAGTTGGGGGGGGCACCCGGGGGGCCGGTTGAGGCTCCCCCGACGACACCCGCTCCTGTGAAGCCCCGACCGTTGCAGGCCCAGGCCCCGTCGCGGCCGGTTGCCGCCGGCCGTGGCGAGCCCAAGCCCGTTGCGCCGCCGAAGGTCGAATCAGCCAGGCCTTCCCGACGGCCGATGTCACCCAGGCCCGTTGCTCCGTTGCCGATGCGTTCCGTCTCGCCCCCCAACAGTGAGGACCTGAAGGCCGCGACCAGCGACCCGATGGTGCGCGAGGCCATGGACCTTTTCGACGGTACGCTGGTCAATGTCGAGCGGCTCAAGGGACCGGACGCGTGAGCATGCAGTGATGGAAGGGGTAGGGCATGGTCGGAGCCGCCGAAGGCGGCGAGACCTGCCGACGCCGCTGACAGCAAAGAGCTGACAACAAAGAGCTCATGATCTCCCGTATTCGCCTGTGTTGCAGTCGCGCCTTGTGCCAAGTACCATCTGGGGTCGGCCATGGGGTTTGTCCGTGTTGATCGGCCAGGGGCGATTAGCTTCTTTTTGATGCTTCTAGGAGTCTAAGAATGTTCGGTGGCTTGGGAAATCTCGCCGGCCTCATGAAGCAGGCCAAGTCCATGCAGGAGAACGTGCAGAAGATGCAGGAATCGCTCGCCGAGCAGCGATATGAGGCCGACGCCGGCGCGGGCATGGTTCGCGTGGTGGTCAACGGCAAATCCGAACTGGTCGACATCAAGATCGATCCGAAGGCCGCATCCGACACTGAGCTCCTGGAGGACATGATCAAAGCTGCGGTAGGTGCCGCCAGTCGCAAGGCTCAAGATGGTGTCAAGGCCGAGGTGGCCAAGTTGACAGGCGGAATTAACCTGCCCGGTCTGACCGATCTGCTTGGAGGCGGCCCTGGCTGACGGTTGCGATCCGGGAGGATCGGTCGTGGACGAGCAACACAGCGGCATGCCGGCTTCCCTCGGTCGGTTGATGACCGAACTGGTTCGGCTGCCGGGCATTGGTCCTCGCAGTGCCGAACGGATCGCCTTTCATCTGCTCCGCACCGACAAGACCGAGGCGATGGCCCTGGCTGAGGCGATTCGCGACGTGAAGGAGAACCTTCGCCACTGCTCGCGGTGCTACAACCTCACGGATGAAGACCCTTGCCCCATCTGCCGCGATCCCGGACGCGACGCCTCGCTGATCGTCGTTGTCGAGCAACCCAAAGACGTCATCCTCCTCGAGCAGACCGGCTTGCTGAAGGGCCACTACCACGTTCTCATGGGCCACATCGCGCCTCTTGAGGGGATCGAGCCGCAGGATCTCACGATCGATGCCTTGGTCCGCCGCGTGAAAACCGGCGGCGTTCGCGAGGTGCTGCTCGCCACCAACCCGACCATGGAAGGCGACGGCACGGCCTTGTATATCCAAAGCGTCTTGAAGCCCGTCGGTGTTGCCGTCTCGCGCCTGGCCCGAGGCCTGGCCGTCGGCTCTCAGGTGGAATATGCCTCCCGCGCCATGCTCGAAGCGGCCATCACGGGGCGCACGGCGATGTGAGTTCGCAGACCGAAAAGGGGAAAAGGAAAGGGGAAAAAGGGACGCAGCCCTTCTGATGGGATTTCGGCTGTTTCTCGCCTATTGGGGGCCTGTGGTCTGCGAGCCAGTCCCCGTTTTGCGCCCGGGGCGGCCCTATCTCAGCAACATTCGGCACTCAACGGGTTGCGCTTGCCAGCCTGCGGGTTCAATTCCTCTCCATCGGCGTGCTGCATTTCCAACAGGCGGTGAACTGTCCTTCCATCGTCTCGCCGCAGCGCGGACAGCGCCACGGCTTCATGGGTTCCTGCTCGCGCCCCTCTTCGGATTCGAACCGCTTGATGATTGCGATCGCCTGCGATTCGTCCTCGTCCCGCACTACACAGATCTCGGGCATTGCGAGAAAAAAGGGCACCTCACCGACGACAGCGGACATGTTCTCGTTCTGAACGACGGTGTCGATGCCTTCGTCGGCGAGCAATCCGCGGACGATGACGATGAGCGTCTGATCCTGAGATGCGAAGACACGCTTCATGGAGCCTATTCTATCTCTTCCGCTTCGAATTAACAAACAAGCAGTGCCGAATGAAGATCGTCAAACGGAGAATGGAGCGTGTTCTGTCGTGAGGGGCAAAGCTCGTCAACGGCAGCGTCCCGGCACGAGTGCGTCCGTCGTAGCGGACGGGTCTTCGATATTCAGATCCCGTCATTGGGCTTTCGACATTCGTCATTCGCCCGGCCTTCCTGAGCCCGGCATGCCCGGCAGAGCCGGGGGTCCCCGCCCTCACAGCGCCGGCACCAGGTGCTTGCGTGTTGTTTCGCCGGCTTTGACCTGGTAGACGAGCATGCCGTCGTGTTTGGGCAGGGCCTTGAACTCGACTTCCTCGATCTCGCTTCCGATGAGCCACACCGCCGCGAAAACCGCCTGTTTCTCCTTCTTGCGGACCATGATCATGGGGATGCTCGGCGATTCCGGCTGGTCGGTCGATGGGTAGCCGCAGAGGATCACGCGTTCGGTGCCGGGTTCGAGCATCCGGAGCCGCAGCCGCACCTCGCCGTCCTGCCACTCCATTCTGATCGGCCCGCTTGGCTTGAAGCTCTTGGGGTCGCGAAGCCATTTCCATGCCGCGCCCTTGGGCAACTCGAAGGGCTCGCGTGATGCCAGATCAGGATTGCCGGACTCGGACATGCTGGCGTTGCCATCGAGAACGTGGGCCACCCAATCGATCTGTCGCGCCTTGGTGCCGCAGTCGACCTGGAACACATCGAGTACATACTCGGGCGTCATCGCGATGGTTCGCATCTGGCGGATGCCCTCGTAGAGGATGCCCCGGCCATCGGCGGCGGTGACGCGCTTCTCCTCGGGCAGATCGCGAAACTCGACGAGCCGCAGCATCTCGGAGCTGCACCGCTGGTCGCCGCCGTCGATCATGACCGTGTTCTGGCTCAGGGCCCCGCGATTCAGCTCGCTCTGGATCTTGCTGCTGAACGCGTGGGGCACGGTCGCCCGCCCCTCGACGTCGCAGACCAGCATGCGTTTCTGGCCGAAGAGAGTCAGGCTCAGCTTGTCGGCGTTGGCATGCACGCTGCTGCGGTCGTACGTCAGGAACGCGCACCAGGCATCGGTGTCCCAGTAGAGGTCGTCCTGCTTCGAGCGGAGAAAGGCGTACCCGTGCTCGGGCAGCAGAATCGAGCCGATGGGCGGTGCGGTGACGTTCTGGGGCAGCGGTGGGGCGAAGAGCATCGTCACCGAGGGGTTCTCGCTGTGGCTGACAAGCCAGGCGTATTTGGAGTCGCCCCACAGCAGCCAGCAGGTCTCGTACAATTTGTTGTTGTACAGCTTCTGGTGGAAGCCGTAGGCATCGCCGATCGGGGGGATCATGCCGTCGGCCGACAAGACATTGAACATCGCGTCGAACGACTGCTTGAGCATGCGGCCGTTGCCGGCGACCAGCCCGTGCAGGCCGGGGCTGATGCCTGAGCGCCGCTGGCAGTCGGCCATGACCAGCATAGGGGCGATGGCCGCGAACTGGTAGTTGAGGCTGCTTTCGCACCACAAGCCGTCGTCGGTCAGCCCGTCTTCGAGAAGAGACACGAGCCCGCGCCGACCATTGAGGCAATAGTCGACCATCTCCGGGCGATTGTAGAACATCCCAAGCAGCCCAAGCATCATCTTGTGCCAGGCCAAGTGGTTGTTGATGCCGCCGCCGACGTTGTTGTCGATCCAGTAGACATCGTTCTTGGCGACGGCCTTGGCCATCCGAGTCAGGCAAGCATCGATGGCCTTGCGCTGTGTCGGTGGAAGCGCGGGCAACAGGGCGTCGTAGGCCCTGAGCACCGAGAGACCCCAGACCGCGTAGTTCATGCCCACGTCGAAATGCTCGGGGACGAACGAGTAGGGAGTAAGGTTCTTTAGCAAAGCGACCGCTTTGTCCGCGTATTCCTGTTTGCCGGTCAGCAGCCAGACGGTCGCCAGGGTCGCGGCGGTG
>CAZTQK010000354.1:0-6740 GCA_964615635.1 uncultured Planctomycetales bacterium
TAGATCCGGTGACGATCCACTTACAGTCGGAACACCAGTCAGCAAACACGAGAGCATCCCGCAGAATGGCTAGAGTGCGCCAACTTGCAGAATCCAAGACTCTGGTAGCCTCGCTATGTGACGCTGTCGTGACCCGCTTCCCATCAGGGCTCCAGGCTACAAACCTCAATTGGTTCAAGTCATTGACTTGCGTGGCAACTTCTTCTTGCGTGGCTAGGTCCCAGATCCTCGGTTTGCTCTCCCCCACGGCTGCCGTGATGATACGCTTGCCGTCCGGGCTGAAGGCCGCGGAGCAAATGGGGGAGGCATGGCCGTGGAGCGTTGCGAGTTCTTCGAAGGTGGCCGCATCCCAGATCTTGGCAGTCTTGTCGAATGACGTCGTAACGATTCGCGTGCCATCCATGCTCCAGGCCGCAAATGAAACATGATCATCGTGCCCGCGCAACTTGTGCAGTTCATGGCCTGTGTCTGCGTCCCAGATCCTAGCCATTTTGTCGTTGGACACGGTGAGAATCCGCTTCCCGTCCGGGCTGAAGGCGGCACACCGAACCCAGCCCGGATGCCCGCGCAGCGTCAACAGACTCTCGTCTGCCGCAGCATGAAGGTATCGCCATTCCCATCCACGAAGACGTTCCGGGCAGAAACCCAGACGAGCACGAACCGTGGCGATCTCTTTCAGACGTAGGGCGGCATTGGCCGCAGTGATGTTGGCGAGGTAAGCGTTCCATTCGGCTTCTTGCGTTTTCTTCTCCGCCAGCTCTCGTTGTGTGCGTTCCTTCTCCTGGGCTCGGAGGGCATCCTCTGTCTTCTCCTGTGCTGTGAGTGTCGCTTGCTGCGCCGCATCGCGTTGCTCGGCCGCCTGTCTCCAGAACGCCGTCGAAGTGAACAATCCCGCAGTGACTACGAGCACGAACCCCGCTGCGATAGCCGCGGCGACGCGATAGCGGACGAGGGTCTTCCACGCGACGTACCACCGGCTGTCGCGTCTTGCCTCGATCGCCTCACCTGCGAGGTAGCGTTTGACGTCAGCCCTGAGGTGGCCGGGGGACGCGTACCGACGATCCGGCTCCATGGCCAGAGCACGCATTACGATGGTCTCGACGTCGGTATCGATGACTCCGCGGCGGGCCTTCGAGAGACTCAGGGATCGCAGACGCCCGATCACAGATTTCGGGCGCGAGCGGTCAGGGTCAATGATCCTGCTCGGCGGAGTCCGCTCGGCATGACGGACCCGTTCGAGGATCTCGTCCATCGTGCCTGCAATCTCGATCGGGTACTTCCCGGTCAGCATCTCGTAGAGGATTACGCCCAGCGAGTACACATCTGTCCGCGTGTCGATCGCGCTCTGATCGCCTCGGGCCTGCTCGGGCGACATGTACGGCAGGGTGCCCATGACCTGCCCGTCCAGGGAGATGTCCAGGCTCTCGGTCGGCTCGACCTGCCGGGCCAGGCCAAAATCCAGGATGCGCGGCTCGCCCTGATCGTCCACCAGGATATTCGACGGCTTGAGATCGCGGTGGATTACCTGCCTCTGGTGGGCATACATCACCGCATCGCATATCTTGCTGAACAAGCGGAGTTTGTCGGCGATCGACAGCGTTCGGCCGGCCAGGTAAATATCGAGGCGCTGGCCCTCGACGTAGTCCATCGCGAACCAGTAGTTGCCGCCAGCGACGCCCGAATGCTGGATGGTCACGATGTTCTGATGCTTCAGGTTGCCGGCCAGCTCTACCTCCCGCTCGAATCGTGCCTTGGCGCGATCGCCGGCAAAAGGCCCGTGGAGCAGCACCTTGATGGCCACGCGGCGTTCCGGGGCCTCCTGGTTCGCCTCATAGACCACCCCCTGTCCGCCCCGGTGGATCTCACGAATCACGCGATAGCCGCGAATGGTAGGCAGGCCGGTCAGAGGTGAGCCGTCACCGTAGGGCAGTGAGATTGTGCCGCCCAGGTCCAACGTGGACCGGTCATCGACCGCATGCTTCATCTCCTCGGCCATCTGGTCGCCGGCCAGGCACTCCTCATACTCGGCCCGACAGGCCTCGCAGGACTCCAGGTGCGAGCGGACCTGCGCCGCCTCCCGCTCGTCCAGCTTGCCCTGGACCAGCAACTCAAGCTGCCTTGCGTCGAGGTGAGGGGTCATACGATTGTCTCCAACTGGCTATCGCTTACGCGGTGGACGGCGCGGAGGCGTTGACCGATGGTCTTTACCGGTCGGCCCTTTGGGCAGGTTCATGGAGGCGTCATCGACGACCGCTGGGCGTCCTTGCTCGGGTGGGTTCACCGTGCTGTAGACGATGAGCGTGCCGGTTGTCACCACGACGATCAGCGCCCCTGCGACTGCGGCCAGAACGTTGGCTCTAATCCCAGCGAGGGACAAGAAACCGGGCGGCGCAGGCCTGAAGAACCGCCACTGGGGCAAAAGAATCGCGAGCACAATCGCAATATGGACAACTGCGAAGATGATCGAGGTTTCCAGCGGATAGGAGGTCACCTTCAAAGTATGTGCGTAGGGAGCATACTGTCGAAGGGGATCAAACACGTCTACGATCGCGATGACGACAACCAGGATCACGTACATATACGCCCATTGCCGTTGATACCTCCAGAGGCCGACAAGCGAGATAACCGCCACAATCCCAAAAAGGCAATCCAAGCCGGTTAGCTGCCATAAGGTGCCTGTCAGCGCCGCATATCCTCTCGACGACAATTCCCGGCAGATCTTCTGGGTCGCTGGGATCTGTGACAGGGGACCGAGCGTGCAGATGAGCAAGAATAACACGATGTAGGCCCGAAGCGCGACGCGAAGAGCCGCCGGAGGACCGCCGGTCTCGATCGTCGTGCCGGGCGAGTCCCCCGCCGAACCGGCCTGCGCCGTAGCCGCGTGAAGCGACAAGGTGGACCGAGGCCCCTGCTGATCCATGAATTGCCACTGGACTCCCACGAGGGCGATCAGAATCCCGAGTTCCACGAGCGAGACGGCAATAACTCCCGCGGTCGAAGGCGCGTCGTGCGACAGTCGACCCGGAATCATGGATCGTCCGAGGACAACGACCACCAGCGCGATGGTCGCGAGAACATACACATGGAACCACAGCTTCCTGTACCTCCAGATGCCGACGAGGGACACGGTCTTTGTCAAGTAGAGGAGCATGAGGGCTACGTTCAGTCCTGCGCGGAAGACGTCTGAGTCCTTGGCATATGCACTCTTCCAGAGATCAATGGCTTCTTCGAGGTGGGGTAGTCCTGCCAAAGAGAGCCCGCCGTTGATGAAGAAGAAGATAACAACGAAGACGCGCAATGCTATGCGGAGGCCGGTCGGCGGTGGCTCACAGGGAGCTTGTCCCGCACGAGACTCGCGTCCAGAGATGTGGCCGACTGGAATGCTACCCCGGTAAGCGGTCTGCCCGGGAGTGGTCCACACCTCCTCGTAATCTCGATCATCGGCTTCGGCCGCCGCTTCCTTGCGGGGACCCTCGTCGTTGTCCTCGGCGAAGGGAATCATGTCATCGTCAGGCTGGGACGGCGGCGGAGTCGCGGGCGTCAGGACGGGCGGATCATCCGGGTGCGGCCCGCCCGCCGCCGGCGCGTGCGCCTCGCGACGTTTCTCGAGGCAAGCCCTACAGTAGTACCGGCCGCGCCGGTCCCTCACCCTCGGCCGGTCGGAGCAGTCCTGGCCGCAGATCCGGCACGCCTTGGAGGGCGGTGGCCCCTCGTAGTGGTTGTTCAGCATTTGTCGTGTACTCCTGTCGATGTCCGGAGAGACCGGACTGGGTGGTTCTCCCTGACCCCCAATGGGGTCAGGCTCGGAGCTGATGCTGCCGGCATCACCAATCACTCACCCACACCGCCGCCTTGCGGTCGGGCCGGAGCAGTCCTTTCGCCCACGCCAACTCCTGCTCCTGCAGCACCTTACCGAAGCAAACCTCACCCCTGCCAGGAGCACTTCGATCTCGAAGCCGCTTTCTTGCGCGGGAATCCGCTTTGCGGGCGGACAAGATCCATGACTCGCCGTCTGGCCACCACCACAGAAACATCAGTCTGCACTCCGGGACGATGTGAGGCGCTGCCGCGACTTCGCCTTGATCTGCTCCCTTGCCTCGGAGGCCGCACGCCGAATATCAGGCGTGGGGCCGATGTTGGCACACCGGCTGAGTGAGTCCAGGGCCCCGTCATCTCCGATCTGGACTAAGGCTGATATTATTGCTGGTTTCACCCCAACGCTTGTCTGTTCAAGGGCGAGACTGAGAGGCGCAACCGCCCGCACGTCGCCGATTTGCCCCAACGATATGGCTGCCGCTTCCTGCACATCGCCATCCTGGTCCTCAAGGGCAGCGACAAGAGGGCCTAGCCCTCGGGCATTACGCAGCCTTCCAAGAGCCTCCGCAGCGTTCACCCTTGTCAGTTTTGTTTCCTGTGGGCTGGAGAGGCTCGCGACGACCACTGGTACGGCCGCAGCACCCTCTGCATCGAGGGATGCCCAATCTCTCTCGCGAATGATGGCGGCGACTCGGCTTCGAAAGGCTTTGGCGGCCTGTGCTTCGGCTTGTTCCCGAGCTGACCATCGATCCGCCTCGGCTTGCCACCGTGCTCTCCTCTCATGAAGGCTCTGGTACTCTTCCCACTTGTATACAATGATGGCCACCGGAATTGCAGCCGCTAGGCAGCCGACCAGTATCTTGACCTTGAGCGGTGACTCCCAGATACAAACGGCGATGAGACGAATGCCAAGACCAAGGTAACCACAGAATAGAAGCACGAAAGACATTGCGACAGCGCCGACGATTCCACGGGGAAGAGGTATCGGTCCACCGTACTGATGTAACAGGAAGGCGAGCAGAAGAACAAGCGGAAGGACAATCGCGTTCAATCGCCTGGTCGAGAAGCCGCCATTACGCCGCCACGGTATGATGTAGATGACGCACGACAAGAGGCCCCATAATACCGCTTCTTCGTAGCTCCGAATCCCGGCAAGCCAGGCAAAGGCGAAAGGCAGCACAAGAAAACCACCGATCAGGAAGACGCCCAGGCAAAACGGCATGTACCAAGCCCAGAGCGAGCTGCCGGGGGAGGCCTTCTGTCGCTTCGTCGGTGCAGGGCAAGCGATGCGCTGGTGAGAATTCTGCTGCGAGCAGGTCCAGACCTCCTCATAAGATTGGTCATCTTTCGCATCAGCCATGCCTCGCCCAATGCTGGGGCGCACTCTGGGTTCCTCCGAGGGGCGAAGGGACGATTCTGGTGCGAAAGGAGCTGCCTGATGTGGAACCACCTCATCTTGCTCCGGAAACGGGATCAGGTCATCGTCAGCCTGGGGTAGCGGCGGAGTCGCGGGCGTCAGGACGGGCAGATCAACCGGGTGTTGCTGGCCTGCGGTCTGCGCGTCTGCTTCACGGCGTTTCTCGAGGCAAGCCCTACAGTAGTACCGGCCCCGCTGGTCCCTCACCCTCGGCCGGTCGGAGCAGTCCTGGCCGCAGATCCGGCACGCCTTAGACTGCGGCGGCCCCTCGTGGTGGTTGTTCTGCATTTGTCATGTCCTCCTGTCACCGCCCGCAGAGGCCGGAGCAGTCCATCCGCCCATGCCAAGTCCTGCTCCTGCAACATCTTAACCAGCCATCCCTACCCCCTCTCAAACACACTTCGATCTCGAAGCCGCTTTCTTGCGCAGGAATCGGCCTTGCGCGCAGATAACCTTCATGAGTCCGCCCTTGGCCGCCGATACAAAAACCTCCACCGGCCTCCGGGGGACGATGGAAGACTCTACTGCAGCCTCGCTTTGATCTTCGCGGCCGCCTCGGCCGCCGCACGCCGCACCTGCTGATCGGGGTCGTCGGCCGCACACCGGGTCAGCGGGTCCAGGGCCCGGTCATCTCCAAGCTCGGCCAGGGATGACGCTGCCGCAAGCCTGACCCCCGCGCTGCCGTGTTGGAGGGCTCCGCTGAGTGGCTCCACCGCCTGGACGTCGCCAATCTGCCCCAGGGATATCGCCGCCGCTGTCTGCACATTGCGGTCTCGGTCCTCAAGAGCGGCGATCAGAGGCTCCACCGCTCGGGTATCCCGCAGCCTCCCGAGAGCCTCCGCAGCGTTTGCTCGCATCAGCTTTGTCTCCTGGCGGTTGGAGAGGCAGGCGACGACCGCCGGTACGGCCACAGAACCCGCCTTATCGAGGGAAGCCCAATCTCCCTGGCGAATGATGTCGGCGATTCGGCGATGAAACGCTTCCTCGGTCCGGGCCTGCGCTCGTTCGCTCGCCCTCTGCCGATCCGCCTCAGCTTGCCGCTGCATGTCTCGTTCGCTGGCCCCGATCATGTGCCAGACGAGGATCACAGGGATGAGAATCACGGCCAGGATCAAGGCGGGACCGATGAACCCGACCCAGCGCGGCCGGGGATTCGCTTCCACGCCATCGACCAGGCACAGCCAGCGGCCGGACTTTGGCCGATGCTCCAGAACGATGCTGGTCTCCGGGCTGCCGGGCAGCGCGAATTCGTGCCTCAGCACACCGAGCCAGCCATACTCCTGGGGCTCGCGCGAGACCACCCGACCGTCAACCACCGCACGCGAATAGCGGGCCTGCGCCGTCCACGCTTCGCCACCCAGGGACGCCTCCCATCTCGACACGGGCGGCAGATCGGGCTGTTCAATGGTGACCCTGTGGGATCGGTAGGTGCCGATCTCCCAATGGCACACTTCCCGCCAGATCCACGTCGCATCTTCATTTGGTAACTCGGCAACCACAGGAATAG
>CAZTQK010000355.1:0-6734 GCA_964615635.1 uncultured Planctomycetales bacterium
GACCGCGAAGACATGCTGCGGACACCAGAAGTACTGCGTCGTGAAGTTGTGCACCCGCCAGGCCACGGGGCACCAGGCGTCCAGTGTGACCACCATGCCGGCGCCGGTCGACGCCTTCATCAGCACCGGGACTATATCGAAGCCGCCCACCAGACTGACGCAGGCAACCGCGAGTACGCCGCATCTCTCGCCGCCTGTAACGGCTCTTGCCAGGAGAAAGGTGAGGTTCATCAGAAGCGCCGCTAACAATGCAGAAGTCAGGCCGAAGGCCAAGGGAATTGACACTCTGTTGCCGGTCAGGGTCCGAAGTGCGGCGGGCAACAGGTAGTAATACTCATAGTAGTAGTACGGGGTGTCGGCTTCGGCCTGGTAGAGACAACTATGCAGCGGAAGCGGATGCCGTTCGAGCGAGAGCATGACGGCGTGATGTTTGATGTAGTCGTGGGCCCGGGTAATGGTGACGTTTCCCACCTGGCTGGGGAGCCAGAATGAGAGGAACACGCAGCCGGACGTCCAGACGATCATGGCGGCGACCAGCAGGCGAGTCCGGCCGGACACGGTCGGCGGCGGGGCTTTTTCGGCAAAAAAGCCTCTCCAACCCGCCACTGCCAGGATCAGGTTGAGCACACAGACAGCCGTCACGACGGCCCATCGGTTGTTGGTCAGGTGCCACAGCCAACTCAGGAAGACCGGCATGAGCGCCATGGACGTGGCGACGACCACCCACTTCGAGACTCGAAGTGATTCCAGGCCGGGCAGGAGGTGGAGCAGGGATCGCCCAGGGAACCACAGGACCAGAATCGCGGCGGCGGGTAGTGAAATCCAAGGAGCCGGTGCGAGGCAGGCTGCGGTCGCAAAGAGAATAATAGCGAGCCGGCTGCTCATGATCAGATCCACGCACTCAACCAGGCAAGCACGATGACGATCGCGACGTCGCCTCTCACGAGCCTGCAAAACCGATGACGCCGGTCACGAGATAATCGTACCCACGCGACGGCCCATGGCGGCCCGCTTGAGATTGCCGGCCTTGTGCAGATTAAACACCACCATCGCGACGCCACATCGCTGGCACATTTCCACCGCGCTGAGATCCATGACCGCAAGCCGCTCATCGATGACCCGGTCGTAGCTGAGCTTCGGATAAAACTTGGCCTTAGGGTCCTTCTTGGGATCAGTGCTATAGACGCCATCCACCTGGGTCGCTTTGAACAGCGCGTCCGCCCCGATCTCGACGGCAGCGAGAGCGGCGGCCGTGTCGGTCGTGAAGAAGGGCCGTCCGCTGCCGCCGGCGAGAACGACCGCCCGGCCTTTTTCCAGGTGCCCCTTGCACCGGTGACGCGAGAACGGCTCGCACAGGCCGGTCACTCCCAGTGAGGACATCAGCCGGGTCGGCACCTTGTTCGCCTCCAAGGCTTCCTGCAGAGCCAGGCCGTTGATCACCGTGGCCAGCATGCCCATGTAGTGGGCAGTCGCCTCGGGGATGGAGGATTTCTTCGAGAACGCTCCGCCGCGGAGGATGTTGCCCCCGCCGACGACGATTGCCAACTGAGCGCCGGCGCGGTGGACCTGTGCGATTTCGCCGGTGACATACTCCAATTGTCCGGGATCGATCCCGGCGCCGTCACGGCCACCCAGGCCCTCGCCGCTCAGCTTGAGCACCACTCTGGAAAAAACGACCTTCGACTTGGCCACAATACATCACTCCCAAGACCGCGTCCTGACGGAGACCGGGGCACATCGCACTTTTGCGCCCAACGGCCGTCACCTTACTCCCATCATCGGCATCCAACAAGTCAGGACTGTTGAGATTGCAGCAGCCGCGCAATCAGGAATGCCATTTCAAGGCTCTGCGAACAGTTCAACCGCGGATCGCAGTAGGTTTCGTAGCGGCGCGAGAGGTCGCCGCTGGTCAGTTCGCCCGCCCCACCGATGCACTCGGTCACGTCGGCGGCGGTCAGTTCAAAATGTACGCCGGCCAAGTGGGTGTCCTGCCGTCGATGAACGTCGAATGTCGTCCGCAGCTCGTCGAGCACCACACAGAAGTCGCGCGTTTTCCGGCCGCCATCCAGCGTCACCGTGTTGCCGTGCATCGGGTCACAGCTCCAGACCACCTTCCGGCCGGCGTCCCGGACCGCCTGAATCAGTTGGGGCAGCCGCTCCTCAACCCGCGCGGCGCCCAGTCGGGTGATCAGGGTTAAATGCCCTTCCTCGTTGGCAGGGTTCAGTACATCCGACAGGGCCAGAACCTCTTCCGGCCGCATGCCCGCATCGACCTTCAGGCCGATCGGGTTGGCTATCCCGCGGAAGTACTCGACGTGAGCGCCGTCGACCTGACGCGTGCGCATCCCGATCCACAGCATGTGCGCGCCGAGGTTGTACCACCGTCCGGAGTCGGGATCCTTGCGGGTCAGTGCCTCCTCATATCCCAGCAGGAGCCCTTCGTGAGAGGTGAAGAAATCGACCCGGCCGAGGACGTCGGACCGCGCACCGCCGAACGATTCCATGAAATTGATCGCATCGAGGATCCGGTCGAGAACGGTTCTGTACTCGTCCCAGTTGCGGCTGTGCTCCATCGAGCTCAGGTTCCAGGTGTACGGGTGCCGCAGGTCGGCGAAACCGCCGTCGATCAGCGCCCGGATGTGGTTGAGCGTTGCGGCGGCGTAGAAATAGCTGGAGACCAGTCGCTGCGGGTCCGCGGCGCGGGCCTCGGGGGTAGGCTCGACGGAGTTGACCGCATCGCCCCGGTAGACGGGCAATTCACGGCCGTCCACGACCTCCGTGTCGTTGGACCGGGGCTTGGCGTACTGCCCCGCGAAACGGCCGATCCGCACCACGGGCTTTCGGACGCCATACGCGAGGATCACGCTCATCTGAAGCAGGATTTTGAGCTTGTTGGCGATGCTGTCGGCCCGGCAATCGATGAACCGCTCGGCGCAGTTGCCGCCCTGCAAGATGAACGCCTCGCCTCGACCGGCCCGAGCCAGACGAGCCTTGAGATTGTTCACCTCACCAACCGCCACCAGCGGTGGACAGGCCCTCAGTGTGGCCAGCGCCGCTTCGCGGGCTGCGGGTTCCGGATACTGCGGCTGTTGAACGGCCGGACACTGACTCCATCCGCCCGGCTCCCACGATCTGTCCGTCATTGCGAATTCCTGAGACGCACTGGACACGGGGCTGTGCCGATTTCGCCACGATGGTCCGAAACCGGACACACGTCCGTGGAAAAGAGCATTGTACCGAGCACAACGGTCTCTGCCATCCCTGATGCGGGTGACCCGGCCGTGTGTCTTGTTTTGAACCGCAGCCGCGGGTGTTTATACTAATCTGATCATGAACCGGTTTACGAAAGGACTGCCATGAGCAACATATCCCACGATCCCGTGAGCAGACGCGATTTCCTACGGACGACCACATGCGGTGCCGCTGCCGTCGGTTTCGGCCCGCTGGCCGCCGGCTCCCTGGCTGCACCGGCAGCTTCGCAACCGGCCACGACCTTCAAGAAGCCCCCGCTGCCGTACGGCAAGCTCGGCCGGACGGGCTTGCCGGTCACGCTGATCAGTTTCGGAGCAATCCGGATTTCCGAACGGCTGGGCACGCGTATTACGAAGGCCCTGATCGATTCGGGTGTCAACCTCGTGCATACGTCCGCCAGCTATGTCGGGGGCAGAAGCATCCTGGCCATCGCCGACCTGTTCAAGGCGGAGAAGAGCTATCGCGACAAGGTCTTTCTCTGCCTCAAGAGCTTCAACCCCGACAGCGAGCGGGAAATCGACGAGATGCTCAAGACGTTGGGCACCGATCACACTGACGCGCTGCTCACCACCTTCGAGAAGGCCGATCCTCGCCGGCTGGAGGCCCTACAGAAGCAGCAGGAGATGCTCATCAAAAAGGGCAAGCTCAAGCACACGGGCTTCGTCTGCCACGGCGACATGCACGGCGTCATGGAACTGACTATCGAGAAGGCTCCGAAGTTCTTCGAAGTAGCGCTCCTGGCGATGCGAATGCTGCCGCTCGGCAAAGACAAGATGTCCGACGACAGCGCTCGGTTCGTCAAGAACCTCAAGGTCTTCCGCGAGAACGGCGTTGGCATCCTGTCGATGAAGAGCGGGGCCAAGAGCGCCGTCACCGAGGGCGCCGGCGTCTTCCAACCGCACGCCAAAGCGGTCCTCGAGGCCGGCTGCGACAGTGTGCTGACCAGCGTCAACAGCTTCGAGCAGATCGACATGATCAAGACGCTGGATCTGAAGTCGCAACACATGACCGCCGACGAGAAGAAGGCCGCGGCCGATTTCTTCGAGAGCCGCCCGCAGGCCTGCCTGATGTGCGCCAACTGCCGGAAGGTCTGCCCCCAGGGGCTGCCGGTCAACGACCTGATGCGGGTGCGCATGTACAACGACGAGTATGGTTGGGCCGATCACGCCCGCAGCGAGTTCGGCATGCTGGGTCTGGACGCGAAGCGTCTGGCCTCGGCCTGCGGCGATTGCACCACCTGCACCCAGGTTTGCCCTATCGGCTTGGCAGGCGCGGGCACAGTTCGGCATGTGGCGGAAATGTTCGCGTAGCCACTCATCGGCCGTGGCGGGGATTGGGGGCTAGGGGCTGGGGGCTGGCGAGAAGCAACCTACCATCGAGAGCTGAACACCGCTGACTTTCTCGCGGTGGGTTCGTTTGGCGCGGCGGTGCCGCGCGGGGTTGGGGACTGGGGGCGGGGGGAAAGGATGAAGGCGGAGGGATGAAGGATGAACGGGGGGCAAGACCGACGGGGCGGGGTGGCATCTCAGACGCTTGTGGGGTTCGTTTAGCATTTCTGCTGTCCTCCGGCGCGGTTGGCGGTCTTGGCACGGCCGGGCCGAGGCCGCGCGGAGCATCTCCCCTGCTCGGCAACAAGGCATAACACACGGGGTGCTCCGGAGGAAAGGGGGAAAGGCGGAACGGGGGCGGGAGACAAGCTCTTAGCTCTTAGCTCTTGGCTCTTAGCCCTTCGACGGGCTCAGGGCAGGGAAGGATGAATCGGGAATGGCGAATTGAGGGTCGAGAATGGAGAATGAATCCAAGAGCGAAGAGCTTGTGTCTGCCCGCAGATCACGCGGATTGACGCGGATGACTTCTGGACCACAAAGGCACGAAGACGCGAAGAGATCGGAGGACGGTGAGTCCATTGTGCCTTGGTGGCTTGGTGGTGACACGCTCCTTGCTGACCGCGGAATATGCACCCTACGAGAAAAGAGGACCGGTGTCCCGGAGCCGCATAGCGCTGACCGCTTGGCCCGAGCGTAGTCGAGGGGCCGACCGGTTCTTCATCCCCAACAGCCTAACAGGCTAATGGACTAACAGACCAACGGTCCAACAGATCCGCCGGGGGCGGGCTCGCACCCCGCAACCAGCGGGAGTAGGTGAGGTTGCTTCTTTTGTATGGTTTCTAAAGCTTTTTCGAGGTACACGACACGGTGGCTGTCATGACGACAACGGGCGAGGTGGGGGCCGGAGCCGTTTATTGGAGTAATAAGCAATTATGAAACAAAGAGCTGCGTGCCCTTTTTTCGGCCCACGTCTCCGATCACAGACGAATCTCCCTGTTGTGCCCCAGACCGCTTCTCAGCCTGGCCTGCGATCCGGAATCGACAAAAAAAGGTCCCGCCCAATTCGCAAAACCGATCCACGCCCAACAGGAGCCGATTGTGCGGCTGTCCGGCGTGATCCGGTTCTCTTCTGCTCGATTCGGACAGTGGCACAGTGGACGTATACGCCTGACCCACAAGTGTCCGGCGTGATCCGGTTCTCTTCTGCTCGATTCGGAACCATCGCAGCGGATCTCTCGGGAGCGATACCATCGTGTCCGGCGTGATCCGGTTCTCTTCTGCTCGATTCGGTTGATGCCCAAAGTCTGGATGTGATGGCCCATAAGAGTGTCCGGCGTGATCCGGTTCTCTTCTGCTCGATTCGGCGATGCAGCGGGCGCATGAGGTATTCGAGTCGTTGAGGTGTCCGGCGTGATCCGGTTCTCTTCTGCTCGATTCGGTCGTTGCAGCAAACCAAAGTCAGTCTGATCGACGTGTGTCCGGCGTGATCCGGTTCTCTTCTGCTCGATTCGCATGCTGATTATGTCGCATGGGCGAAACAAGGATTTATGTGTCCGGCGTGATCCGGTTCTCTTCTGCTCGATTCGCCACACTATATAAGAGAGGCACGCTCATGGCGTTTTGTGTCCGGCGTGATCCGGTTCTCTTCTGCTCGATTCGCCTTCGAGGCGAACGATGAACCCGAACGACGAAAAAGTGTCCGGCGTGATCCGGTTCTCTTCTGCTCGATTCGTCGGCCACCGACATTAGCGCCCGAACATTCTGCGTTGTGTCCGGCGTGATCCGGTTCTCTTCTGCTCGATTCGCCGCAGTAAATCCGTTAGGGCACTCGCTAAGGGCAGTGTCCGGCGTGATCCGGTTCTCTTCTGCTCGATTCGCAGGCTGTCCCTTAACCCGTTCCAGGCAATCGGGGCGAGTGTCCGGCGTGATCCGGTTCTCTTCTGCTCGATTCGTCAGCACGGTAGCGCCGTACACCATCGAGTCGACCAGTGTCCGGCGTGATCCGGTTCTCTTCTGCTCGATTCGTGTCGCAGTGCCGTTTGATCTGCCCCATCATCTTCTGTGTCCGGCGTGATCCGGTTCTCTTCTGCTCGATTCGTCATCTCAATCCAGGCGGCCTCGGTTCGGCTGTCGGTGTCCGGCGTGATCCGGTTC
>CAZTQK010000356.1:0-6731 GCA_964615635.1 uncultured Planctomycetales bacterium
TGGCGCTGGTGACGCCGTTCAAGAACGGTGAGGTGGACTGGAAGACACTGGACGCACTCGTCGACTTCCACGTGGCTAACGGCACAGACGTGTTGGTCCCGTGCGGCACGACCGGCGAAAGCCCGACGCTCACGCACGAGGAGAACGACGGGGTCACCGCGGCCGTCGTTCGCCGAGCCAAGGGCTGCATCCCGGTGATGGCCGGCACCGGATCAAACAGCACGGCCGAGGCTCTGGAGATGACCCGTAACGCCCGCAAGAACGGAGCCGATGGGGCTTTGCAGGTGGTGCCCTACTACAACCGGCCGACCCAGGAGGGGCTGTTCCGGCATTTCAGCACCCTGGCCAAGGAGGTCGATTTCCCGCAGGTCATCTACAACATCCCGGGACGATGCGGAGTGGAAATCAGCGTGGACACGATCACACGTCTCCGAGAAACCCACAAGAACATCGTTGCGGTCAAACATGCCACCGGTTCGATGGATGGGGCAAGCGAACTCCGTGTCAGGTCTGATATCGAGGTCATCAGCGGCGATGATTCCATGACCCTGCCCCTGATGTCCATCGGGGGCGTGGGGGTCATCAGCGTGCTGGCCAATATTGTCCCTAAGGACGTGAAAGCCATGACCGAGGCTGCCTTGCGAGGGGACTGGGAGTCCGCCCGGAAACGGCATCTCAAGATGTTCAAGCTGGCCAAAGGCCTGCTGACGCTCGAGGTAAACCCCGTCCCCATCAAGACCGCCATGGCCATCAAGGGCATGCTGGCCGAGGAGTTCCGACTCCCGTTGTGTCCCATGAGCCCGGCAAACCGCGAGAGACTACAGGCGGTCATGGAAGAATATGGGATCTAGACGCTTGCGATGGGCGCCTCCCGGCTCTTCATCGTCGGTCGCTGACCGTTGATCCACCCAAAAGAAGCGGGCGGCCCGAATTCGGGTCGCCCGTGTTGTTTGATGATATCATGAACCGGGAAGCGATGAACTCGCCATCCGTCCCGTCACTGAGGCGCGCCTGAAATGCCTCCCTTGCTGAAGGCTGCGATCAGCTTCATGGCTGCCGGTCCGGCCAGAACCACGAAGATCGACGGGAAGATGAACAGAATCAGCGGGGCCATCAGTTTGACGGTGGTCTTCTGGGCCCGCTCCTCGGCCTTGAGACGCCGTTTGATTCGCAGCGAATCGGCCTGTGTCCTGAGGGCCTTGGCGATGCTCGTGCCGAACTTCTCGGCCTGGGCGACCGTCGAGACAAGCGCACGGACCTCGTCCACGCCGCATCGCTTGGCCATCTTCTCGAGAGCCTCCATGCGAGGCACGCCCATCTGGCCTTCAGCGACTGCGATCATCATCTCCTCAGCCAACTCAGGATGCACGTTGTGCATGTCCTCGCCGACCTTCATGATCGCCGCATCGAGACCAAGCCCCGATTCCACCGTGACGACCATCAGGTCCAGCACGTCCGGAAGGCCGTTGCGAACCTTTTCCTGGCGGGAGCTCTGGGCAAGCGACAGCCACAAGTTCGGCAACATGAAACCGATGCCGCCGGCGAACGCCGCGAGCCCCAGCATCTGCTTGGTCTGAAGGCCCATTCCCATGGCAACGAGCAGCGTCACCAGCAACACGCCGATGCCCACGATGGTCTTGCTGGCGAGGAAATACCGCACGGCCGCTTCACTGCGATAGCCGGCCTGAGACAGCTTGCCCCGCAGCTTGGTCATCTCCTCTTCGCTCGCCGGCATCACCGGCCGCATGGCGATCGGAGCGACCTTCTCAATCATTTCCTTGGCGGTGGATCGTTCGCGTTTGGGCGCCGCCGCGAGCAGCGCCTCAGCCTGCTCCAGTCGCCGACCGGCCATGCGGCGCCGCATATGATCACTGTCCGCCTTCTTCGTGGGCCACAGCGAGTAGATAATGAGACCAACACTCGCTACCACCAGTACGCCGAGTAATATCATTTCGCTCATGGTGTTACACCTTGATGCTGACAATCTTCTTGATCATGGCCATGCCCATCAGGTCCATTCCGATGGCGGTTCCGAGCATCTTTCGGCCGTAGTCCGTGTCGGTCAGTTCCGCGGCATAGTCCGGATTGACCACCATCATTGCAAAGAACACGAGAACCGGCAGCAACAACAGAACCCAGCCCGACAGCCGGCCCTCGGCGGTCAGCGCCCGGACCACGCCAAACAACTGGATGCGGTCGCGAATCACCTTGCCGATCTTCTCGAGCACCTCGGCCAGGTCGCCGCCCGTCTGCCGCTGAATCAGCACGGCGGTCACGAAGAACCGCACGTCCATCTGGTCAACGCGCTTCGTCATGTTGAGCAAAGCATCTTCGATGGTCAGACCCAGGTTCTGTTCGTGGAACACGATGGCAAACTCGCCGGCGATCGGATCAGGCATCTGCTGGCTGATCAACTGAATCGCACTGGCCAGCGAGTGACCGGCCTTGAGGGCCTGACACATCAGGTCAAACACTTCGGGCAGTTGCTCCACGAGTTTCCTGATCCGCCGCTTGCGCTGCCAGACCATGTACAGAATAGGCAAACTGAAGATGGCCACGGCTACCAGAAGGATGACCAGGGGGCTGATCTGCAACAACGCCATCACCAGCACGGCGACCAGGGTGGCGCCGGCAAGATTGACCAGCACCTTCGACGCCGACCAGTGGATGTCCGCCTGGTCAAGAATGGACTGCAGCTTCTTGACCAACTGGACCTTCGAGACCAACGATTCCAGGAAATTGCCCTGCATCTGGGCCGCGGTCTTGCGAAGCAGTGATTCCCGAACCTTCTGCTCGCGGTCGGCGGACTTCGCACCGCTGAGTCGATCGAGCACTTTGCGCTGCTCGCCGCCGCGAAGGTCCATCACGACCTGAAAAACGCCGTATGCCAGGAGCGTCGCTCCGGCGAGCGGCATGATCAAGAATAACAGACCTGACAACGATTCCACTGGTCACCCCGTTCCGTTTTCTCGCGTCTGGCCGTCCGGCGAGACGGCCTTCTCTCCGTCAGCTTTGCTCTTCTTTGTCCTTTACCAGTACTTGCCGCTCGAACAGCGACGGACTTAAGTCGCAGCCAGCATGTTTGAGCCGGTCCAGGAAGCTCGGCCGGATGCCCGTCGAGACAATCTGGCCATAGGCCTTGCCCTGCTCGTCGATGCCAAGCTGCTGGAACTGAAAAATATCCTGCATGGTCACCACTTCGCCTTCCATACCAACGACTTCGGTGACGCTCACGATTTTTCTTGGGCCGCCGGTCAATCGCTGGGCCTGGACGATCAGATCCACGGCCGAGGAGAACTGCTGGCGGATGGCCCGGACCGGCAGGTCGAAACCGGCCATCATCACCATGGTCTCGATGCGCTGCATCGTGTCGCGGGTACTGTTGGCGTGCAGGGTGGTCAACGACCCGTCGTGACCCGTATTCATTGCCTGGAGCATGTCCAGCGTCTCGGCGCCGCGGCACTCACCCACGACAATGCGGTCGGGACGCATACGCAGGGCGTTGATGAGCAGCTCGCGAATCGCAATTCGGCCCTTGCCCTCGATGTTGGCCGGCCGGGTCTCGAGCCGGACCACGTGCGGCTGACGCAGCCGCAGCTCCGCCGCATCCTCAATGGTCACGATGCGGTCGGTCGGCGGAATGAACGACGACATGTTGTTCAGCAGCGTCGTTTTTCCGGAGCCTGTTCCACCGATGATGACAACGTTCAGATGAGCGATAACGCAGGCCTTCAGGAACTCCACCATCTCGGCGGAACAGGACTTGAACCGGATGTAGTCGTCCCAGTTAATGGGATCGTTTCCGAATCGCCGGATCGACATGCTGGGGCCGTCGAGGGCCAGCGGCGGGATGATCGCGTTGACGCGTGATCCGTCTTTCAAACGGGCATCCACCATCGGGCAGACTTCGTCGCATCGCCGGCCGACGGCGCTGACAATCTTGTCGATGATGTGTAGAAGATGCTCGTTGTCGCGAAACTGCACATCCGTCAGTTCCAACGCCCCCTTGCGCTCAACGTAGATCTGCCTGGGACCGTTGATTAGAATGTCGCTGATGCTTGGATCCTTGAGCAGGACCTCAAGCGGACCGAGGCCGAACGTCTCGTCAAGTATTTCCTTGACCAACTGCTGCCGCTCGTTGTAGTTGAGCAGGACGTTTTCCTTCTCGCACAGCGAGAGAATGACTTCGCCGACCTGGTCTCGAATGGTCGGATCGTCATTGTCAATCGCGTTGAGATCGAGCTGCTCGACCAGCTTGCGGTGAATTCGCGTCTTGAGTGCGTAGTACTTCTCCAGCTTGTCATCATCAACCTGGCGGACCTTGGTCTTATCCGGCTGTGCGGCCGGCGCCGGTTTGGGTTCCTCTTCAACGGCGATCGCCCCGGCCTGCGCCGCGGACGAAGTCGGGCGAGGCCCGAGAATCGTCTTTCCGCCTTCGGGTTTCTCGCTTCTGGGCGGCGTCTTCGGTGTCGCAGGTGTCCTGACTTTGCCAAACATGTCTTATCCCCGTCTCCGTAATTCGTTCTCCATTCCAACCGCCACGTTCGCCGCTCACACGGCGTTCAACAAACGGCTGAACAGGCCGCCCTTGCTCCCGTTGCCGTTGCCGGTGCCAGCGATGTCCGGCTCGGCAATTCTGCGGGCCAGTTCATGGATTGCCATTCTGATCTTCGACTTCGCGGAGTACTCCTTGAGCGACACGCCCATATTGATGGCGGTGCTCACCGTCTTCCAGTCATCCGGCAAATGGTGCGCCACGTCCTTCTTAAGGGTCTCCTCAACGTGACTGATCTCGAGACTGTTCGAGTCGCGTTCCACCCGATTGCAGATCAGGTGGAAGCGGTCCATGTTGTAGCCCCCTCCGCGAAGCTCATCGAGCATCCGGTGAACGTTCCGCACGCTGGTCACGAGAAGCTGGATGATCAGAAGATTCATGTCGGCCAGGTCGAGCACAGCCAGGCCGCCGGGGTCGTACCGGTTGGGCCCGTCCACGACCACGTACTCGTACATCTGCTGGAGCGTGCTGAGCACCGCAGCGCAGTGTGCGGCCGTGATCTGGTCAGCCTCGGCAAATTGGTTCGGCCGGGCCAACACGTGAATGCCGGTGTTGTGCTTGACCATGGCCTTCTCGATCACGCCTGCATCGATCTTCTCCGGGGTGTCGCAGAGGTCCGCTATCGTGTAGTCGGGCTGCAGGTCAAGCATGGTGCTGAGCTGCCCGAACCGGAAATCCAGGTCCACAACGGCCACTGGCCTCTTCTTGGCAAATTCGGCCAGCTCGACCGCCAGGTTGGCCGCCACCGTAGAAGCGCCCGCGCCGCCGATCGTTCCCATAACGGAAATCAGCCCTCCGCGCTCCTGAGCAAACTCGCTTTGGGCTGCGATCTTATCGAGCGCCTTGGCAACCAGTTGGCGATCGACGGGCTTGGTGATGAATTCCTTGATGCCGGCCCTCATGGCCGCCAGGACGTATTGCCCGTCGGTGCTCGATGTGACGACAAACACCGCGATCCTGGGATGGCTGGAGGCAACGCTGCCCGCGACGGGCAGAACCGCCTCGGGCATCGGGTCGAGATGGATCACCACCACCTCGGCCGGAAAATGGGCCACGGCCTGCTCGATAAGAGTCACCTCGTCCACCTCGGCAACGATCTGGACGCCGGGAATGCTCAGCAGATCGGCGCGAAGCGTGGCTGAGTACTCCTCGTCAGCGTTAAACACAATAACGCGTACAGACTGCCTCATTGCTCCCTCGAGCCCGGGGTCAGTCGACACGGCGTCCGATAAACCGGAGTCAGCGCATCAAGCAGACCGGTGACGCCGTTGCCCGGCGCCCCGGTTCCTTCTCGCCAACAACCCGATCTGTTCTGACCGCGTGTCCCCATTCCTGCCATCTGAGAAAAGAGCCCGCATGCCGGGTGCCGCACTCGGCACCCGGCTGCGGTTCACCTGACACATCAATCGATCAACACCGTAGGCCGCTTGCCGCCCAGTGCGCGGAAAATGGCCTGCAACTGCGCCTCATAGGTTTCAATGTCACCCTCGGCATGGAACCACGATCCACGGCCGATGGCGGCAACTTCCGCCATGAGATCCTTGTCCGCCCCCGAGCCCACGCTGACGGTGTAGATGCGAACGCCGCGGTTGCGGGCGTCCTGGGCCGCCGCCTTGGTGTCCTCGCGGGCCTGGTACTCGTTGTAGTTCACCGGGTTTCGCGTCTGGTTTGCGATACCGTCGGTGAGCAGCAGCAACACCTTGGCCGCATTCGGTCGGGCATTAGGACTGTCGAACAGGATGTCCACGCCCTTGTCAATTCCCTGTGCGATGTTGTTGTAACTGGTCCACATGCCGGCCTTGAGGGTATCGACCTTGGCCCGTACGGCCGCGAAATCATCCACCAGCCAGGACATGTTGTTCGGCTTGTCCATCGGCCCGTAGCCGTAGGTGCCGTAACTGACCATGCCGACCTGGTCGTCGCCCAGCAGGCTCTCGATGAAGCTAATGCCTTCCTTCACAGAGTCGGCCACGGCGCCCATCGGCTGCGTGGGGGCACCGGCAAAGCCTGGCGAGGCGGAGTTGCCGACCTGGCACTCCTGCAGGTAGTCGATCCAGGTCTTCAAGCCGAACTCGTACCTCAGACCCGGATCACCGTACATCCCGCCGCTCGGGTTGTATTGGCACATCGACGAGCTGCTGTTGATCACGTAGTCGATGTACGAACTCCAACTGCC
>CAZTQK010000357.1:0-6713 GCA_964615635.1 uncultured Planctomycetales bacterium
GCCCGGAGCCTTGAGTGGAGGCCGCGATTGTCGTCCCATCAGGAACGAAACTGTAGGTCAACGTCAGAGCCTGACCCTCCGCGACCGCCCCGTCCGTGGCCGTTGTCGTCCACCGGGAGCCCTGGAGCGAAAAGGCCGGCCGAACCGACGAGGCCATCGCCGGGATTGCCGAGAACACCGGTCGCGCCTTGGCATTCTGGCCGAGAAGCAACAAGCTCGCCATCGCCGCTGTGACTGCGAGACGATTGAAGGACCGAGGACGCCCCAGGTCAAACCTGTGGATCTGCCCCATCGCAAGTCTCCTTTGTTCGAGCGAGTGAGAGCCCCCAATACTGCGGAGGGACCGTTCAAGGTTCAGCGCCTGCTGAGTGGAGATGTCCGCCTACGACGGCCATCCTGCAACGAGTCGTGCGAACGGGGTCCACGTGGATGACGTTCCCAGCAGCCCCCACTCACATGTGAGTCGGCTCCTGCCTTCCAAAGATTGAGGCGGTTCATCATCGCCCCGTGCTCGCGCCCATTCTATGCCCCTCGCAACCGGTAGGCGAAAATCAAAAGCAGGCAACCCCAGAATTTCCTCGATGGGCATAGATCGTCCGCTGCAGGGGCATGTCTGAATAGCCGCGCGGGAGTTCCGATTGCGTTGCGCATGATCCTTTTTCGTGACTCTGTCGCGGGCGATCAGCGGCTCGGATGGGATTGAAGCATCTCATTCCTGCTTGGTCAAACGCGCAACGGACTCATTCTTCGCCCCCGCTTCCGACCTCGGAGACTGAGGCGTCAATGCGCTCGCTGATGCGTTGGACGTGCGTTGCCCGACCGGTCGCCGAATCGACGCTGACCAGCAGCCCGCACAACCGGATGTCGTCGGTGGCCACGTCAAAGGGAACATGCAGCCCGGTGAGCAGGGCCTTGAGCACGCGATCTTTGCGGCGACCGAGCACGGAGTCGTAGGGGCCGGTCATGCCCACGTCGGTGATGTACGCGGTCCCGTTCGGTAAGATGCGTTCGTCGGCTGTAGGGACGTGAGTGTGCGTGCCGAAGACCACGCTGACCCGACCGTCGAAGTGCCAGCCCATGGCGATCTTCTCGCTGGTGGCCTCGGCGTGGACGTCGATGACGACGATCTTGACATCATCGGGGATCTGGCTCAGGGCTTCTTCGATCGCTTGAAAAGGGCAATCGGTAGGGGGCTTCATGTACAGCCGGCCGAGGACGGTAATGGCTGCGACTTTCGGTCCAAGCCGGGTTTCATGGACGGCCCAGCCCTTGCCAGGGGCGGCCTGGGCGAAATTGGCCGGCCGGGCGATATCCTGGGCCCGTTCCAGGACGGGGATGATCTCCTGCCGTCGGAATGCGTGGTCGCCCAGCGTGATGAGGTGTACCCCATATCGCCGGAACTTCTCGTAAAGCTGATGGGTCAGACCGGAGCCGCCTGCGGCGTTTTCCGCGTTGCAGATGATGCAATGGAGGTCGTATTGCTCGACCAGCTTAGGGAGCATCTGCGACAGGACATACCGTCCGGGGCGACCGACCGTGTCGCCGATGCACAACAGGTTGACTTGCATACAGAGCTTTCTAGCCGCAGGGTCGCACGGGCCTCCGCGGACTTTTTATCCTAGCTGAGACCGGTCCCGCCGGCAAGAGTCGACGCCGACACCGGTGGCTGTGGGGTCCGTGACAGTTTAGGCGGCTCTTTCAGAACCCCGAGCGTAAGCGAGGGGCCAAACCGGAAAGCGGCCAGATCACAAGGGGGCCGCTCCCTCACGGTCGCGGTTCTGAAAAAGCCGTGGCACCTCCCCGCCTAAATTGTCACGGACCCGTGGCTGTGCGGCTGTGGGGCCGCGCTCCGCCCCACATTTGGATCTACGGCTGCCTCGATGCTTCTTGGGTTTCTGTGCCCGAGCGGCACGACTCCAGCCAGCCGATCAGTTCGTCGGTGGAAGGCAGAGATCCTTTGTGGAGCAGAGGCGTGAGTCTGTCGTGTTGGATCGAATGGACTCGCGGCATCTCAGCGTCGGCCGTGAAAGCGTCGGCGGCTGCCCACGCGGTCTCGGAGGAGGACGCAGGGATCGAGGCCCCGGGGTTGGCCTTGAGACGGATCATTGGTTGCCCATCCGTTGATACCAGCGTCCACCTGACAGGAGCGAGTGCCGCCTGCCGGAGGGTGGCCGCGATGCTGGCGACGGCCCGAGGGCTCATGCCCTCAAGGGGCACGTCGAGCACGATTTCCCCGTCGGGCATTGTGAGTGATGAGAGCCGGCTCAGCCATTCGATCGAATACTCCGCGTAGCGATCTGTCCGCGCGGCAAGTTGGCCCTGCTGGTAGACGAGATCGTAGAGCTGGTGCTCGAGTCGCAGAGCTCGAAATCCGGACGATCGCAGGACGCGGGTCCGCCCCGGCAGGCGGGGCGAGGTTTCTCTGGCAAGCTCGATCGCTGGAAAGGGTATGATGTCGACTCTCGCTTTGCCAAGTCCCGCCCACTGGATCGATGAGTTGCCGTCGACGCCGATCAGGCAAATCTGCCGCGCCGAAGGCAACTCGGTTGTCGCCAGCCAGTTCAGATCGGTCGGGATGGGCGGTGTTGTGGAAGCGGCCTCCCAACTATCCCATTCGCGCGTGGCTGTCGGGAACAGGATGATGGCGCCGGCCAGAGACGAAAAGACCAGTGCAAGCCGCCGGTGACGGATGCGGGCAGGGCGGTCTTCTTCGTAGATTTGAACAATGCCTCCCAGAGCCATCATGACCAGGGCGCTGGCGGTCATTAGTCCCACCGGCCCGAGCGCATCCAACGCCCACCATCGCCCGGCCATGAAGCCCACGGCCAGGCCGGCCAGTACCGCGCTGGCCAGTTGGGCGAAGCCCTGGATCTCGCTGCCGGACCGTGCCAACCAGGCCAACTCCACATAGTGCAGCGCGTACCCGAAGGTCAACCCGAGCAGGAGAAGCTGCAACAACGTCGAGGAGAGGTTGTCAGGGTAAAAAGCCGCCAGGACCGATGTGGCTCCCGCACCCGCGCCGGCTGCCCACGCCGCCATCCCACAACCCGAGGTGGAACGAGTCTGGTGTCGGGCATGCCGCCAAGCGATGGCGGTGCCGATGCCCAGCAACAGGAGATACCAGCCCCACTGCGTCTGAGCTGAAGGCCAGCTTCGGGCACCAACCTGTCGGCACGTCACCCAACCCGTCCCGGCAAGAGCAGCGGCAATGCCCCAGACGACCAGCAACACCCAAATTAGCCCTTCAGCGCCTCCGGGCAACTCGGGTGCTGCGGTTTCAGCGGTGACGACGCCGGCGGGTTTGTCGGTGCGTTGTGACATCTTGGCGGCCAAGGCGGCCACGATGAAGAGGGGCAACACACCGACCATGAACTCCTGGCCACCCGAGAGGGCTCCCGTTCCCCAATTGGCGAGGAGCAGTAGTGCCAGGCCTGGCCCGGCGACTATCGCGGCGACCAGCCCAGGAGGCTGCCTGGCGGGCTCCTCCCGACCAACGACGGTGGCCAGTGTCGTGATGAGCAGTCCGTGCAGAACCCATGATGGACCGATCAGCAAAGCGGTGCCCAGCCACTCCAAACCGGACAGAGTCAGATTAGTCCAGAAGAAGTGCTGCAAAACGTAGTGGTAGGCGCGGGCGACGGGCCCCATCAACAAGAGCGTCGCTAGTGAGAGTGCTCCTGCCGCACATGCCAGCACCGAGATTGACAGCCAGATGAGCGCGTTGTCCCGTCCACCGGTGGCCCTGAGCACCCAAAGAGAACCGATGAGGTCGTCGTCCGGTCCGCGGGATCGCCAACTTCGTCGCTGGATGAAGCGGGCAATGCCGAGAATGAGTCGTCCGGGGAGCCATGGCCCTACGGCCGCCGCCAGGAGAGCGACAGCCACGACCATCGCAGTCGTTTCCGCGTCGGGGCCGATGGCGGCCGCAAAGATCTTCTGTGACGCCGAACACTGCCAGCCGATTCCCATCCCGAGCAGAAGCATGGATGCGTGTGCGGCCAAGGGGCCGTCCAATGCTGATCGTGTCCATTCCCCGATGGCGGGCAGAAGATCATGACGTTCGGGCCGTCGCGCCCCAAGCGAGCCTTCGCTGGGTTCGGCTGGGCCGTCTGACGGCCGAGTAGGTCTCCGCAGACGGGTCGAGCGAGGTACTGCAGGTCCCCTCGCGTTAGAGTCCGATCGTCGGCTGCCCCGTTTGGCCATCATGTGATCCAACTGAACCGCTTTGCCGGAACAGGGCTTTGAAGGCCCGTGACCGGTGTGCATTTTCCGGCAGCATATCTGATTTGGCTCGCAGGGCTAGTGCCGTTTTCGGTAGGTCAGTTATGCACTGGCGGGCAAGCCGCTCGACGTGGCTCGCGATAAACCGCCAGTGGCACCCGCCGAGTCGGCGAAAGTCGCCAACCGAAAGCGGCACTAGAGCAGAGTTGTCTGCAGGGGGTCGAACCATTCTCGCTTGCCGTCATCGGTTTGCACGATGAGCCCGCCGAAGGGGTCCACGGCGACCGTCGTGCCGGCGTATTCCCGGCCTCGGGTGCGCAGGCGCACCCGCTGGCCGATAGGCTCGGCATACCGTTCCCAGGCCGACCGGATGGCTTCAGGCGACTCGCGGTTGCCGGCCTGCGGGGGGGAGTCGGCCAGTCGTTCGTCCAAGTGCTGCAGCAGCGATCTGGCCAGTTCGAGCCGGTCGATAGGGTGCGATGCCTCAATCTCCAGCGAAGTAGCAAAGCCCCGCAGCTCAGGCGGGAAGTGGCCGGCGTGCTGCAGGCAGTTGATACCGATGCCAATGACCCAGGCTCGACGCCCGTGGCCGATCGACCGGGACTCGATCAGGATGCCCCCGAGCTTGCGCCCGGACACGCGGAGGTCGTTGGGCCACTTGATGGCCGGCGTCACCTCTGTGGTTTGGCGGATAGCTTCACATGCTGCTATGGCTGAGATCAAGGTGAGGCGTCCCGAGAATTGGGTCGTGGGTGTTGGTGCGCCGGCATCCTTTTCTCCGGGTGGCTCAGGTCGGCCGCAGGCAGCCGGATCACTATTGCCTGCCGACAACTCCTGATGGGTCGGGACAATAACCACGCTGCACAGGATGCTTGCCGCTCGAGGTGACAGCCAATATCTGCCCAGTCGGCCACGCCCGGCGGTCTGGTAGTCGGCGATGACGACGAGCCCGTCGCCCCCCTGGCCGTCAGCACCGCCCAACGCAGAGATGGACTCCAGGGCCAAGCTGTTGGTGCTGGGCGTCTCGGCCAGGGTGATGACATGCCGCCCGATTCGCCTGGCTGTCCAGCCGTGCCGCAGTTGTTCGGGTGTCAGAGTGGAGCGAGATCGCAACGACATGGCAGAACGGTAACCCGCCGAGAGCGCAACTGCAATCGCGTGCCGGCCGGCAGGTGTTCCGCCGGCTTGTTGTCCTGGAGATGGCCGCGAGTTCCGTCGCCGTTGTACGTTGCCAAGGATGCGTCCTATCATGGGGTACAGGCGGGTTCACCGGCCAGGCCGAGGAGTGCTTGTTGTGGTTTTAAGAAAGGGGCTGGACGTATCGATCGACTTTCGCCGCCTGCCGACGTCGCGTTTCACAGGTCCGATCATCGATGCTCATTGCCACTCTGGCCGGCCGCGTGCCACCCAACGCATGATCCGGGCCGGCGACCTGTACGGAGTGCGCAAGTGGGTGGTGATCTGCGGAATCGATGAGATCCCTCGGCTTCGCCGGAGGTATGGCGACCGCGTGGCTTTCAATGTCTGGTCCGAGCACAAACTCGTCGGTCGAGACCAGGCTTTCACGGATACGAATCTGAGGATCGTTGAGCGGGCGGTACGCGCGGGGGCAGTGTCGATCAAATTCTGGTACAAGCCCGAGTTCAATGAGCGGTCGGGCGTCTGGTTCGACGACCCACGGCTGGACCCTGTGTTTGAAGCCATCCAGCAAGCGGGCCTGTCCGTTCTCGTCCATATCGCGGATCCGGATGTCTGGTGGAAGCATCGCTATAACGACCCGACGCGGTTCGAATCCAAGCGACTCACCTATCGGCAGGTAACCAACACTCTAGGGCGGTTCCCTTCACTCCGGGTGCTGATGGCCCACATGGGAGGCTGGCCTGAGAACCTGCCTTTCCTTGCCGAACTGCTGGGCCGATATCCGAATCTTTGCCTGGACACGTCGGGGACCAAGTGGGTTGCCCGCGAGCTCTCACGGCATCCGGCCGAGTCTCGCGACTTCTTCGTCCGATATTCGGACAGGCTGCTGTTCGGAAGCGATCTGGTGGCGTTCAAGCATGCTACGTTCGAGCATCACTGCTCGCGTTACTGGGTTCATCGCTTTCTGTGCGAGCGGGACGATATCAGTCGCTCGCCCATCGAGGACGAGGATGCGGGCGGGCCGGTGTTCCTGGCGGGTCTGAATCTGCCTGGTGCCGTGCTGGATCGCCTGTATCGCGGCAACGCAATGCGTTTCTTCGGCTTTGCCCCGGGCTCACTCTGCCCGGCTCGCAGCGACGGTTCGCCAACCGGGCTGTGAAGCCGCCCTTTCTTGAACCCGTTCCAGCGGCTTTGCCCCCAGGCAGCGGGTCGGAGACCAGTTCCTGCTCCGTCGTGATGCGTCTCTGATTCGTCTGCCTGTGTCAGGGTTTCCCTTTCTTGAGACTCAGGGGTGGATTGCCCCCGCGGGAGCGGGGGAAAAACCAGCCTTCCTCTAACCGCTTCTGCACGTG
>CAZTQK010000358.1:0-6676 GCA_964615635.1 uncultured Planctomycetales bacterium
TTTGTGTTGAACGCAGCTTGAGACCATATGCCTCAAGCTCAACCGGACACTACTGATCCGGGACATCTGATGAACATCGCCTACCGCGTCGGAAGACGAATCCGGTGGAACCCGGCAACCGAACAGATCGAAGGGGACCACGAGGCGAACGCTCTGGTCACAAAGAGATACCGCTCGCCCTGGGTTCTTCCGGCATGATGATGTCCAGCGGTCTGCCCCCCCCGAAATCTGATCCGGTTATTCTGAGAGTCTCGACTGCGCTTTGGGGCATCGGTGGCTTGTTGGCACTTTCTGGGCGGAGAGCCTATCGCTCAGGAACGGGCAACCCAAGTGCCGCCATGACCATCTGGAGGTCGTTCCAGGCCTGCAGCTTCTTTGAAGGATCCCGCAGCAAATACGCCGGGTGATAGGTAGGCATTAAAGGGGTGGCCGGGCCGATCATGGGTGATCCAGACACATAGTACTCATGCCAATGGCCTCGAAGCTGCCCGATCCCAGCAGTGGTACGCAAGAGTGTCTGAGACGCCGGCTTACCCAGAGCCACGACTACCTCCGGCTGGATGATCCGAAGTTGCTCGTCGAGGTACGGCCAGCAGGCGGATACTTCGTCTGGAGCAGGATCACGGTTGTTTGGCGGGCGGCACTTTAAGATGTTGCAGATGAAGACCTGATCCCGTGTCAGCCCCATCGCCGCGATCATTCTCGTCAGCAGTTGGCCCGCCCGGCCCACAAAGGCCAGTCCCTGTGCATCCTCATCGGCCCCTGGTGCTTCGCCCACAAAGACCAGCCGAGCGGCGGCACTGCCCTGTCCGAAGACGGTCTTGTTTCGGGTTCGGCTGAGACCACACTTCATGCACCCTTTGACCTGGCCCTCGTCCAAGGCCCTCAGAGCCTCCTGTCGTCGAGCCAACTCCTCCTCCGAGATCGCCTGGGAAACTACGACCGGCTTGCCACCGGTCGATCGAGCCTCGGCGGTGGGGCGTTTACCTGAAGAGGTCGGTTGCACGCGCCTTCCCGGACGGGCAAACAGCGGTGCGGAGTCGATGCCCAGGAACTGGTCGATCTCCAGGTAACGCTCCACGGAACCTCGAATCTGGTCGCCAGGAAGGCCCATATCAGCTCCCTTCAGATCGGTTGCCGACCCGGCACTGCGTTCCCCGAACGCCCGGCCAGTGGGCGATGGTTCTCGGGAGAAAACCTTACTGGGAGGTCAATCGACGGTGTTCTAAGCCCCTGCGGCCATGGCGTCAATCCCAAAAAATGGCTTGTTCGAGCCAGTCGGGCTTGCTAACATACCCAATAGCAGGCGCCCTTCTTGGCGGTGCCGAGCGATGCAACTCCGGGCCGCCACCATGCGAGCCCCGCTCAGGGGTGAGCCGGATGCGCCTGTGTCCAGTCCGCCGGTTACCGGCCGGCACGAGAAAGAACGTTGCTTGTGACAGGGTCAGTGCGATGCACGTGCGTCAACTGACTACTGACGGCGATTATGGAGATGTTGGGATGGCGTTCGACGGAAACAAGTACCTCGCGGTGGGGGCCAAGGTCAGGGTGGCCGAGTCGATGGAAGTGCCTGACTGGTCGACGTGGGACGACGACCATGGCCGCATCTCATCATCGATCAAGAAACGCCTTCAGACGATGTTCTTCAAAGGCAGCAACAAGATTACGGCCGAGGTTGTCTACGTCGCCAAGGAGTCGGATCGCGAGAAGCTGCGCCGGCTCGGCCGCATCAAGGTGCGGCTCAGGGACCCCAGTGGTTCCATGCTGGTCATCACCGCCGACCCCAAACAACTTGAGAACGCCTGACTTGCCCTGACCCGCCCGCCGGTTACTATCACCGGGCTATGAGCGACGCCGGTCTGGTTCTCATTCCCCACAGTCTCACCGAAGCGCGGCTGTACCTGAAAACACAGACATGCGAGTCTTGCGGTCAGGGACTACTGGACATTTCGCCGGAAACACCCGCCTATGACGCGGGTAGTCACAACCTCGCTGTGGCCGTCGCCTGTCGCGAATGCGGCCGGCAGGCAAGCGTCGCCTTCCGCGTCAATCAGATCGAGCGCCGCGGGCCAGTCCTGAGCATGCTCGGTGAGCTGCGGGACATCTCGCATCAACCGGCCGCTCAGGTCATCAACCCGACGCGCCATCCATCGCGTATGATCGACGTGACCGGCTGGGTGATGCTGTACACCATGCTGATCGAGGACGCTCGGACGGAAAGCCTCAAGTCAACGAGCATGGAAAAACGAGCGGCCGTTCGGCGGATGCGAGTCGAGGCCGCTCAGTGCCTCGACGAAGCGCTCAAGTTCTTCGATGAAGATAACGACTTACCGCCTCGCGAGGCCTTCTTCGCCGAGAAGAGCTATCGGCGTTTTCTCGAGCGACCCGAGCTGTACACCCGCCAGAGACTCATCGAGATGCGTAGTCAGTCGCCGCGATGAACGGCCTCGCAGCGGCGCCCGCCGCCAGCACCAGCTTGACGACCCTCAGTGGTCGCCCAATCGGCCTCTGATCATGACGGCGTGCTTGCACCGCAGGGGGAGCGGAAGTATACCGTGGCTATGACACAGAAACCTGGCACTGCGACAAGATCACTTTCTGGACCTGGGAGGCCAAGGACCTCGTCCAACTCGAAACCTCATTTGACCGCCTGGAAAAAATCGCCCCGAAGCACGGCAAGCTGCTGGGCTGCTATCTGTGGGATTTCGGCACGAGCAAACCCATGCCCCTGGACCTGATGAAGAAGCAGTGCGAGCTTGGGCGCAAATGGCTGAAGGAGGGCCGGATCGAGGGAATGATCTTCCTGGCCAGCAATGTCTGCGATCTCGAGCTGGAGACCGTGGAGTGGACAAGAAAGTGGATCGCAGAGGTTGGGCGCCAGCAAGTGCGTGCCTGAGCCGGTCCTTCCACGGGAAGCTATTGACCCACGAGCTCAGAAGCCCCATTGATCGAGACAGCGTGCTTGGTCCATCTGCGTGGCAGGGCTGATCCTGCTAACCCGACTACGGCTCAACTCGGCGAAGGTAGTAGATCACTCCAACCACAAAACCTCCTCCGCCTGCGACAAGGGACGTGGACCAGTACCAGTACCACCACGAATCCGAGATTCGCCCGGTGTGATCACTCATGCCGAATCCGGCGGAGCCCATCAGAACGAGAAAAGCTGCCAACCCCGATACGGCTGAGATGGCTGGGCTGCGCGAGAAGGAAGAAAGCAGCCAAGCGACGCCAAACATCAATAGCACGGCCGGCCCACCGTACACGACGGCATCCGTCAGGACGCTGAGAGGATAACCGTAATCGGGGAATACCATTGAGACGGCCGCCAGATTGACCGCGCCGTTGATGAGGATGAAGAACAGGCAGGCGCCAATCGCCACGATGATTTTGCTCGCAACAGCGTGTCGTCGGGAAATCGGAAGATACGCCGCAAACTCGGCTGATCGGTCTGCTCGCTCCCCTGCGATGGCATTGCCCGCTATGAAACTGGTGATCCCAGCCGAGAGGAACAGGGCTATACGGCTGCCTGATTGCAGGAGTTGCGCACGCTGTATCGTGTGACCAGAATACAGGTCAATCATGGCAACGACGATAGAGATTCCATATGGGATCAGGAGGATAACCGCGATCGCCGCCAGTACCTTGCGGTTTTGATGGTAGTCCTTCCAGAGCAGCGTTCTCATGCCGAGGCCCTCCATCCGCGGACGTAGTCCTTAAAGATGTCCTCTAATGCCAGATCGATCACTTCGACGGTCTCCAGCGGATTCGTCGCCTTCAATTGCCCTACCGTTTCTGTCGAGAAGTCCTTGACTGTCACCAGCCACTCCCGGTTCTGCACCCGCTGCCAGATCATGCCGTCCGGCGGCCGGCTCGGAGCCGAGCCATCCTGCAATACGGCCCGGATCCTCTTCGTGCGGTTCAGCAGGTCATCGACGCCGCAGTGGACCAGCAACTGTCCTCCATTGATGATCGCGACGACATCGCCGAGGCGCTGAACGTCGCCAAGCGTGTGGCTTGAGAAGACCACCGTCTGCTCGTGATCGCACACGGTCTGCAGCACTCCGTCGAGCAGTTCCTCGCGAACCAGTGGGTCCAGACCGGCCATCGGCTCGTCGAGGATGAGCAACTCCGGCTCGTGCGACATTGCCAGCAGCAGCGACAGCTTGGTCAGCATGCCTTTCGACAGGTGTCTGACCTTCTTGTCCGGGTCGAGGTCGAAGAGCTTCAGCAGCTTGGCCGACACTCCGTCGTTCCAGGCGGCATAGAATGAACGGCAGAAAGAGATTGCCTCGCCCGCGCGCATCCAGCGATAGATGAACTGCTGCTCGGGTACGTAGCCGACGCGTTGCTTGACCGACAGCCCGTCCACGGCCGGATCGACCCCCAGCACGCTCACCTGGCCTGAGTCTCTTCTCAGCAGCCCCATCAGCATCTTGATGGTGGTGGTCTTGCCCGCGCCGTTGGGGCCGAGAAAGCCGAAGGCTGAGCCCATGCGTATCTTCAGAGACAGGTCGTTCACGGCGGCTTGCCGGCCGAAGCATTTCGTCACACCGGCCAACTCGATGGCCATCTCAGATACCCCGCTTGTGGTCATGACTCCTCCCTCGCGTCCCGACGAGAACCCTTCCTCGCATCCTGAGCCTTGCTCGACCCGTCATTCGGCGACTCCAACGCCTGCTGAAAAATGGCCTGCACCCGGTCACGCGAGATGCTCGCGGCCCGAGCGATGTCAATGCCCTGAGCGAATCTGGAATGGACCACCGCCTCTGACCGATTCTGCGCTGATTCTTCGCCGTTCTCGCTGACGAAGACCCCGAGCCCCTTGCGCGTATACACCAGGCCTTGCCGTTCGAGTTCCTGGTAGGCTCGTTGAACGGTGTTGGGGTTGACCACCAGCTCCAGAGCCAGCGCCCGGATCGACGGAAGCGGCTCACCAGGTCGGTACACGCCCGCGGCCACCGACCCGCGAATGTGCTCCACGATCTGCTCGTAGAGAGGTACGTGACTGTGTGGATCAACCGGCATGTTGGATCAGCTCCTGAAAAGCCGTCCCACTGTGTTGGTAACCTAATACAGTGTATCACGCCAAATCGTGCAAAGCAAGTCCCAAGTTGTTTTTCCTTAAGTCATTTATCTACAACCCTATAGGAACGAATGGGGCATGTACGCCGACTTGCTGCGAGGGAATTCTGGCCCAACAGCGACCTGCCGGCTCCGGCCATCATCGAAGCACGTTGGCCCAGCGATGCGAGCAGAGCCAGATGGGTGGGGCACGATGTTTGAATGACGGACGCGGTTTCTTCTGCTCGGGCGCACCGCATCACGAGCCCAAAGCCGCTGACGGTTCGCGATAGGCTGCAGCAGACGTTGCCTGTCTATTCTGGCTTCTGGTGTCCGGTCATCGCGCCTCATCCTTCGCTATCGCGGAGGCTGAGCGACCCGGGACGCTCTTCATCAGAAGATGGGCCGACGAGGGCGTCGGCCCCACAGTGGTGCCGACGCCCTCGTCGGCACTCTTGGCAGGGTCGAGCCATCCTCGCCGCGGCAAGAAGGTGGGACACAACAATCGAGAAAGTTGGGGAGCAGGGAACCAAACCGTGCCGCCGGTGGCTACATGGATGGGTGGGATGCTCTGTCGTTCGGACAGGGGTGGGGATAGGATACCGCCCGGGTGTAGGGGCATGCCGGCGTTATTCATGGGAGGTGTCTCATGCGATTGCGACGTCACATCTTCATTTCATTCGTATCGGTGTCCTTGATTGTCGGGCCTGTTCTCTGGGGATGTGCTTCACCCAAGTATGCGATGTACATGGACAGTTCCAGAGCCAGGGAAGCGGACAGTGCGGTCGCTTCACCCGATTTCGTGGCGGGGACGAGCCTTGGCGTCTCGTCAGCGCGCGAACGAACCCAGTTGGGGTTTGTTCCTGCCGCAGCGGCGGCACGCTTTGAGCCCCCCAGGATAGCCAAAGAACAGCCGTCCGCCCAACTCGCCGCGGACAAGGGCGCGAATCAGGCTGTGCCGGCCGCCCAGCGGATGCTGATCTACACCGGCCAGTTGGGGATGGCGGTGGCCAACGTGGAATCCTCGGTCCAGGCGACCCAGAGGCTGGCCGATGAGGTCGGCGGCTATATGCTGACCATGAGCGCCAACTCGATCACCATCCGCGTCCCGGCCAAGCAGTTCTTCCCGGTGATCGAGCGGCTCAAGGCCTTGGGCCAGACTATCTCCAAAAACGTCAGCGCCCAGGATGTCACCGATGAATACGTCGACCTGCAACTGCGGCTGAAGAACGCCGAAGTCCTGCGCGATCGGTTTGTCGCCATCCTGGAAAAGGCAGCCAACGTCAAGGACACGCTGGAGGTCGAGCGCGAACTCAACCGCGTGCGCGAGGAGATCGAGCGGATCAAGGGGCGGATCGCCCAACTCGACAAGCTGATCGCCTACAGCACGATCGAGGTGGCGTTCACCCAGGCCCAGGACCAGCCGGCCAAGACCCGACGGCCGGAGTCGCCCTTCCCCTGGTTGGATCGACTGGGCGTTGAGAGCGTGTTGGATATTCGGGGATGATCGGCGTGTGCGGTCCGGGGAAATGAACGGGAGATACGACAATGACGCGAATGATGCGATATGCACTTGCGGTTCTGTTGATCGGGATGGTGACCGGCTGCCAGTATC
>CAZTQK010000359.1:0-6669 GCA_964615635.1 uncultured Planctomycetales bacterium
CCACCTCGCCCTCCCGTGTCGGAGCCTACCCATCCGGTCGCCCCCCACGCGGGGGCGGGGGTTGAAACCGCCGAGTGAGACGTTGCCTGCCAGATCGTAAAAGGTGTCAGAGATCGTAAAAGGTGTCAGGCTGATTTTTGTTGACGCTGGGCGGTAGTTTGATAGTCTGAGGTGATGGGACGGCCGCCGCGTATTGCGGAATCCGGGGTTGTGTATCACCTGCTGAATCGTCGGGTGATGCGGCTGACGATTTTTGAGAAGGAGGCGGACTACGCGGCGTTCGAGCGGGTGCTGGCCGAAGGGCTGGATCGGCCGGATGCTCCGAAGCTGCTGGCATACTGCCTGATGCCGAACCACTGGCACTTGGTGGTTCATGCAGGCAGAGCGACGGACCTGTCGACATGGATGCAGTGGATCACGGTGACCCATACGCACCGCTGGCGCGCCCACTACCATAGCGCTGGCGAAGGCCCGTTGTACCAGGGCCGGTTCAAGAGCTTTCCGGTGCAGGAGGATGTTCATTTTCTGATCATCTGCCGATACGTGGAAGGAAACGCCGGTCGCGCGGAGCTGGTGGATCGTGCGGAGGATTGGCGTTGGGGTAGTCTGTGGTCCAGACAGGCGGGCAAGGGTGACCTGAGCGGGCGGCTCCGGCGATGGCCGGTGGACCGGCCGCGGAACTGGGTGGCGGAAGTCAACCGGCCGATGGATGAGGCGGTATTGAAGGCGGTGCAGCAGTCGGCCGGGCACGGTGTGCCTCTGGGGACAGACGGATGGAAGGCGAAAATCGCCGCACGCCTGGGCCTGGAGATTACCCTGCGTCCCCGTGGGCGGCCACGAAAACAACATGATGAAAGAGAAAAATCATCCTGACACCTGTGCCTTTTGGCCGGGCAACTCGCTGGATGCGAAGAGCAACTGGTGGAACAGTCCCTCCGGGCCTTTTGATCCAGCGGGATGCCTGGACGGCGACTGCAATCCACCCGGAACTGGTGACAACGTCTGGGATGGAGTAGACTACGGTTCTTTTGAAAGCGCGGCCTGTTCGTGCAACTGATTGGGAGGCCAGGACATATGTTCGGTTACGCGAAGATCTCTATCGCCGTGTGCCTCCTATGCCCTGCGGGACTGGAAAGCGTTTGCGGCCAGACCACGGCCCCGTCTGAGGCTAGATCACGGATGGCCCAGTTGAGGGTTCTTGAAATAAGGCGCTGCGAGAGTAATGGTGATCAGCTTGCCGCAAGAGAAATCACAAGGTACGTTCGACAAGGCTTTCCGGCTGAGCTGTTTACAGATGCGGCACTGCGCGAGGCGGCCCAGCGTGACACCGTGGATCGCCTGCTCAGACTCCCGCCGGCCGGTCGCGGGAGGGTCTTTGCGAGGGCAAAGGTGTGTTACGGGCTGGATGTTGTTAAGGTGTTCGAACGCCTTCCGCCGATTCGTGGGGATGTTGTGTCGCTTTTCCGCGATGCCGTTGCGAAGAACATCGACCCACACATCGCGATTGAGCCGATCATCTCTGAGCCTATTCCTCCACAGATGGTCGAAGTCCTGATCGCCGAGAGCGAGAAAATTGGCAGCGACATCGCTCGGCGCCTGCTCAAGGACATCTTGAGGCATGATGCCTCTGATGTTGGGCACAGATGGCTTGCGGATCTGGCGAAGGCGGCCAAGAGCGGGAACGAGCAGGCAGAGTACCTGGACATCTTCAGGCAGCGGCATGAGTTCGATCAGGATGTCTTTCAGTACTTAGCCGATCGTGCCAGCGACGACATCGTGCTGGGTGAAGTGTTCGAAACGGCAGAAGGCCTCGGGATGGGGGGAGCGAACAGGCCAGCGATCCAGTTTCTAATTGATCAGCTTGGATCGCCCAGGGGTGCGCAACGTGTCGCTGCGGCGCGAGCGCTGACCCGGACGCTGCACCGCGAGGCTGCCCCGGCAATCCTGAGAAGCGTCGCCACGACACAGGATGATGCTGTCCGTGTGGCTCTAGTACGGACACTGGAACCGTTGAGTGGCGAGCCAGCAGTTGAGGAGCACCTGTTCGAGATTGTGGCGAGTGACCCTTCGGAGGATGTTCGCGTGGTAGCGATTGAATGCCTGCGGACGGATGTCTCATCTCCCTCGGGCGGTCGGCAGCGGCTGGACCGGCTGCGAGCAGTCCTGGGGCCTAATCCGCCGAGCCGTCTCAAGCAGGTATTGGACGCGAAGACGGATGATTACGAGCGAAACTTCCGGGAGCAATCCGCCAGACAATCTGCCAAGAGGTCCGAGGCAATACTGGAGGAACTGTCCTACTACGCGAGAAGACAGAATGAGGGCCAGCAGCTTTCACGGAATGAGGTTGAGAACCTCAGGCGAGTTCTTGCAGCTACGAGGCGCTCCCTGGATTCTGGGGAGTTCGACGCCAAGTCCGCCGAGGGCATTCGAGTTCGCTCCATCATCAGGCAAATCGAAGGCAGACTCGCTGCGGCTCCTGCACAGAGCTTGAGCCGTCCCGCCGAAAGCCAGAAGGCACCGGATGCGGCACAGTCCTCGCAGCCCGCGGATTGAGTGTGAGACTGGCAGGCCGGGCCTGGGGTCAGAGCGCGCTTAGATACTGGGGTTGACCGGGTCGTGCGGGTGGAGTGGTGTCGAGCCATGGCCCGACCTTTGCGGATCGAGTTTTCGGGTGCCCTGTACCACGTCATGTCGCGGGGGAACGACCGGCGGGCGATCCTGCGGGACGACGCCGACCGAAATCGGCGGCTGGCGTAGCTGGCCCGCACGGTGGAAAACCTGCTGCCGGCGGCTTCACGCGTTCGCGTTGACGGACAACCACGAGCATCTGTTCATGGAGCGCTTCGAAGGGGAATCGTGCCCGGCAACCCCGGGCAGACCACGAACAATCAGCCCACCGCGTCGGCGACTTCGCTCTTGCGGCGTTCGGCGAGGCGGGATCGGCCGTTGCCGCTGGAGCCGTTGCCGGAAGAACCGTTACCGTTGCCGCCGGCGGTGCGGCTGCGGGGGCGTGGTGTAGCTTTTGAACTGTTCGCTTTCTCGAAGAAGCTGCCCACATTCCGCCATCGTTCGTAGCGACGTTTGAGCAGGGTGTCGAGCCGGACGCGCTTCAGCTCGCGGAGCGTCTCGCTCACGTGCTGCTCGAAGGTCGCAATCATGGCTGAAGGGTTGCGATGGCCGCCGCCAAGCGGCTCGGGCAGAATCTTGTCGATCACGTCGAGTTTCTTGAGGTCCTGGGCGGTGAGTTTGAGGTGCCGAGCGGCCTCGGCCACCTGCTCGGTGCTCTTCCAGAGGATGGCCGCACAACCCTCGGGCGTGATCACCGAGTAGTAGGCATGCTCGAACATCGCCAGCCGATCGGTCACGCTGATGCCCAGCGCCCCGCCGCTGCCGCCTTCACCAATCACCACCCCGACGATCGGCACGCGCAGGCGGGACATCTCCATCAGATTGACGGCGATGGCCTGGGCGATGCCGCGTTCTTCGGCTTTGTCACCCGGATAGGCGCCCTGGGTGTCGATGACGGTCACGACCGGAAGCCTGAACTTCTCGGCCAGCTTCATTTTCAGCAACGCTTTGCGATATCCTTCCGGATGCGGACAACCGAAGTTGCGTTCGATCTTCTCCTTGGTTTCGCGGCCCTTGTCGTGGCCGACGATCATGACCTTCTGACCGCCGATTCGGCCGAAGCCGGTGACGATGGCCTTGTCGTTGCCGTAACAGCGATCGCCGTTCAATTCACAGAAGTCCTTGACACAACTGTCGATATAATCGCGAAGACCGGGCCGGCGGGGGTGCCTGGCGACCAGGACGGTCTCCCATGGGGTCAGCCGGGCGTAGGTCCGCCGCATCATGCTGTCCAGCGTGGTGCGCAGTTCCTTGAGCTCCGTCGACAGGTCGCGGTGGGTCGTTTTCTGCACGGTCTCCAATTCGGAGATTTCGCGCTCGATCCGCAACAGGGGCTTCTCAAACTCCAGCATGGCCCCTGGAGTGGAAAGCAGATCACCGGCTGGACGTACCCCGGGCAGTGTGCTCATAGTGTCCTTTGCTCAGTTTCTCGACAGGGCTCGGCGGCGGTCCGCGCCACCAGCCGCCATCGACCCAAGCACAAACGACATAAGGTATCATTTCGGCCAAATGAAGCAAGGATCATTTGACGGATGCCCTATTCCGCGGCTACAGTAGCGCCACCTGGAGGCACCCCATAACCGTGCACAAGATCATTGATATAAAGGACTTAGATCAGGTAACGATCGTCGGAGCGGGGTTATTGGGCGGATCGATCGGGCTTGCTTTGCGCGCCGCCGGGTTCGCTGGGCGGCGCATCGGCGTCGGACGCCGGGTCTCTTCGCTTCGCAAGGCCCGCGATTGTGATGCCGTGGACGCCGTGACCCAGGACATCGTGGAGGGGGTATCCGGATCGCAACTGGTGATTCTGTGTACGCCGATCGGCCATATTGAGGCCCTGATGACCCGGATGGCCCCGGCGCTGGCCTCCGGAACGTACGTGACGGATGTGGCCAGCACGAAGGCTCAGGTCGTCGAGATGGCCGAGCGGATCCTGCCTCAATCGGTTCGTTTCGTCGGATCTCATCCCATGGCGGGTTCCGAGAAGACCGGCGTTGAGTTCGCCCGAGCGGATTTGTTCCAGTTGTCGACCTGCATCCTCACCCCGACGGCCCGAACGAAGCCCGCCACCGTGCGTTGGATGCGCAAGTTCTGGGGGGCTCTGGGGTGCCGCACGGTCGTAACCAGCCCCGACCGGCATGACGAATTACTGGCTCGGGTCAGTCACCTGCCGCACGCGGTTGCCGCCGCCCTCGTGGGCCTGGCGGTTTGCGAATCTGCGATTGATCTTGCCGGCCCGGGTTTTGCCGACGCAACGCGGATTGCCAGCGGTGACGCGGCCATGTGGACCGACATCTTCAGGACCAACCGGCAGGCCATGCTGCGGGCGATTGATCGGCTCGTCGCCGAACTGCATTCGTTTCGGCAGAAACTCGATCGCGATGACGCCGAGGCCGTCCTGAAATGGTTGGCCGCCAGCCAGGAAGCCCGCGACGAATGGATCTCGCGGCGTTACAGGAAGAAGGTACTACCTCCATGAATCAACATACCGCCTCACCTCTTTGGCGGGTCACGGTTTCACCCAAACGAGCAGAGCTCGACTCTCACGGGGCTGCCATGCTCCGCGACATCCACGAGCTGGGCCTGCCGCATGTCCGAGCGGTGGCGTCCGGCCGACTTTTCCTGATGGAGGCGGATCTTTCGGAAGCCGTCCTCGAACGGATTGCCTCTTCGTTGCTGGCCGATCCGATCACTGAATCGTATCGTCTGTATCGCGGCGGCGGCGAGCGAGACCCGAGGAGCGGAAACGCCGATTGTGAGGTGGAGGTCCATCTCAAGGGCGGCGTGATGGACCCGGTGGCGGCCTCAACTCTGGCTGCGGTGACCGACATGGGCATCGACACCAGCGCCCTGGCCATCTCAACCGCGCGGCTGTATCGCCTCCAAGGGCTTGCGAGCCTTGATGAGCTCGAGTTCGTTGCCCGGCGGTTGTTCTACAACGACTGCATTGAAGAGGTGTACTTGAGCGGTTTTGGTCGGCGCGACGCGCGGCCGCAGCAACTGCCGGTTGCTCCGAAAAGGGCCTTTGAGCTTCGCCACGTACCACTGCGCGATCTCGACGACGCGGCCTTGCGGAAGCTCTCGCGAGAGGCGCATCTCTTTCTCTCGCTCGAAGAGATGAAGACCATCCAGGACCACTATCGCACACTCAAGCGCGATCCGACCGATCTGGAATTGGAGATGTTCGCCCAGACCTGGAGCGAGCACTGCGTTCACAAGACGCTGAAGAGCGCGGTGCGGTACCGAGGGGCAGCCTTCCCGAAGACGTCGTCGGCATCTGCCAAAGAGCTACCCGACGGCACGGTTGAGGTGAGGTACGACAACCTGCTGCGCGATACCGTCGCCCGCGCAACCAACGACCTGACCAGTAGCGGCCGGGTGAACTGGTGCCTGTCGGTGTTCAAGGACAACGCGGGGGTGATCGAATTCGACAAGGATTACGCGGTCGCCTTCAAGGTCGAGACGCACAACCATCCGTCGGCCATCGAACCTTACGGCGGGGCGGCCACGGGCATCGGCGGGTGCATCCGCGATGTCATGGGTGTCGGGCTGGGGGCCAAGCCCATCGCCAACACCGACATTTTTTGCGTTGGCCGGCCCGACTTTCCGATGAAGCTGCTGCCGAAGGGCGTGTTGCACCCGCGGCGAATCCTCAAGGGCGTAGTCTCGGGCGTTCGCGACTACGGCAACCGGATGGGCATTCCCACGGTCAATGGTGCGGTGGTCTTCGACAACCGTTACCTTGGCAACCCGCTGGTCTTCTGCGGCTGCGTGGGGCTGATGCCGAACCGCTGCATCGAGAAGCAACCGAACCCCGGCGACCTGATCGTGGTCATCGGTGGGCGCACCGGGCGCGACGGCATTCATGGCGCGACGTTCTCATCCGCCGAGTTGACCGACACGCACGCGGACGAGTTTTCACACGCGGTTCAGATCGGCGACGCCATCACCGAGAAGAAGGTGCTTGACGCGATGATGCAGGCCCGCGACCACGCCGGCGGCTGCCTCTACACGGCGACCACCGACTGCGGGGCGGGCGGG
>CAZTQK010000360.1:0-6660 GCA_964615635.1 uncultured Planctomycetales bacterium
TCGCGCAAGGCCGGCAGTTGGATGGTGACCACGTTGACGCGATAGTAGAGGTCCTGCCGGAACCGCCCGGCGGCCACCGCCTGCGAGAGATTGTCATTGCTCGCCAGGATAACGCGGACGTCGACGTTCTCGGTCTTGTTCGATCCGACCGGCTCGAACTGACGCTCTTGCAGTACGCGAAGGAGCTTGACCTGCAGGGCCGGCGTGGCCGAGGAGATCTCGTCCAGGAAGATGGTGCCCTTGTCGGCGGCCTTGAATTTGCCCTGCTTGTCGTTGAGGGCGCCGGTGAAAGCACCCTTCACGTGGCCGAAGAGCTCGCTTTCAAGCAACGACTCGGGGATCGCCCCGCAACTGACCTCGACAAACGGCTTGTCGCGCCGGTCGCTGCGGTGGTGGATGGCCCGGGCGATCATCGTCTTGCCGGTGCCCGAGTCGCCCTGGATCAACACCGTGGTCCGCGAGTCGGCCACCGCTTCGATCAGGTCGAAGATCTTGAGCATCTTGTAGTCGTGCCCGACGATGTTGTCGAGGTTGAAACGCAGGTCCAAGGCCTCGCGCAGAGTGCGGTTCTCGCGGATGAGCGACTGCTGCTGAAGGGCCCGCTCGACCACCAAGCGGATCTCGTCGTCGATGATCGGCTTGGTCAGGTAGTCATAGGCCCCCATCTTGATTGCCTCGACGGCGCTTTCGATGGTGCCATAGCCGGTGATCATGATCACCACGATCTCCGGATACCGCTGCTTGATCAGCCGCAGCAGCTCGAACCCGTCGACGTCGGGCATGTTCACGTCTGTGATGACGAGGTGATACTGCTTGCGGTCGAGGGCAGTGGCGGCCTCGGCAAAACTGCCCACGCCGGCCGCCTCGTAACCTTCGAGGTCGAGGAACTCGACCAGCGATTCCACGATGATCTTGTCGTCGTCGACGATCAGGATTCGTTCCTTCCGGCCGCTCACGTCTTCGTCTCCTTCCGAGCTTGCGAGAACCTTGACTTGGCAGCGCCGGAGGCGGTACCGGGACGCATCACCGCGCAGCTCTCCAGCGGCAGCCGGATGGTGAACGCCGTCCCACCCTGGGGTCGGCGTTGGGGGACGATCTTGCCGTTGTACTTCTCGACGATGTCCTTGCAGATCGGCAGGCCGAGGCCGGTGCCCTTACCCGGCGGTTTTGTGGTGAAGAACGGCTCGAAGATCTTGTCCATTTCTTCGGGCAGCCCGATTCCGGTGTCCTCAAAGCGGATGACTGCCTCCTTGTCCACAACCTGTGTGGCGATGGTCAGAGTGCCGCCGTGCGGCATGGCGTCGATTGCGTTTTTGATCAGGTTGCAGAACACCTGGAAAAGGCTGGTCCCGCGGATGGCCGGCATGTCGTCTTTGAGCGTGCAAACGATTGATACGCCAGCGGCGACCGCCTTGTCGGACATGACCTTCACGGCCTCCTCGACGACCGTGTTGATGCCCGCATCGTCGAAAGCCGTGGCCGTGCTTCGCGAGAACTCGACCAGTTCTCGCACGATCTCGGTCATCCGCAGCAGTCCGCCGCGAGCCTGTGTCAGATAGTCGGTGATCTTCTCGGGCTTGCCGATCTCGCCGGCCCGCAAGGCCAGATTGATGTAGCGCAGGATGCCGTCCAGGGGGTTGTTCAACTCGTGCGCCACTCTCGCCGCCAGCTTTCCGACCGCCGCCATGCGTTCCGAGACCGCCAGCCGTTTCTCCATGCCCACCACGGCCGTCACGTCCTCGATGACCAGAATGCCGCCGCTGATTTCGCCCCCGCTTTCGCTGGACAGCGGGATGCACAGAAGGTCGAGCAGTCGCTCGCCCTGGTCGCCGTCGCGACGGATGACTTGATCGAATCGCTGGTCTCGCCCTCGGTCGATGACGCTCGCCAGGGCCTGCCGCCAGTCCTGGTATCTGGAATCAACGGTTCCTTTCTGAAGGGCCTCCGCCAGCGAACGGAAACCCGACACCAGAAACTCAGCGGCGGGATTGTGGTGGATGATGTCGAGATTCCGATCGAAGACGACCAGGCCCAAGGACAGACAACGGAAGACACGCTCACCCGTCTGGCCCAGGTCATAAGCTTGGCCCGACGAGGTCGTTTTTCCGTCCGAGCTGTCCAAAGGTGCCCCCGCCATACGATTCGATCCGGAGAATGATGCCTTTGAGCATCATCAGATCCAAAACGTTGCCACAAAGTGACCTATACGATTGTCGGACACGGAAGTCAAGGTCATGTGTAGAATCTGGTAAACATGAGCAGCAGAAAAAGGTTGTCGCGGGGCAACACGGATAGTAACCTGCTATGGGGCAATGCTTTAAGGACGGAAGGCAGACCAACTCGAATCCGGCTGTTCCTGACCATGGGATGGTCGGAGAATGAAGCTGCGACGGCCGACCTGGACCATCTGGACGGATTTCAGCCCGGGGACGTAGGCCAGATCGAGGTACCCGGCCGTCTTGACGGGGTAGAAGATCCCGCCGGTGAATGAGAACTCCAGCCAGCCTTCACCGTCGAGAACGCGGGCCACTTGAAGCTGTGTGGGCCAATCGCGAGACGCGCACTCGCCAACGTCGGCGATCAGGCCGACCACGGCGCCGTTAGCGAAGTCGAGAGGACGCGACGCGGGCGTCAGGTAGCATCGCGAGCAGAGCATCGACCAACTGGGCTCGTCAGAAACCAGCACCAGGGAGAATTCCTCGCACAGTGGCGTGATCAGACTCGCCGGGATTTGGCGATTGACATCGACCCGACACCGGCCGAGCGGGCGAATGCTGCTGGGTTGAGCGCTTGCCAGTTGCCACGCCGGAACCTCGCCGACCGCCGGCGCAGCGGGCCCCGAGCCACTGCAGCCGACGGCTGCCAGGCTGAGCCAAGCCAGCAGCAGTGCTGCAATAGGGAGCGCCCGCCGCCTCAGGCGGTTCTCCTGCATGCCGGGAGGTCTCATGCGTGTGCCACTGCTCTCTGAGCAGTGCTGGGGGGTGGGGGCACTGCTGATGTGCGTGTTTAGCGTGCAAGACAGCGGGTCAGGCACTTTTTGCCGTCTTTTTCGCGACGCCAAGCCCCCGCCTGACTGAGCCAACCACTCCAGACTGCACGGCGAACCGCATTGGGGCAAAAAGAGCCAGACCCCCAGCACGCTAAACACGTACCTGCTGGCACAGCAGTGGCACACGACGGCACCTACCCGCTCTGCCCGCCGCCACCGCGCGGCAGGTGTCTCCAGCCAACGCGGGTCGTATCGGCGGCTGTTGTGACAAGTAACGGGCACTGCTATAGTAACAACGAATTCCATGGCTACGAGCATTGTTGCCCGAAAGACTGTCCGATTCAACCAGCCGCGATGCCGGAGAGCGTGATTAATGAGAAAACTGATAGGTCCTTTGGTTCTCGTCGTGCTGCTGGTCACCGCCTACTTCGTGGTGAAGAACTACGTGCGGGTCCCGCTCTCGCCGTTCAAGCCCGAGTTTGACACTGTCCGACGGGGAGATCTGATCGTGCCGATCACCGCCAGCGGCAACATCCGCCCGGCCAGCGTGACGAACATCAAGAGCAAGGCCAGCGGCGAGGTCAGCGAGTTGCCCTTCGATCTGGACCAGTACGTACGCAAGGGCGACCTGGTCGTCCGACTTGACGAAACCGACGAGAAGCGAAACGTCGCGCGGGCGACAGCCGAATACCAGCGGGCGGTCGTCGCCTGGCAACAGGCCGAGATTCGCAAGGAACTGAACGAAAAGGTGGGCGTGGAGTTGGCCAAGGCCGAACTCGAAAAGGCCCAGGCGCAGCAGGACTTAGCCGAGCTTGAAGACGAGCGACGGCAAAGACTCAATGCAACGGACATCATCGGCCAGTACGAGTCCGATGTAGTCAAGGCCAAGTACAGGCAAGCCAAGGCCGCCACGCTCGCGGCAAAGGCGCAAGTGGACGAGGCTACGCTCAACGTTCAGATGGCCATCAAGGAGATCGCCGCTGCCGACGAGATGCAGAAGGCGGCACAACGTGCCAAAGAAGAGGCCGAGGAGCGGCTCAGGGAGACCAAGGTCTTGTCGCCGCTGGACGGGGTGGTGGTCGCTCGCCACGTGCAGATCGGCGAATTGGTCCAGAGCGGCAAGGCATCGCTGACCGGCGGGACCGTGCTGCTGGAGATCGCAGACTTGAGCGAAGTCTACGCTGTCGTGAACGTCGACGAGGCGGACATCGGCCAGGTCCGCCAGTTGTTCACCGAGACGAACCCGGCCGCCAACCCTGCCGCCACTCAAATGGCCACGCTGCCGGAGGGGGTTATCGAAACCGGGCAGCAGGTCAACCTGACGGTGGAGACTTACCCGGCGGACGAGGGGTTCTACGGGGTGATCGAGCGGATCTCGCCGCAATCGGAAATGAACCGGGCCATCGCGACCTTCAAGGTCTGGATTCGGGTCACCAGCCCCAATCGTGACAAGCTGAAGAAGGTGCTGAACGCCCAGGTGCAGGCCAACTTCACCGCCCGGTCAGTCAGCAATGCCTTGCTGGTCAGCTACGAGGCTATGAAGCCGGACAAAGACGGCGAAGGATACGGGGTCTATATACCCGAGAAGGTGGCCGGGACAAACGATGAGAAACCCGTGTTTGTGCCCTGCGAGTTCGGCGTGGACAATCGCGTTGACGTCGAGGTGAAGAAGGGCCTGAAAGAAGGGCAACGGGTATACACCAAGCTGCCGATCAAGACCGAGCGGGAAAAGAAGAAAGAGCGGGAGCAGTCCGAGGAATAAGCGACCAGCCTGTGGCTGATGTCGGTATGACAAGATGATTCGTATCACGAACTTGACCAAGTTCTACCAGATGGGCGACTCCGTCGTGCACGCGCTCGACGGCGTTGATCTATCGGTGGAAGCGGGGGAGTTCGTGAGCATCACCGGCGCTTCCGGAAGCGGCAAGAGCACGATCATGCACCTGATCGGCTGCCTGGACCGCCCCACGAGGGGCGAGTACATCCTGGCGGACCAACGGGTCGACAAGCTCAGTGACCGGCGCCTGGCCGGGATTCGCAACAAGTACATCGGCTTCGTTTTTCAGACGTTCAACCTCATTAATCGCACGACGGCCATGGACAACGTCGCGCTTCCGCTGGTCTACGCCCGGCAGGGGCACGCCCGGCGTCTTGCGTCCGCCGCACTGGAGCGAGTGGGCCTGGGTCAGCGATCCGGACACAAGCCTAACGAGCTATCCGGCGGCGAGCGGCAACGCGTGGCCATCGCACGGGCTCTGGTCAACAATCCCCCGTTGCTGCTGGCCGATGAGCCGACGGGCAATCTCGACTCCAAGACCGGCGAGCAGATCATGGGGCTGTTTCACGAGTTGCACGAGCAGGGTGTGACTATTGTTCTGGTCACGCACGAGATGGCTATCGCCGCACAGGCTCAGCGGGTCATCCGGATGAAGGACGGCAGGATCGTCGAGGACCGCCAGGTTGACGAGGCATTCCGCGACCAGTTGCTCGCCGAACGCCTGGCCGCGACCACCGCGAAGATCACCGAACAAAGCAGGAGGCCTCCGACCGCGCGGTAGCGTCGGCTCGATCTCATGTTCGTATTACAGATCATCATCATGGCCTTTCGCGGATTGCAGGCGAACCTGCTGCGCTCGCTGCTGGCCACGTTGGGCGTCATTATCGGTGTGGGGGCGGTCATCTCGGCCATGTCCATTCTGGAGGGCGCCCAGCGGGACATGATCGAGCGATTCGAATCACTCGGCAGCGAGACCATCATGGTGTTTCCCGGTGTCGCCAAAAGCGGCGGCCGGACGGTGGGCATGGCCGAGACCCTCGTTCTCGAGGACGCCGACTGGATCGCCGACCCCCGCAATTGTCCGAGCATCAAAGCGGTCGCCCCTGAAGTGACGGGCTTTGACGTGATCAAGTACTTCAGCCGCAACAGCGAGGTCACAATCCTCGGCACCAATCAGGATTACGCCCCGATGTTCAATTATCGGGTCGCGCAGGGGCGATTCCTGACCCGGGACGACGTCGCATCGCACCAGAAAGTCGCGGTTCTCGGCTACCAGGTTTCCCTCGACCTGTTCGGCAAGGCGGAGGCGGTCGGACACACGATTCGACTCAAGGGGGCCTCGTTCCGAGTCGTCGGCGTCATGGAGAAGAAGGGCAACATCGGCTTCCGCACTGTCGACTCGCAGGTGATGATCCCGATCACCACGGCTCAAAGCCGCCTCTTCGGCATCAAGTACATCAACTCGATCTCGGCCCAGGCCGCCGAGACCAAGCTGGTTGACCAGGCCATCGACGAAATCAAGGGCGAGCTTCGCCGCCGTCACGACATCCGGTTCCGCAGCGGCCAGGAGGATGACTTCCGTGTGTTCAGCCAGGAGGAGCAGCGGCGACAGATTGGCGAGGTTGTCTTCCTGTTTCAGGTTGTGCTCTACAGCATCGCCCTGATCAGCCTCGTCGTCGGCGGCATTGGCATCATGAACATCATGCTGGTCTCGGTGACGGAGCGCACCCGCGAGATCGGCGTGCGGATGGCTGTCGGGGCCCGGCGCGGGGACATCCTGCTCCAGTTCCTCATCGAGGCCGGCACGGTCAGCCTGCTCGGCGGGGCGTTCGGCGTCGGCTGCGGGTTCGCCTTCAACAGCTTGCTCGAGGCCGTTACCGACTACTTCATCGAG
>CAZTQK010000361.1:0-6636 GCA_964615635.1 uncultured Planctomycetales bacterium
CGTGGATTCCCGTTTTTCGCCCTTGGATCTCGGTATGAACTCGCGTCGCTTACCACATGGCGGTATTATGGGGCAGCGGCGGCGTTGTGAAAAGGTTTTCCGCGATCGGTATATTGGCGGTTCATGACAATGAAGCGGATTAATACGGCCCATTCAGTCTTGTTTCGCTGCGACGGCGGCGACGGCCAGGTCACATGGCGGCTGTTCCATTCGCCCCGGTCTGTGATCCATGCCACGAGGATTGGGGATGTTGTGCCCTGCCTGGGGGAAGTGGAGCGGGCGGTTGCCGACGGCTGCCATGCAGCGGGTTTCATCGCCTACGAGGCCGCGCCGGCGTTCGACGATGCGCTGGTTGCCCATCCGCCGATGGAACTCCCGCTGTTGTGGTTCGGGCTCTACGACCGGATGGAGACAATGGCAGGACTCCCCGGGAACGACTGTGGCGAGGTGCCGGTGTGCTGCTGGGAGTCGCAGATGGCCGAGGCGGCGTACCTGTCGGCCGTCGAGAAAACAAGACAGTACATTGCCAGGGGGCACACCTACCAGGTGAACTTGACGCAACGGCTTCATTCGAGCGTCAGGGTCGATCCGTATGCGTTCTTCCGTTTGCTCTATCGATCGCAGCCTGTGCCGTATGCAGCGTATCTTAACCTCGGACGGTACGTGATCTGCTCGCTGTCGCCCGAGTTGTTCTTCCGACTTCAGGAGCGTCGTATCGTCAGTCGTCCCATGAAGGGCACCGCGCCGCGCGGTCGATGGTGGGAGGAGGATGAGCGCCAGGCTGCCTGGTTGGCCGGCTCCCCGAAGAACCGCGCCGAGAACGCCATGATCGTAGACATGATTCGGAACGACCTCGGCCGGATCGCCGAAAAAGGCAGTGTTGAGGTCGAAGACGTCTTTCGGGTCGAGCGATATCGAACACTGTTCCAGATGACATCGACCGTTGCCGCCTGCACACATGCGCCCGTTTCCGAGATTCTGCGTGCGTTGTTCCCATGCGCGTCGGTGACGGGGGCGCCGAAGGTTCGGACGATGCAGATCATCCGGGAACTCGAGGTTGGCCCGCGCGGCGTTTACACCGGTTGCACCGGTTACATCTCGCCGTCGCGCGAAGCGCTGTTCAACGTGGCGATCCGGACGGCCGTTATTGACACCGAAGCCGGCCGAATCGAGTACGGCACGGGCGGCGGCATCACCTGGGATTCGCTCGCCACGGACGAAAGCGCGGAGTGCCGACTCAAGGCAAGCGTGCTCGACCGGCGAGAGCCCGAATTCTCTCTCCTGGAGACGATTCTTTGGGACGGACACAGATACCGGCTTCTCGATGGACACTTGAGGCGGTTGAGGAGGTCGGCCGAGTATTTCGGCTACCCCATCGATTGGCATGTTGTCGGCGAGGCGCTGACGGAGGCCTCGAAAGCACATGGCTTGCAGTCCGGTCGAGTCCGGTTGCTGGTTGACGAGACCGGAAGGGTGACGTGCAAATCACAGCCCTTTGAGCGATGCCATCCGCGGCCTGCATGGCGACTCGCGCTTACTCACCATCACATCGACAGTTCGAACCGTTTCCTCTACCACAAGACGACCCAGAGAGCGATCTATGATGCCGCCCGTGCCGCCTCGCCGGACTGTGATGACGTCCTGCTGTGGAATGAGCGGGAAGAGGTTACCGAATCGTCGGTGGCCAACATCGTGGTCCGGCTTGGCGACCGCTTGGTCACCCCGCCGATCTCTGCCGGATTGCTGCCCGGTGTATTCCGAGAGCACCTGCTTCGCAGAAGGATCGTTGAGGAACAGAGTGTGTTCCTGAGTGACCTCAGCCGGGCTTCCGCGATTTACCTGGTGAACTCAGTTCGCGGGTGGATTCGTGCAACCATGCTTGACCGGCGTCATCCTCTTCCAGCGACTCGGGAAACGAGTCGTCCGGGACTGTGACGTGCGGCCGACTGGCTGCCGGATTCCCCTTCCTTGGTGTCAGCGTTGTGCTGGTCTTGCCCGTCTGGCCGTCGACCAGAAGGACCAACTGGTTGACGATTGTCTCTGCCGCTGCCGCCTGCGCGTGCAGTTCCTCCGCGGCGGAGGCGGTTTCCTCTGCTGTGCCTGCGCCCTGCTGGGTCACCTTGTCCATGCTGGCCACGGCGATGTTGATCTGCTCAACGCCCTGAGCCTGCTGGTCCGATGCGATCGCGATCTGGTCGTTCAGTTCGGACACCTTGGCGACTCTGGTAACGATCGTCTGGATGGATTCGGCGCCTTCCTTCGCCCGGGCGACGGAGTTCTCGATCAGGACGGTCGTTTCCTTGGCTGCCTGACCCGCGCGCTGAGCGAGATTGCGCACCTCCTCCGCGACGACCGCGAAGCCTTTCCCGTGTTCGCCGGCGCGAGCGGCTTCAACGGCTGCATTCAGGGCAAGGAGGTTGGTCTGGAACGCGATTTCCTCGATTACCTTGATGATGCGGTTGATCTGGTCCGAGGATTCGTTGATCTGGATCATCGTCCGATTGCCTTCGTCGGCGACCTGACGCGTCTGACCGGCCAGTTCGCTGGCTTCCCGTGCGTGGCCGGCGTTGGTTCGCGTGACGGCCGACATCTGCTCGAGCGTGCTGGAGGTCTCCTCGAGTGACGCCGCCTGCTGGCTGGTCCCATCAGCCAATTGCTGTGACGCCGCAGCGACCTGGGCGGCCGCGTCTTTGAGTTGAGCGATGCTTTCGGACATTCCCTGGATAATCTGGCGGAAAGTCTCGCCGGTGTCTTCCAGTTCCGCCTGACTGAGGCTGCGCAGACCGCGAAAGATCTGTCGGAACGGACGCACGATGCTTCGAGTCGTGATCAGCGAGAGTATCACGCCCAGTACAATTGCACCGCACGGCAGCGAAATCATCAAGCGGTTGCCGCGCACAGCGACCCTGGCGGCCTCCTGGCTCAGCGAGCTCCTCAACTGCTGGACGGTGTCGACGATTGCCTTGGCCGCCGCAGTCATTTCGACATCTGCCGCCCGCTCAGCGAGTATCCCTTCGTGATACTTGCCGCCGGCGGCCTCATATTCGGCGAGAAAACGCTTGACGTCGGCAGCCAGGCTGACGAGCGAGGGCTCCGCCTTAACCGTCTCGCCCCAGCGGTCAAGTCCCTGATGGACTGCCGCGAATTGCTTCTGGTAGTCGGCCCACTTTTCATCAGTATTTGCGGCGATCAAGTAGACGGCCGTGACCCGCAGGAGCAGGAACTGCTGGATCACGTCCTGACTGAGTTTCTCACTGATCTGGGCCCACCGGGTGATATCCTCGGTTTTGCCGGAGGCCTGGGCGGCCGATACCGCCGGTGCAATGGTCGCTTCCGTGGCCTTGCGGATTCCCTCGGTGATACCCCAGCCGGCCTTGGTCCAGATGGCTACAGCCTCGTCCTTGGCCTGTCGTCCCGTCGTCTGCCGTGCGAATACGGCGTGATATTGCTCAGCTTGTTTGATGGCGACGTCGACGAGTCCCCGATCAGAGTCTGCCAGCCCCTCCTCGCGCTGCAGCGCGGCAAGCCGGCGAAGGAGTTCGTCGTAGGCTTCCTGCCATTTCTCAGCGGCATTCTTGTTTTCGTCGGTGGTTTGCTTGAAGCCCTTGGCGGCGAACTCCCGCCTGAATGCGGCACAAGAATTCAACTGGTCGAGACAGCCGCCGCCCTTCTGGTCAAGCTCCAGGTTGGTTCGGACACTGTTGAGACTCATTCGGCCCGCGATGCCCAGCGCGCCGACAATGGCGATCACAAGGCCGAATCCGACGGCGATCTTGGTTGACAGGCTGCAAGTGCGGAGCATATGTGTTCCTCCACAGGAAGATCCCGCTTTCGAGGTCCGCCGACCACCAGACCGTTGTGCCAGGATGCAGGTTTCCAAGAGAACAAAAAGGAGAAACCCCTATCCGGTTCGCGTCCAGTCGCGGATCGGGCGGACGCACACGGCCCTTGTCACCGAATCGGTTACAGGCTTCTCTTAAGGTCCGGTTCGTATATTGATGATGGCACGTGCCAGCACCTCACAAGTCAGTCTCGGATGATACAGCAGACCTGTAACTAATGATGACGCGCCGATTACATCGGGTATCTTCCAGATGGGCTTGAATAATCCTTCGGCAACTGCAGCAATCTGAGGGGGACTGCGACACGAAATGACCGCCACCGCAGCCCCGCAGTGGGTGCATGCTCCCACATGGCGCCGGGGCAGTACCGACTTATTATCGGGTGTTGTGCGGGGGCAAATGGTTCACGGACGCGTGACGCTGGTGGCCGAATCGCGAACGCTCGTTTCACGGAAGGAGCTGTAGATCCCGCTGTTGGTTGTCGCCCACGGCTCCGGACGCGAGGTTTCGCCGGTTCTGAGCCGCCTCGGCGAGTCGTGGAACCTTCGTTCGCGCTGCCGGTAGAATGGAAGGCATGAAACGGCGATCAGATCGAGGCCAGTGGGTTCGGGAAGAACGGCCGGTCACGCCTGAGGAACTGGTGTGGCTGAAAACGCCGGAAGCTCAGGCTGCTTGTACTGCCATGATGACGGACAAGCCGGCGGACACCCCCGCGGCCGTCGAGCGGTGGCGGCAACGCATCGAGCCTGAGCAAGTCGCGGCAGCATGGAATCAGGTGCTGCTGAGGAGGGCGGGGCGGGCCAAGTTTACTCGAGCCGGTGAGATGCTGTTTGATCGAGTCGGCCTGGAGCAGGCCAGCGACGAAGTGGTGGCAACCCACAAGGCCAAGCGTTTCGCAGACTGCGGGCGGGTGGCGGATCTCTGCTGCGGCGTCGGCGGCGATACACTCGCACTAGCCGCTGAAGCCGAGGTGGTGGCCCTGGACTGGTCGCAATCGAAGGTTCTGATGGCTGAGCACAACGCGGCGGTGTACGGGGGAAGGGTTGTCGGGCAGGTGGGTGATGTGCTGATCCAGCGGCCCGAAGCGGATGCGATCCACATCGATCCCGACCGCCGATCTACAGGGGCACGTCGCCATGACCCTGTTTTTGCGTCACCGGATATTGAAGATCTTCGGCTGATCGTCAAGCACTACCAGCATGCCGCTATCAAGCTCTCGCCCGGAGTTGATTTCAGTCTGCTGCCTTTCGATGCGGAGATCGAGCTGATCAGTCATTCAGGTGAGTGTAAGCAGGCGATTGTCTGGACGGGCAGATTCAAGCAGGCGCATCGGCGAGCCACAGTGTTGCCTGCCGGAGAGAGTGTCTTCGCAGGAAAAGGGGACTTGCTGGCCTGGCCCGAACCGCGCGGGTTGCAGCCCGGGTGTTTCCTGTACGAGCCTGACGCGGCCGTCATTCGGGCAGATCTGGTCGGTGTCGTTGCCCGCAAGTTCGATCTTGGCCCCGTTGATCGGCAAATCGCCTGCTTGCTTGGCGATAGAATCATCTCTTCGCCGTTGCTGACGCCATTTCAGGTGATCGATGTGATGGACTTTTCGGGCCGCAAGACACGAGCCTGGTTGGCCCGACACGATATCGGGGAACTGGAGATCAAGACACGGGGTTTCGCTTCCCGGCCCGAAGAACTACTCCGCCACCTTCGCCCCGAGGGCAGCCGTTGTGGAGTCTTGTTTCTGACGCGCGTCGCCGGCCGTCCGACTGCTATACTTGCCCAGCGATTGAATCGTTGACTTCGTCACCGTGCCCGCTGCGCCCGGCATGCAGCGGACAGCCCTCCTTCGCGGTTCATCTCCTGAGTCAGTGCAGGAGCGATGCCGCGGAGAAGGGCTGTGCTGTTCCGGGCCGGGTCGTCGAGGGGTCGATTATCCCCACTTGCCTTTGCTCATGTGCGACTGAATCTCGGTCATCGAGAGTTTCATCATGACATAGCACGCCTGCAGGCTCTTCTGGAACACGTCCACGCAGCCGGGGTCGAGGTTGTCCTGGATGCCGTCCTTGCACGCTCGCTCGATCTGGCGGGCCAGGTCGATCACGTGGGCGTGAAGCATGTTGGTCCGCCGTGAACGCTCGACCAGGTTGGCCGCGTTGTCGTCGAGGGCGGTGAATTTCTCGGCCGGCGCGCCGCACTTGGGGCAGACGGCCGGAGGGGCGTCGCCGTCATGGATATAGCCGCATACGCACTTGAACTTCTTCTTCATACTGGTCCTGCCTTTCTTGCGATCTCGAAGGTCACAAAGCGTGTTCCCTGCGTACTTTGCGCAGGCAGCAGCTTATCCGCAGGTGGCTGATTCGGCAAGCTGCCAGCGGGCACTCACTCTGCTGTCTCCTGCCAGATTCGCCGGATGACCTGCTTGGTTTCATGCGATGATTTCTCGTAGGAACTGAGCGTCTTCTCCAGGCCCTCCAGCAGCCGAGTTGCGGTGTCCAGGTATGACTTCTCGGCAGCGGCTTGCGATTTCTCGGGCAGAGGAGCGATCTTGCCGGCTTCTTTCAACCTGCGCCGTTCCAGAATGACCGCCGCACAGTCGGCCGCCAGTCGGGCGTGAGCGGATTCATAGTCGGCGGGAACATCCTCGCGCAGCAGGCGGTCGTGAAACGTCCGCAACCTGGCCAGTCGTGGAGCCAGCTTGCCCAGTTCGGAGTCATCGGCCGCTATCGTGGGCCAGGGGTCGCCCATTTCAGGCCGTCCAGGCGTTGCCGGCGAGCCGGCGTTTCCAAGCTCGATGTGAACGAAC
>CAZTQK010000362.1:0-6598 GCA_964615635.1 uncultured Planctomycetales bacterium
TGCAAGGGACGTGGCCACGACAATCGTCACCAATCTAATGGAGGATGCCAAGACCACGAGTCGCTGGTACTTGGTCGAGGCCATGGGCCGACATGCCGGGCATCTGGCCCTGGGCATCGGCAAGTCGGCCGGGGCTACCCTCACGATCATCCCGGAGGAATTCAACGACCGGCCGGTCACGCTGAAGCACATTCTTGACATCCTCTTCACCTCAGTTCTCAAGCGTCGAGTGAGGGGCAAGAAGCACGGCGTCGCAGTCCTTGCGGAGGGGCTCGTCGAGCGGCTCGGCAAGCGCGACTTGGCCACGGTGGGTGTTCCGCCCGCGGATGAGTTCGGGCATTTTCGCCTCGCCGAGGCCGATCTGGTCGGCACGCTCCAGGACAGGCTCAGTGAGCGGATGAAACAGTGCGGATGGGGCTCCTCAGTGGTCGCCAAGGTGGTCGGGTACGAGCTGCGTTCAGCCCCGCCGATCCCGTTCGATTGCGAGTACGTGCGCGACCTCGGTTACGCGGCCATCAAACTCCTGGACGACCGGCAGCCTGCCAAAACCACGGGCAACGGGGCCATCGTCTGTATCCAGGGCGGAAGGTTGCGCCCCATTCCCTTCTGCGATGCCATCGGCAAGGATGGGCGCGTGGCCGTGCGAATGGTCTCCATCGACACCGAATCCTACGCCGTGGCCCGGTCGTATATGATCCGGCTGGAAAAGGCGGATCTGGCCGGCAAGACCGCCCTTCCCAAGCTGGCCGGTGCATGCGGCATGTCGCCCGCGGGCTTCGTGAAACGGTTCGGATACCTCGTCCGGTGAGCGAGGCCAGTACGAGGCACTTTCTGATCGGCTGGACCACTCTTCCACTTCCCCCTCGGTCTTGACTCATCCCTCAGCCTTCCGCCTTCATCCTTTTCTTCCCCTCTTCCGCATATTTCGCGTAATCCGCGGTTCACCCTGCCAGGCATTCACCGCAGCGCCTGCGCCTCAGGAGGCGCAACCGGCTCGCGCCAGTGCCGCCGGATTTCGTCGGCCGACAAAGCACGGTCGTAGATCACCACTTCGTCAATCTTGCCCTCGAAACTGTCCTGGTCACCGGGGGTTGCGGCGATCAAGATCTGCTCGGCGGCCGTCGAGGTCACGGCGATGCGGCTGGACATCTCCGGCACGGCGCCGCCGTTGAGGTACACGCTGACCGTGCCGCCGTCCCGAACCATGACAACATGGTTCCACGTCCTCGGTTTGATCTCCGTCGTACCGGCGATCGCCTGCGAACCCGGCCCACCGCCGCGAAAGACCAGCCGGCCAGGCATGCTCGCAGTGCCGCCGATGGATAGAAGCTCGACCACGTTGCCATCCGTGCCGTTCTCACGGCGACACACGAGGTGTCCCGTGGTCGCCCGCACGTCGGCGGGCATGCAGTTGCAGAACCACATCTCGAGCGTGTAGCGATCCTTGATCCCCTTGACCGAGGCCGTCATGTGTCCGCCCGCAAAGTGCGGAGCCGGATTGAGCGGCCCGTTGCTCGGCTGTGGCTCGAAAACCGGGCCGTCCAGATGGAAAGCAACTCCTCCTTCATATGACCCGTGACGGCTGTGACCTGAGACATCGGCTGCGCTGGGCCCATCGAACTCGTTCATCGGCCACCAGGCCAGCGGCCTCGACGCGAGGATCGCCTGCACGCGGTCATCCGACGAATCGGGTTTGCCGTCAATCGCGCGACGCGGCCGCCCGCTCGTCTGCTCGAGCATCGACAGCAGCGCCTCGGCGATCTTCGGCTCGGCGTCGACTTCGAGTTGCGCGGTCCGGGCCGGCCAGGTCGTGTAGCCGCCCAGCTTGTGCTGCGCGGGCGGTGGGATGTAGCCCTCTTCGCCGTTGGCCAGCGTGATGTTGAAGGTTGGCCGCAGCGGACTCTGCGCCTTGATCTTCAGCCCGGTCAGACCGTAGACCTCGCACGGTGTGGCGGTGATTCCCAGATTGCCGATTCGCATCACTTGCAGCTTCAACTCGCGGCTGGGCCGCTCGGCGAGAAACACCTGCTCGCGGGCATAGACTTCCTTCTGATCTTTGGGCTTGCGGCCCTGCATTTCGGCCACGATGAGCCTGGCGGCCTCCAGGCGCTTCTGGTCAGGTTGGCGAACCCCGAGAGTCAGCCTCCTCTCGATCATCGTCAGATCGACGGAGTCCTGGTAACGGATGCCGCGATAGGCCTCGAACACAATCCCCGAAAGCGCCTCGGCAATCGTGCGATAGTCGTGCTTGGCCAGCGGCTTGCGATAGTCCCCCCACCACTGATCGCCGCTGGTACCCTGGGACATGATCACGACCGGCGCGGGCCGGCTGTCGCGGGCGCCGAGCAGATCGATCATCTTCTCTGCGAACTGGCCATAATAGTCGGCAGAAACCGCAGGCGCGCCGGCGTAGTGCATCGAGTAGTTCGCCAGCAGTGCCAAAGGCCGCCCCTCAGTCGATTGTACAGACACGACACTGACCTCCGACTCGACAGGCCCGGACGGTCCTTCATAGTCGGGATTGTTGTATCCAGGATGCATCATTGCCCGGATGGTCGGCTCGCCGAACGGGTCGATCCCAATCCTGTCCGGTCGTCGGATCCACCGGCGGCAGTGCGTGTGCTCCGGGTCGTTGACCGTTGCCCAGCCGATCTTCGCCGGCCTGAGCCCGCCGGCCGCCCCAATGATGCACTCGGCAACCCACGCCGGCAGCTTCGCCGCATAAGCTGTGTCCGCGTCTGTGCCGAGGCAGCCCATGGCTGACGGCGCACTGTGGGTGTGCGTCGCCGAGATCATCATGTGGTCGGTTGTGATGCCGGTCGCCTTGGATGCCAGCTCCTTGGCTTCATCGAGCAGCTCGCGTGGCAGAACGCAGGTGTCGACCACGACCATGGCCAGCCGCTCGCGGCCGTCGTCCAGCACCAGACACTTGGCGTGGAGTCGATCGTGAACCTTGTCGGCCGTCCGCTCGAGAAAGCCGCCGTTGACAATGACCGGCAGTTCTGTCGGGGTAATGTCCACGGCGTTCGCCCCGGCCAGAAGCTTGCCCGCCGGTTTGGTCGCCTGTCCCTCTGATTGACTGCTGACCATCAGGAGTGACAGCGTCAGTGCAACCCCCGTCAGAACACCCCTGCGGCCGACAGACGAGCTTGTTTGGGAATCCATGCGATATGCCTCCATTATTCCGGTTTCATGGTATCACCAATCGCGGGGAGTTGGTACAGCATCCGACTGACCGGGCGCCGGCCGGGCCTCACAGTTGAATCGAGCCGCCGGACCGGGCAACATATCCTTCGCCAGAAGTCGCCGGCGCGGCCCACAACACGAAAGGAAGCAGCATGCGCAAGAACCGTATCTTCCTGAGCGGTGTCTCCACCCTGCTCGTGGCAGCGACGACAGTTGCCGCAGCAAATACCGCGCCCCCCAAACCCAATGTGATCGTGATTCTGTCAGACGACATGGGCTATGGTGACCTCGGATGTCACGGCTGCAAGGATACTCGCACGCCTCATATCGACTCGCTGGCCGCCGCCGGCATCAGATGCACCAGCGGGTACGCGGCCCACTCGTTCTGCAGCCCGACGCGGGCATCGCTCATGACCGGGAGGTACCAGCATCGCTTCGGGCATGAGAACAACCCGAAGTGGGATCCTGCCGACGACAAGCTCGGCCTCCCGCTCAGCGAGGTGACCATCGCGGATGTGATGAAGGACGCCGGCTACGCGACGGGTGCGATCGGCAAATGGCACCTCGGTGCAGCCCCCGGTTTGCATCCCAACAAACGAGGCTTCGCCGATTACTTCGGGTTCCTCGGCGGCGGCCACATCTATCTACCAGATCGCAAGGGCGGCGCCGAGTACCAGATTCCGCTGATGCGCAACCAGGAGAACCTCGACGAGAAGGACTACCTTACCGATGCTTTCAGCCGCGAGGCCGTCGCCTTCATCGAACGAAACAAGGCCAAGCCATTCTTCCTCTACCTGGCCTACAACGCCGTCCACGGCCCGCTGCAGGCCCCTGCCAAGTACCTCGACCGCTTCGAGACAATCAGCGATCAGAATCGCCGAACCTACGCCGCCATGCTGAGTGCCATGGACGACGGTATCGGCCAAATACTCGCCCGGCTTCGCGAGCTGAACATCGAGGAGAACACGCTGGTCTTCTTCCTGAACGACAACGGCGGTCCGCTGGAAAAGAACGCCTCGACCAACGTGCCTCTGCGCGGTGCGAAGGGGCAGCTATTCGAAGGCGGTATCCGCGTGCCCTTCATAATCCGCTGGAAGGGCGTGCTCAAGCCCGGCGTATACAATGAGCCAGTGTCGACGATTGATCTGTTGCCGACGATTGCAGCCGTTTGCGGCGCCAAGGTCCCCTCTGCGGCGAAACTTGACGGTCGAGACTTCATGCCCCATCTGCTGGGACAAATCAAAACCCCGCCGCACGAACGGCTTTTCTGGCGAATGGGCGGCGGGAACGCATGGGCGGTCCGCGAAGGCTGCTGGAAGCTCGTCCATAGTCGGCAGGAAGGCCCCCGGCTGTTCGATTTGAAGAAGGACATCTCCGAACAGCACGATCTGGCTGCTGTGGAGCGCGAAGTCGTTGACCGCCTGACCAGGGCCTACGAGACGTGGAATCGAGACAACATTGAGCCGTTGTGGCAGAATCCTCAGACTCGCCAGCAGCGGAACAGGTGAACTCGCCCGGCTTTCACCCAGACAGATCCGCGCACCGGAACGAGCCGGTTCCATGATGCCTTCCCGGACAACGCTGCCGGCCCTGGGATTGTTGACAATTCCGGTCACGAAATCATATCATCGTGCCTTGGCTGTACCCGTTGACAGGACCACCCGCAGCCTGCTGACGGACAACCACCGGCTATAGAAGCCTGCCACGAACCTGATCTGCCCCACTGGATTTCTGTGGTCCCGCCGGGTTTGATCGCCGGCATGATTCGGCTGGAGCAGATCGGCCGGTGTTGCAGGCCAGGAAGACCTCGGGACGGCGGGACGGCATCACACGAATGACTGCACCACAGGTGACCATTGTCGGCGGCGGGATGATCGTCAGGACGCAAATCCTGCCGACGCTGTTTCACATGCAGCGAACCCACCGGATCGGCGAAATCCACATCTGTTCGCAGCTTCCCGCTCATATCGCGGAGCTGAGATCATCACCGACACTGGCTCGGGCATTTCCGGGCCAGGGATTCATCGCCCATCCGGACCCGGACAAGGTTCCGCCCGGGTCGATCCATCCCGAGCTGTATCGCGACGTTCTCAAGGCAGCCCCTCGCCACAGCATTGCGGTCATCGCGACACCGGACCAGATTCATTACCCGATGATCTGCGAAGCCCTGAACAACGATCTGCACGTTTGCACGGTCAAGCCGCTGGTCCTGAAGCACGATCATGCCGAGGACATCACCCACCGGTCACATGAACGCGGCCTGCTCGTCGGAATCGAATACCACAAGCGGTTCGACCATCGCAGTCTGATGGCCAGGCAGGCTTACCGGGCGGGCCGACTGGGTGAGTTCCGGCTCGGCCAGGCGTTTCTGCACGAGCCCTATTACTATCGCGATTCAAACTTCCAGAACTGGTGCACATGCAAGAACACCGACATGTTCACCTACGTGGGCTGCCACTACGTCGATCTGGTCGCCTTCATCACTGGATTGAGGCCCGTGTCGGTCAGCGTCTGCGGCATCCGCGATCGTTACCCCAACGGCAACGAGGGGTTCCTCTGGACCGACGGACGAGTACGATGGGAGAATGGCGCGATTCTGAGCGTCGCCAACGCCATCGGCTATCCCTCCGGCGCCGCCGGCGGCAATGCGCAGGGGTTGACGATGTGGTGCCAGGGCAAAACCGACGCGACGCTGATTGAGCATTCTGACGCCTACCGGGGCGTGACCTACCACTACACGTCGGCCGGCAACGAGCCGGGCGATACCACCTATGCCGAGCCCAATCCTGATTACTTCCAGTTGCTCGACACCGGCGGACCGGGCCTGACCCCCGTCGGTTACGGCCACCGCAGCGTCAAGTACATCATCGAGGCTTGCTGTCGGGCTTCGCAGATCGCCGGCCTGGACGAACGCCGAGCACTCGTCGCACAACTCGATCGCGAAGGAATCATGGCCACTCCCGCCAACAGCAGCTACAACGAACTGGTAATCGAGGCGGCACGCAAGAGCATCCTCACCGACGGCCGGGAGGTTCTGATTCAATACGGCGACAGGCCGGCCGTCGCGTTTCGTGACTACTCGCCGCAGCAGAGTTCATCGCAGGAGTGATCTGTACAGATGGCAACCAAGGAATTCCCGCTTCAGCCTCGTGAGGTTGAGCCGATCAGTACAACGTATCGCACGATCCGCACGCCGATCCCCGTGCCCGACTCGGTACCCTTTCTGACGCGCCTGCGCGAGATGGAGCCTCGCAGCATGGGTGGCCAGCCCCCGGTCCTCTGGCACGGCGGCGAGGGAGCCACGGTCCGCGATCCCTACGGCGACCGGTGGATCGATTTCTCCTCCTGCGTGCTGGTGACATCTTGCGGGCATGCCCACCCGGATATCCTCAAGGCGATCAAGAACCTGGCC
>CAZTQK010000363.1:0-6595 GCA_964615635.1 uncultured Planctomycetales bacterium
GCCATTGTCGACTACAGGCCGCGCTGCGTCTGGGCGCTGCGCACCATGGCGACAATACCCGCCTTGACGACAGGGGGAAGATGAGGCCACGCCCGGATGATCATGGCAAGATCGTCTTCGCCGGCATCGGCCGCGGGAGTCGGCGGTGTCGATTCGGCAACCGACGCGGCCTTGGCCTGCGGAGAGGCCCCGATGGGGCTCGCCTGGTCTTCGTCTTCCTGCTCTGACAGGGATGCGGACCCGGGCGGCAGTTGGAAAACCTCGGCCACCTGTTCTTCGATGCTCACCAGTTCGCTGTCAGACGGGATTGTTTGCGGCGGCAAGGCGTGCGACCGCAGCGAGAAATGGCCCGGCTCGATGCGTGTCTGCAGAATGGCATCCACCGTATCCGCACCCTCCAGCCATTTCCCGCCATCCCAGATTTTGCTCCAGTGATTATGGCTATGGTGACGGCCGGGCAGGCGCACCCAGTCCTTGAAACTGGCCGACTCTACCTGGGCGCGCCGTGGATAGACTTTCGTAGGAACCGGCAGCGACAGGTCCGCGTAGTTGCCGACCAGTGTTCGGGCGAACATCCAGGCGGTGCCCGCGTCGACCTTGCTGCCGAAGATGACCCACAAGTGGTAGTCTCCCCGGCCGCTGGAATCCTCCAGGATGGGATGAAAGCCCTGTTCCTTGAGCGTGTCATACCAGGCGAGGGCGGCCCTGAGATTGGCGGAGGGTGTCGCCGGTGCCGACGGGTCGTGCTGGCCCAGGTCGATGGTCACCCAGCGGGCGCTGTTGTCGACGCCCTTGGCGTGCAACCCGATCAAATGCCCGACGCTGGCCCCGGTATAGTGGCGGGCCAGCAACTCGGTGGTGAGAGAGACCTGCCCACGCAACTGCTTGGGAGGCGCGATGCGAACGATCCGGCTGTAGCTGCGCTGCTCAGGCGGCAAATACTGGGCCCACTGGTCGGTGCGGTTCACCATGTGGGCCGCCGTCCAGTCAGCCAGGGTCTGAGCCTTGGCTGCCCATGCTCCTGCAAGCGTGTCCATGTCAACGGCCATTTGTCACCGTTGCGGTCGGACCCTGCAACCGGGCGGCGCAGGCTCGGCCGCTAGAAGCGTCCGCTCCCCTGTGCCCTTTGGCCCGATAAGCCTGAACACTCACCGGTACCGGGCCCACTGGCGGGTCGTTCGGCATCCCGCAATACATCGGCGCCACCCATCACCCCCCCTTAGCACCTTCAGGGTGACACCCGCACCGGAACCCCCGCTTGGTCGAAAACCTGCAGGACTGCCGGCGAATACTCTGCTCCCATACGCCTTATAACAATGTCCCAAACGTATAATTGACAGCACTACTACGGCCCGATATACACGATCACACTGAGCCGGTGGGCAGGTCTCTCCCCGTGCGGCGGGGAAGGAAATGCCGCCGAGTCCGGATTGTACCCCGTCCGCCCTGACCGAAAGACACGAGGTGTGAAATGATCATTGGTAAACTCTGGCATACCCTCAAGGCTCAACTGAACAAGCTGGCCAACTTCTTCTGGACCGCCGACCCCATCGCCCAGATGCAGTATGAGTATGACATGGCCGTCAACCAGTTGAAGGAAGGACGCGAGGGGCTGGAACAGTATCGCGCCTTGGTGGAGAGAGTCACCCGCCAGGTGACCAGCGACAAGACTCACGTATCCAGCCTGGAGGCCAAGGTCAAGGCTTATCTCCAGGCGGGCGACCGCGAAACCGCCGCGCGCTTCGCACTCGAGTTGCAGAAGGCCAGACAGGAACTCGCAGAGAACGAACAACAGCTCAAGCTGCACGAGGAGGCGTACAACAACAACCTGACCAAGATCAGGCATGCCGGCGGCAAGTTGGCCAAGGTGCGAGAGAAGATCGCCCGCTACGACGCCGAGCTGAAGATGAGCCGGGCCGAGGCCGAGATGGCCAAGCTGGCTCAATCCTTCGACTTTGATGTCAGCACCGATTTCGGGCAGATCGAGCAGGTCATTCAGGACAAGATCAGCCTGAACCGGGCCAAGACGCGCGTGGCCGCCGACCTGTCCAGCGAGGGCGTCGAGGACGTTCACCGCGAACAGGCGATGGAGAAGGCCTTGGCCGACCAGGCCCTGCGTGACTTCGAGGTCCAGATGGGATTCGTCACCCCCGAAACGACCAAGGTGGCCGAGGCCGCCAAGGAACTCGGACCGGCGAAGAACAAGGAAATGCTTGGCAGCGACTCATGATCGACTCCCCGCTTCTTGCTCGTCGCTCGTCCGTTCCCCCCTGGTACCCCGCATGGGCCAAAGGGCTGGCGGATCTGTATTTCTCGGGGACGACCTGCCTGTTCGTCTTCCATGGGAACGTCCACGACCTGGTGCGCTGCCCGACACGCGACGGCGAAGCGTATGTCAACCTCTCGGAGTTTCTCGCGACTCAGGTGTTCGGCACATGGGACGTCGTGCTGCAATACGATCTGGGTCGCGGTTTGCGACCGCTGGCCGGCAGCGACCCGCAGCGCCTGCAATCCATGGTGCAGTATCTCGGCGCCCGGCTGGGCGAAGCTGATTCCTGGCCGCGTGACCCGGATAACGTGCTTCTGCTCCTTGACAAGATCATCGAGCGCAACATCGTCGAGCCGGATGGAACCAGGCGCAAGAGCATCTGCGTGATCCTTGATTACGCTCAGTATCTGGTTCCCGCCGGTGAAACCGGCGGACTGGCCCGGGCCCAGGGCACCAATCTGGTCAGGCTGCTGGGTTGGGCTCAGAACCCATATATCAAACGATTGAACGTTGCCTTCTGCCTGGTGGCCGACAAACTGACCGAGCTCAATGATCGGCTGGTCCGCAATCCGCACGTGGCCGCGATCGAGATCCCGCTGCCCGACGCGAGCGTGCGCGAGTCGTTTGCCGTGTGGGTGTGCGAGACGGAGAAGCTTTCGCCCTCGGAGGATTTCACCGCCAAGATGCTGGCCGATCAGTCCAGTGGTCTCAGCCTGGTGAGCCTCAACACGGTGCTCTCGCAGTCGCGGTACACCGGACAAGGCATTGATGCCGCCAGATTCCGCGACCTCAAGAAGGCCATGATTGAGCGACAGTGCCAGGGTCTTGTCGAGTTTGTCGAACCGAAACACAAGCTGGATCTGGTTGTCGGCCAGGAGGTCGCTCGCAAGCGGCTTGAAAGCGATGCCGAGTTGATTACCCGGGGGCGATTCGAGTCCGCCCCGATGGGCTATCTGCTCTGCGGCGCGGTGGGCACGGGCAAGACTTTTCTGGCCGAATGCTACGCGGGCACGATCGGCATCCCCTGCCTCAAGCTGCGGAACTTCCGGTCGAAATACGTGGGCGAAACCGAGGGCAACCTTGAACAAGTGCTGACCGTGCTGCGCTCGTTGGGGCCCGTGGTGGTGATCATCGACGAGGCGGACGCGGCGCTCGGTAACCGCTCAGCCGAGGGTGACTCGGGAACTTCCAGCCGCGTGTTCTCGATGATCGCCAGCCAGATGGGCGATACGCGATACCGTGGCCGGATCCTGTGGATGCTGCTGACCTGCCGGCCGGACCTGCTGCCGATCGACCTGAAGCGCCAGGGTCGGGCGGAGGTTCACATTCCGATGTTCTACCCTCAGAGCGAGGCCGAGATCCGTGAAATGTTCCTGGCAATGGCCCGCAAGAACGGGATTTCCCTGGCACCTGAGTTGATTCCGCCGGTGAAGGCTGACCGGCACCTGAGCGGGGCGGACATCGAGAGCGTCGTCCTGGCGGCCGCACGACGATCGGCGTGTACGGGGCGAGACCAGCCGCTGGCAGAGGACATTCAGCAGGCAATCGACGCCTTCATTCCGTCTGCGCAGGGTCTGGAGAAAGAGCTGCAGGAACTGGCGGCGGTGCTGGAGTGCACGGAGATCGAGTTTCTGCCGCCGGACTGGCGCGCGAAGGTGGCCGAGCCCGGCGGGCGGGTGAAACTCCAGGAGCGCATGATGGCGATTCGAAGCCTTCTGAAGGATTAAGCATGAAGGAGTCACGTATGGCCAAGAAGAAAGCGATGGTCAAGAAGAGGAAGGTCCGGCGGGCGGCGAAGGGCATCACCAGGAAGAGCGGCCCGAAGAAGGGCAAACGGAGCATTCCGGCCGCGAAGGCGACCAGGCCCAAGAAGTCGAGTTGGCTCGATGCGAACTCCCACAAGCCGCTCATCGATCAGTATGCCCGCCAGTTGTCCTCGTTCATGGAGGCCGTGGCGGACGGCAGAATTGATGAATCTGAGCTTGCTGCTCAGGAGGGCCGGCTGATCCGGTTGTTGAAGGAAATTGAGCCGCAACTTGGCGACGCCCTGCACGAGAAGATCACCCGGCTGCTGTGCGAACTGACCGCATATGACCTGATGCAGATGCTGCATTCGGTGCAGGAGAATCGGCCCAAGACGGCTTTTCATGGCTAGGCCGATTCAAAAAAAGCGGCGGTTTTATCATTGCCTCGCCGAAGATAACCTGCTAAACCGACACGCAAACCCAGGCTTATTCGGTCGGTCAAGACTTGAACTGAAAGAGGATGAGCCCATGAAGACCATAGCAGGCAGTAGTCCGGCAAGAAGACGAGATGGATGGCGCGCCGGCCGGTTGGTAGGGCAGTTGGTTCTGGGCCTTGGGCTGGTGCTGCACGGCTGCGACCGCTCCCCGACCCCCAGCTCGCCACGAGGATCGCCGGTCCCGATGACCGCTGAGGTCGCCACCCATCTGATTCCCCTGCCACAGACTGATCAGCGGTTGTGCACCGCGGTGGTGGTTCTCGTCGACACATCCGGCAGCATGAACGAGGCGGTTGCCGACCGGCAGGGCGCGCAGCGGCCCAAGTACCTCATCGCCCGCGACGCCTTGAAGGAGATTGTCGACTACACCGACCAGTGGGAGAAGAGCCACGCGGACCGCATCCTGGAGATGGGCCTGTTCAACTTCAGCAGTTCGGCCTCACCGGTGTTGCCGATGGGACGGTTCGATGCGGCCAAGACAGAAAAGGCCTTGCAGACGATTCCGCGGCCCGGCGGAGGCACGGCGATCGGCGAGGCGGTCGAGGCGGGTTTCGAGGCCCTTTACCAGTCCGGCTGCGTGCGCAAGTATCTCATTTGCGTCACCGACGGCGAGAATACCGCCGGCCGGCCGCCGGCCCAGGTCTCGCGGCAACTCTACGCCCAGACCCAGGGAGAGGTGGAGATGCACTTCATTGCCTTTGATACCTCGGGAGACAAATTTGGTTTTCTCAGTGAGGTGAACGGATATACAACCGAGGCCGCCGACGGAGCACAGCTCCGGGCCCGCCTGACGGACATCTATGAAAAGAGAATTCTGGCCGAGGCGCCCGCGGAAAAGGAATAGCCGGGCCGGCCGCTCTTGACCGCCGGAACAGCGGAGGTGATCTTATCACCGCCGAAAAGAACCGGCATCGCGTAAGGATCACAGGCTCATCCCAGTGGACGAGCCGACAACAACCACAGATGGGAGGCAGGACCATGGCAGGGCAACCTAAAGGGCCGTTCTACGCGGTACTGGGCATTATTATCGTCGGACTGGTGGCCTTCGCAGTCTACCGGAGTGACCTGTTTGCCCCCGAGGAGAAAACACCCGGCGGAGATGTGGGTCAGTTGCCGGGCGGCGAGCAGGTCGAAGATGCCAGCAACCCGACGGGCGTGACCACGGTCAAGGAGTACGCCTTCAAGCCGGTCGAGCGACTCCCCGAGGTCAAAGGGACTTCGGCTTACAAACCGATGACGGACAACACCGTGCGATTCGCCCTGAACGTCTGGGCGGGCTGGTCGCCGATCATCTTTGCCAACGATGGCTTCAAACGGGGCAAGGTCTGGAAAACGCCGGACGGCAAGGATTTTAGGGTCGAATTGGTGCTGATCGACGATCCGGTGGCCATGCGTGACACCTATGCCAGCGGCGATATCCACATCGGCTGGGCCACGCTCGACATGGTGCCGTTGTTCATGCAGGGTTTCGTCGATGCTTCGGGCAAGCCTCGAGACAGCCGGGTGATGCCGCGGATTTACCAGCAGGTGGACTGGTCCAACGGCGGCGACGGCATCGTGGTACGCGACTCCATCAAGACCGTGGCCGATTTGCGAGGCAAGAAGCTGGTCCTGGCTCAGAACTCGCCCTCTCAGTATTTCGCCCTGAACATGCTGGTTGCCGGCGGTCTTCAGCCCTCCGAAGTGGACATGGTCTACACCCCCGACGCTTTCCAGGCCGCCGCCGCCTTCAACGGCCAGAAGGAGATCGCCGGGGCCGTCTCCTGGGCGCCGGACATCTACAACCTCGAGAAGGTCAAGGGGAACCGCATGTTGGTGACCACGGCGACCGCCAACAAGCTCATCGCCGACGTGTGGTTCGCCCGGGCCGACTTTGCCAAAGACAACCCGGGGATCATGGAAAGCCTGGTCCGGGGCATTTTCGACGCCATGGTCGATCTCAAGGGTGAGGCGAACAGAAACCAGGTCGCCGAACTGATGGCCGCCGGATACAACATCCCCGCCAGCGACACCTTGGGCATGCTCGGCGACGCTCACAGCACCAACTGGGCTGAGAACTACCAGTTCTTCCTCAACCAGAACAA
>CAZTQK010000364.1:0-6588 GCA_964615635.1 uncultured Planctomycetales bacterium
CACACCCTCTGGCGGGGCAACCTCGGGCCCGAGCAGCCGATCAAGTCGAAGCGAGCGTACTACGGTTCCGTCAGTTTCATCGACGAGCAGATCGGCCGTATCCTCGCCGCCTTGAATGAACGCGGCTGGCTCGACAACACGTTGATTCTCTTCACTTGCGACCACGGTGACATGGTCGGCGATCATCACTTGTGGCGCAAGACCTATGCCTATGAGGGTTCGGCTCGTGTTCCCATGCTGGTGCGCTGGCCGGCGAGTATGGCCGCTACGCGAGGCCAGGTTCTGACGCAGCCGGTCGAGCTGCGCGACGTCTTGCCCACTTTCCTGGATGCCGCCGGTGTGGAGATGGACGAACGCGAGTTCGACGGCCGCAGCCTGCTCGAACTGATTCGCGGCCGTTCCGGCAACTGGCGGCCCTGGATCGATCTCGAGCATAGCCGCTGCTACGCGGGCTCGGAATCCTGGAACGCGCTGACCGACGGGCAGACCAAGTACATTTTCTACGCGGACAGCGGCAGGGAGCAGCTTTTCGACTTGAAGGCGGACCCCAGGGAACTGCACGACCTGGCGGCTGACCCGGCGCAGCAGGACAGGCTGCGTGTTTGGCGCGAGCGTATGGTTAAGCACTTGTCCGAGCGAGGCGACTTTTTCGTCAAGGACGGCAGGCTGGTTGTGCGAACGTCGTCCATGCTCTACAGCCCCAACTACCCGCCCGACGAGGTCCAGGAAGAACTGGTCAAAGGCAAGAGAAAAGCCGCACCACAGACCCGGCCGCGATAAGAGCCGTGTGTCCCGCCGGCGCGGAATGGGAGATGTGAACCACGATATCCCGGCACTTGCTGTTGTGCTCCCTGCTTCTCTCGTTCATTTCGATTGCCGCGACCGCGCGGAGCGAGAGTGCCGCCCGGCCTCGCGTGCTGATCATCGGAGACTCCATTTCGATCGGCTACAACGAACCGGTGCGTGAGATGCTGAACGGCGTGGCTGATGTCACACACAATCCGGGCAACGCGGCGGACACGTGGAAAGGCCTGAAGGAACTGGATGCCTGGATCGGGTCGGAAAAATGGAGCGTTATCCATTTCAACTGGGGGCTCCACGATCTCAAGCATGTCCGGGATGGGAAACTCGACCTCACCGCTCCGCGTGTTTCGACGATTGAGCAGTATCGGGAGAACCTTGAGAAGCTCGTGCTTCGCCTCAAGGCATCCGGTGCCAAACTGATCTGGGCGAGTACGACGCCGATCCCGGAAGGTGCCGCCGGTCGAATCAGGGACCAGGAGATCGAGTTCAACGCAGCAGCTCGCGAAATCATGGACCGGCATGGCGTGACGGTCAACGACCTGCATACCTGGGTATGGCCGTATCTGGACAGATATCAGCAGAAGGCCAATGTCCATTTCACAAAGGAAGGGTCGCGATTTTTAGCCGAGAGGGTTGCCCGTCGAATCCGGAATGCTCTGCAAGATCAGAAGGCCCCATTCGAGATGCCCGAAGTGAAACCGCCCGTTTTTCCCGATCGGCAGGTGAGTATCGAGCAGTTCGGTGCGGTGGCCGATGGAAAGACGCTGAACAGCTCGGCCATTGCCCGGGCCATCGCGGACTGCGCTGAGAAGGGTGGCGGCCGGGTCTTGGTCCCGGCCGGCGTCTGGCTCACGGGTGCGATTCACCTCAAGAGCAACGTGGAGTTGCACTTGGCCGACGGCGCCGAATTGCGATTCAGCACCAATCCGGCGGACTACTTGCCGGCGGTGTTCGTTCGTTGGGCGGGCTTCGAGTGCTGGAACTACTCGCCGCTCATCTATGCAAGAGATTGCGTCAATATTGCCGTCACCGGCCGCGGCAAGCTCGAAGGCCAGGGGAAGGCCTGGTGGGGCTGGGTCAAAGAGCAGGACCGCGTCTCGCGAAAGCTGTATGGCATGGTCCTGGCCGACACTGACGTGAGGCAGCGGCTGTTCGCCAATGAGAAGGAACCCCTTCGCCCGCAGTTTATCCAGCCGATCAACTGCCGAAACGTGCTGATCGAGGGCATCACCATCACCAGCGGTCCGTTCTGGACGATCCAAGCGGTCTACTGCGAGAACGTTCTTGTTCGCAGCGTCACGGTTACCAATGATGGGCCGAACAACGACGGTTTCAATGCGGACTCCTGTCGCAACGTGGTCGTCGAGCACTGCACCTTCGCAACCGGCGACGATAGCGTGGCGATCAAATCGGGCTTGAACGAAGACGGCTGGCGTGTAGGGCGGCCCTCTGAGAATATCGTCGTGCGGCATTGTCGGATGATGCGCGGACACGGCGGTGTGGTGATCGGAAGCGACATGTCCGGCGGGGTGCGGAACGTCTTCGTGCACGACTGCGATTTCAGCGGATCGCAGATCGGCATCCGTCTGAAATCGTCCCTCGGCCGTGGGGGGATCGTTGAAAACGTGTATTATCGCGACATCGATCTTGGCGACATCAGCGGCCAAGCCATCACTGTGCACACCGACTACAAGGCCTACTTCGGATCGGATGAGGGCAAGGCGCCGACGTTCCGAAAGATTCACATCAGTGACGTGGTTTGCCGCAGAGCCGGCCAAGCGGTGCGCATTTCGGGTCTGCCCGAGCAGCCGATCGAAGACTTGATTCTTGAGAACGTTACCATGGCAGCCCGCGAGGGCGCAGCGTGTTCGAACGTGAAGGATCTTCGCCTTGCGAACGTCGCCGTCGTGCCTGCCTCCGGGCCAAGCATGCGAATCCAGAACGGCCGCCAAATGACCATCGAACGAGGCCTGTGTCCGCCGGGCGCTGCTCCGTTCCTGCGCGTTGAGGGACCCGAGAGCGCCGGCATCCGGCTGATTGACACTGATTTGTCGAGAGCCGTGAAGGCGGTCGAACTCGGCGACCAAGTGCCGTCGGACGCGGTCGTGGTGGAGGACGGGCAGACCCCTTGATCACTTGGCCCAAACCGCGCTGGCTCGGCACATGTGCGACTCTTGTACTCACCGCGGAGCCATGAGTGCCGACTTGTCAGCCCTGGCGAAAAACGCCGTCGCCCCATCCTTCGCCAGTGATGCGATCTCCTCGGCCGACATGGCCCGTCCCAGCACCAGCACGTCATCCACGTTGCCCATCAATTGCTCGTCGCTGCCGCGATGTGCATCCTCACCGATCAGCAGGTTGCGAGCGAGCTTCACAGGCTCGCCGCCAGGTATCCATTGTTGACCGATTGACTTGCCGTCCAGATAGAACGTCACGCATCCGTCGTCGAAGACCACCGCCAGGTGGTGATACTTGCCATCGGCAAACGTCACTGCATCTGAGTCGACTTCGAGGCCTTTGCAGACCAGGCGCAGGCCGTTGATCACGCGGCCGCTCGGATCAAAGTCGAAGATGAGCTCAGCGCTGCTCACCGGGAAGTTCCCGTTGTATGCACTGAACAGCCGGGCGTGCTTGTTGTTGCCGCTCTTGGCCATGGCAGCCAGTGTGAAGTGCCTGCCCAGGTCATCCGTGCCGAGAATCTCCACGCGGTTCCACGGACGCCATGGTGAGCCGACCACGAGCGACCTCTGGCCGAAAGCGGGCTCCGGATTCTTGTGATCCAGCGTGGACGTCCCGAGGTTGCGCAGGGCTTGCAGCCCGTCGCCGCCCAGCCCGTCAGACCAAGCTTCCGTATTGCCCTCGAACGTGTAGAGAGCCTGCAGAACCGGAACAGGAGGCTCGTCGATCGGCTTGGCGTTCTGACCCGCCATAAACGAGTAAAGACGACCATGATCAAGGACGAACCGGAACCGCACCGGACCTCCATTCGGGAGCTCCTTCTTCGTCTTCCAGTTGACCGTGCCGCGGACCGCATCGCCCGTCAGCGGTTCACAGTCCTCGCGCGCGTAACCAGGGATGACCCGGCCGTCGGCGCCGATGAGTTCCACTCGAATGGAACCGCCTCGCGCGTGATAGTTGACCTGAAGGGGCCCGTCGACGTTCTCGAATCGCTTGGTCAACACTTCACCGGGTACTTCGTCCGCGTCGAGGGAGGCAAAGCCATCCTTCCGCAGCTTGGCCAGGCCGATCGCCGATCGATACGGCAGCAGGTCATGCTCTTCGTCGTAGCCGGTGTAGAAAGCCCACAACTCGTCGCCGACCAGCAGCGGCGTCGGGGCAATCACCATGCCGCGGTCGAACTCCCGGTACTTGCCGATGTCCAGCAGCGGCGGCCGGCTGACGCTGTCCAGGGCGTAGATGTTGCGCACGGAGGTGTCCGGCTCCTCGCGCAGCCAGTGTACGCCGTCGCGGCTGCTCACCAGTTCCAGCCACAGAGGCCCATGGAAGTAGCCCTCGGGCTCCTCGGCCCGGTAGATCTGGAGCAGGCCGATGTACATGGTCTCATACGGCAGGACCGGGCAGGCGTAGAAATGGGTTCGCTGGACCGTCTCGGGCTTGCACCACAGGTCGTCGACGTCATCCGGAGCCATGACCATGCGAAGAGGTGGGAACTTGGTGGGATCGGTTGTTTCGCTGAAGCCCACGACCCTGCGGCGAAGCCCGCTCACACAGCCATTGCCCCCGCCCTTCACCGTGCAACGGAACCGCTTGGTGTGCGGGTCCCAGTAGAAATGGCTCGTGTCGCCGCCGGAGATGATTTTCTCTGTGGATTCTTGTTTCCAGTTGAGGCCGTCGGGCGACGAGAACGCATGGTACATGCCACCAACGCCCTGGTACCGCTTCTGCGGATCCTTCTCCCAGGGAGTGTGCATCACATGCCCGGGGCCATGTGGAACAATGTTGTTGTTCTTGGTCCCGTCACCGCTCCACTCGTACAGCCCGAGATTCGGCTTTTCCCACTTGAGCCCGTCCTTGCTCACCGCGTAGCACATGAACGAGCCACGCCCTTTCTTCGAGGACTTGTCTTCGGTCCAGCAGTAGTACCACATCCGAAACCCCGTTCCGTCCTCACCGGGCAGGACGGTGCACGCGGCAACGACGTGGGCTTCCCAAGGCTTGTCCACCACAATGAGCGGATTGCCCGAGTGCTTGCGGAACGGGTGATACCGCCGCACAACGTTGTGCTTTGATTCGATGAGGTAGTCATCAATAAACAGTTGCCACGGGCCGGTCATTTGTTCGGTGGCCCGCACGGGTTCACCGTGTGCCGCCGAGGGCAATCCGATTACTGCCAAGAGAAGGAGAGACAGGACTGGCAAGGAATTGACGCGATGGGCCATAATACCCTCCGATGTTGGTTGACTCATGACTATCCAGGATGGTAACGTCCTGTCAACAGGATAAGCCCAACCCTGACGACAAGGCAAGGCCCTGCGTTTCGGTGAACGCGAGTGGCTTGGCGCGGCCCCGATCGGGAGAAACAAATGATGGACTGGCGATGCAGTGGGACACTCGTGGCAGTCGTTGCGGCTATGGCGTCCGGGGTCATGGGGCAGGCACTCCGCGAGCCGGACCGCGGCCAGCCCGGCGACGTCATGATCCAGGCCTTCATGCAGGCCGAGGCAGAGCGTACGGATGCCCGGTTCCTGGAGGGGATCGAGACGGCAAAGGATTGGCAGAAGGCCCGGCCCGCGATGCTTGAACAGTATTTCTACATGCTGGGCCTGTGGCCGCTGCCGGAGAAGACAGACCTGCACGCCAAAGTGACCGGCACGCTGGAAAAGGACGGCTTCACAGTCGAAAAACTACACTACCAAAGCCGGCCCGGGCTGTACGTGACCGCGAACCTCTACAGACCGACCGAGATCAAGAACGGTGATCGCCTGCCGGGCATCCTGTACGTTTGCGGCCACGGTAACCAGGGGCGCAACGGCAACAAGACCGGCTACCAGGCCAACGGCATCTGGTTTGCCAAGCACGGGTATGTTTGCCTGATGGTGGATACGCTTCAGTTGGGCGAGATTGCCTCGATCCACCACGGTACCTACCGGGAAGGCCGTTGGTGGTGGCACTCGCGAGGCTACACGCCAGCCGGCGTCGAATGCTGGAACGGCATTCGCGGCATCGATTATCTGGTGAGCCGGCCGGATGTCGACTCCGAACGTATCGCTGTTACCGGGAGAAGCGGGGGTGGAGCGGCCACTTTCTGGATTGCGGCCGCGGACGAACGCGTGAAGGCCGCGGCGGCGGTCAGCGGTATGGCCGATCTGGTCTCATATGTGCCGAACCGAACGATCAACGGCCACTGCGACTGCATGTTTCTGCACAATACCTTCACCTGGCCGTGGACCCACATCGCCGGCTTGGTTGCGCCACGGCCGTTGCTGTTTGTCAACGGCACCCAAGACGGCATCTTTCCCATGGATGCCAACGAGCGAGTGATCAACCGGCTCGAACGGCTGTACAGCCTGTTTGGGGTCGGAGATCGCGTTGATGCCGTGGTCAGCGTCGGCCCGCATGCCGATCGCGAGGACATACGCAAAGCGGCCTTTCGTTTCATGAACACGTATCTGAAGAACGATCCGCGAGAGGTGACCGACAGCGAGCAGGATCTGCCGGCCACGGTGGACGGCAAGAAGGTCTTCTCCATAGCACGTGAGGCGTGTCGGGTGGTCCCAACGGACGACGATTTGCCTCAGGACGCCATTAACGCCGACAGCGAGC
>CAZTQK010000365.1:0-1616 GCA_964615635.1 uncultured Planctomycetales bacterium
CCTTTTTGCCTGACGCGGTTCGCAGGGTGACCCGGGGAAGGTCAACGAGGCCAGCTGGCACTACGGCATGCGGGGGAGCCTGCAAAAAGGTGCCTGACCCGCTGTCTTGCACGCTAAACACGTACCAGGATAAATCTGCCGGCTCGTCAAGCCGGTGCGGCTGTCACGCGATCTCCACCCACGTTCCCTTGCGGGCGCTCTCCAGGACCGCCTCGCAGACCTTCTGGGTGTCGAGGGCGTCACGGAAAGTCGGGCCGACCGACTGACCCTTGGCGACGGCCTCCAGGAAGTCGGCCGCCTGGTGCACAAAGCTGTGCTCGTATCCGATCTGAAGGCCGGGCACCCACCACTTGTTCATGTAGGGCATGTCGCCGTCGGTAACGTGGACGCTCCGCCACCCGCGGACGAGCGAATCGTCGCGATGGTCGAAGTAGCTCAGCCGATGCAGGTCGTGCAGGTCCCAGGCAATCGAGGCCTTCTCGCCGTTGATCTCGAAGGTGTACAGGGCCTTGTGGCCGCGGGCGTAGCGGGTGGACTCGAAGACCGCCAGTGAGCCGTTGGCGAACCGGGCCAGGAACGCACACGCATCGTCGATGCCCACGGCCTCGACCTTGCCGGTCTGGGTATGCTTGCGCTCCTTGATGAACGTCTCGGTCATCGCGGTGACGCTCTTGATCGGTCCGTTCAGCCAGATCGCCGTGTCGATGCAGTGGGCAAGCAGGTCGCCGGTCACGCCGGAGCCGGCCGCCTTCACATCCAGCCGCCAGAGCGCATCGCCGCCCTGCGGCAGGTCGGCCGAGATGGTCCAGTCCTGCAGGAAGACCGCGCGATAATGGAAGATGCGGCCAAGCCGCCCTTGGTCGATCAGGTTCTTGGCCAGCGTCACGGCCGGTACCCGCCGGTAGTTGAACGACACCAGGTTGGGCACGCCGGCCTTCTCGACCGCCGCGACCATCTCCTTGCCCTCGGCCACATTCAGCGCCAAGGGCTTCTCGCAAATGATCATCTTGCCGGCCTTGGCGGCCGCAATGGCGATCTCCTTGTGCATGTTGTTCGGCACGCAGATATCGACCAACTCGATGTCCTTGCGGTCCAGCAGCTTGTGCCAGTCGGTTTCGACGGACTCGTAACCCCAGGTGTCCGCGAAAGTCTTGGCCTTGTCGGCGTTGACGTCGCAGATCGCCTTGAGCACCGGCCGCAGCGGCGTCCGGAAGAAGTTGTAGACCTTGCGGTACGCATTCGAGTGCGTCCGGCCCATGAAACCGCAACCGATGAGACCGACGTTGATTGGCTTGGACATGGTGTAAACACTCCTGAAACTCGCTGCAGACCCTTCTCAAATGCCGCCGACCAGTATCGGCGCTGAGCCGAATCGTAATAGCGAGTACCGAAGGAGGCAAGGGCGACGAGCCTGACATCCAGGCTGCAGAAGGCCCCGTGCACGCGGCTGGCAACAGGGATCTCAAATCTGAAATCTCAGATTTCAAATAGCCGGACAGCCGCGGACGAACTACCCGCGGCTGCAGGGCGAACCGCCTGTGGCTACAGGGCGAACCGCGCCTGCGGCTGCAGGGCGAACCGCCTGCGGCTGCAGGGCGTACTGCCTGTGGCTGCAG
>CAZTQK010000365.1:1716-6588 GCA_964615635.1 uncultured Planctomycetales bacterium
GGCGAACTGCCTGTGGCTGCAGGGCGAACTGCCTGTGGCTGCAGGGCGAACTGCCTGTGGCTGCAGGGCGAACTGCCATGACGGCAGGACAGGGCCCCCTTACGACCGGCCAAGACGGTAACCCTTACTTTGCATTTGGATCTCTAAAGATCAAAGGTGTATCTTTCACCTCTTATTCTCTGCTAAGACCCGGCTGGCCGGTGATATGCCCTTCTATTCGCCGACGGTGGTCGGCCTCCAGCTTCTGCCAGAACTCGTTTGACCGGCGCTGGTGCTGGTACTGCTGGCGCGTCGGCTCGTTGAGATGCCGCTGGCCGGTGATCGGCGAGTTCTGCAAGCTGTCGGCCCAGCCGCGGAGCTGGCGCGAGATCGATTCGGCCAGGGATTTCAAATCTGAGAATTCAGATTTCAAATGCGTGAAATGCGGAAGCCGCTCGGTCAGCAGCAGCATCGACCTCACCTCGCCCGCCGAGCCCCGCGCGATGTACAGAAAGGTCAGTAATTCTTGCGTTGTCCCCCGCTCGAAGCCTTCCGCGATGTTGTTACCTACCGAAATCGCCGCCCGTTGAAGCTGGTTCCGCAAGTCGCCTTTGTTGCCGAAAGCCCGGTCCTCGGTCAGAGCGAACACCTGCACGGCCAGTTCCATCGCCGCCTGCCAGACGGGGAGATCTTCGAAGCGTTGGTAGGTCATTGCTGGCTACTTTCGCAGAGTGTAAACCGGGACGCCTCAGAGCACTGACAATCCCAAACACCACGTCGCAAACACGAATTCGCGATTGACAAATTTGAAATCTCAAATCTCAGATCTCAAATCCCATGTCCCGAGTCTCAGACCTTCGACATTCAAAACTCAGATTTCGGTAGTCCCTCATGATATTGGCAAATCCCGTGTTCTGAGTCTCCGATCCTGGATTTCAAATCTCAAATCTCGGATTTCAAATCGGCTCTTCCCTGCGGTCCTCCGGCGTCTGATCGTTCTCGCAGCCCTCCTCTATCCGTTCGCCCCGCTCATGCGCGCTGATCGCCGCGATGAGGTTGTCCCAGTACTCAGAGCCCTCGCCGTTGCAGCGGCAATGGTAGTCCTTCACGGTAGTGAAGCTGTGAGGCCCCCAGCCTTCCTGTTCATAAACCGGACAGGTGAAATGCTCGAACACGGTTTCCAGATGATGCCTGGACCTAGGATGGCAACACAGACCATAGTCCGCGTTGAATGGAGCGAAGAAAGAACAGCCGCCACATTGCTCGCCCCGTTCCTCAGCTCTCTCTTTCAACTCCGGCTCATCGGGCCAGCGGGCCCGGTACATCTCATCCGTAGCCGGGTTCGAAAAGTCGGTTGTGACGATCGCGTTCCTGTCCACGAGCGAACTCCCATGCGAACGGAAGGGTCAGTGACACGAAGCCCTCAACTCACTTCTTCGGCCTGTCCGCATCGCGCATCATCATCTCACCTGCCTGGCAGACAGGTATGACACGTCCTCGCTTCGAACCGGTCATGGTCACACACCCAGGGTGTACCGCAATGCGGTATCGACGGCGTTCATATCCGGACACCGTCCGATGATGCGGTCGATCTCGTTCTCCAGAACCGTCGCGAGATTATCAGTCATGACCACGGAATCGGTCAGCAGACCCATCTGCTGACCCTGGCTGCTCGTCCGACTGACAGAGACTCGGCTGGGATGACCAGTGCGGCCCATGTTGCTCGTGATCATCGCCACAATTGTCTGGGGTAAGCCCGCATTGAGCCCGTCGGCCTGGACCACGACCGCGGGCCGGCGTTTCGCCGTCCTCAGATTGGAGTCCGGGAACAGGACCAGGACGACGTCACCTCGATTAGAGCGCATCGTAGGCATCCATTTCGGGGCGGGACCAGTCCTCTTCAAAGGTGCTCAACCGAGCCCGTAGATCAGCAACCTGCTCGGTGTCGATACCTCGAGCGGCAAGATCAACTACCGAAGGCGACGATAGGAACGTAACGATCACCCTCGCCTCAGTCACAGATGGAGCCGGTTCGAGCAGCTCGACCCGCCCTTCTCGATAGACACCTTCTATGGACTTGACCATAATTCACCTTCATGATGAGTCACTGCCTGACCAAGAGCTCACCACGTGTATCATAGCAAAACGGACGCGACAAGTCCCGCGCTACGGGCGGACAACTCACCCATTCCACCCATGCGCATTCCGAACCGCCACCATTGCCCCCAAGATGGAGTTCCAGGTGTCGGGCTTCATCATTGTGGCGTTCGGGAACATGCAGCCGTCCCAGCAGATGTGCTTGAACTTGCGGGTGGGCTGGCCTTTGTCATCTCTGAGCCAGCAGCCGGCCTCGCGGGTGATGTCGAGCTTGCCGTTGGGGTCAGTCGGCAGGCAGTGGCGCCCCGTCTTGTCGTGCGAGCCCGAGCCCTTGACTGTCGCGTCGTTCTGTGCGACGTGGAAGTCGATGGTCCACGGGCGCAGAGCGGCGGTGAGCTTCTTGTACGCCTGAGTGAACGTGGCCTTGTCGCTCCACGAGAAGTCTGCCGGCAGGATGCGGTCTTCGGGGGCGTTCGTGCCCAGCAGGTAGTGCAGCGTGTGGGCCATATCCGCCTGGAAGCCCAGCGTCTGCGGGCGATTCACGCCTTCCAGGACGGCCAGCATGGCTTTCCAACTGTGCATGCCGGCCCAGCAAACCTCGCCTTCGGCGGCCAGCCGCTCGCCATGATCTTCCGCCACCTTGCAGGCCTCCCTGAAGGTCTCGATGATCTTCTTGGTACTGCCGGCCGGATCGGCGTACCAGGCATCCGGCCCGCCGGCCGAGTCAATGCGCACCACGCCATACGGCCGTACGCCCATCTCGCGCCAGAACCTGGCGATCCGACAGCCCTTTCGCACCTGCTCGCAGAACTTCTTGCGATCGCCGGCATCGCCCATGGCCGAACCGCCGCCCGTCGGACCCCAGACCGGCGCGACCACCGAGCCGATGACCAGTCCTCGCGACGTCACCTTCTCGGCGATCCGCTTGAGGTCATCGTCCGATGAGTCGATGTCCACATGCGGGGCGAACAGGAAGATATCCACGCCGTCGAACTTGACGCCGTCCACCTTGGCGGCGGCCGTCAGGTCCAGCATGGTGTCAAGTTCAATCGCCGGCTCCTCGGCCCCAGGGCCTTTGCCGACCACGCCCGGCCAGGCGGCGTTGTGAAGCTTGGGATACTGATTCTTGCTGGTGCTCACGAGCATTCCTCCCTGTGCCAAATGACGAATGTCGAAATCCGAATGACGAATGAATGACGAAATCCGAATGACGAAGGCCGTCAGATGCCTCACGGCGGTGCCGGCAGTCCTCACAACCAACTATGCGTCATCTGCTGCCTGACCTCGCGTTTTCCTGCTTCGGTGAATCGCCCCGAAAATCAAGTTCAACTCCTTGGCCTCAAGCCAGTGGTCCCTCGCCTCGGTCTTGAGCTCCGGGACGGCGCTGGCGATCATTCGCAGCCAGTACTTGGTCTCGCGCGATTCACGCTTGCATACGCTGATCCGATACCGGAACTCCTTCCGGGAGCCTGAGTCATCGGCCTCGCAGTAGTTCGCGCCCACGCTCGTCCCGGCCCTGACCAACTGACCGATCAGCGGCTCGGTGATGGGGTTGACAGAGACCTTCTTAGCAAACTGGATGATTGCCTCCCCGAAGCGTGCCGTACGTTCCTCCAGGTCGTAGGTCTTGTCCGACCTTGCTCTTTGCACGCACTCACTCTGGAGATGGTCAGTCATCGGCATCTCGCCGCCCAGCCTCCCCTTCGTCATTCGAGCTTCGTCATTCGGATTTCATTCGTCATTCGGATTTCGTCATTCGTCATTGTTTCTTGTGGTCGCCGATCTTCGGCAGATTCGCATGTACATCCGGCCCGAAGTACCGCAGCCCGACCAGCGGCTCGGTGCCGGTGTTCTCAATCTCCACGCCACGGGTGGCCGCTTCGTAGGTGATGAAGACCTCGTCGTCGGTCTCCTCGCCGAAGCGGATCATCGCCGGGGTCTGAAGCTTCATCTTGCCGATTCGCCCGCTGCCCTGGACGGTGATCCAGCCGCTGGCGCCCGGCTCCTTGAGGGTGTACTTGGCACCGGGTTTGACCGTCAGTTCCTTGGCGCTGACCACCTGCTGGCCGTCGATGGTGCCGTAGACGATCCACTTGTCGGTGTAACCCGTGCCGCTGGCGGCCTTGTCCACGATCGGAATCAACTGGTTGTGCTCCATGAAGTGCGTGTCGACGTTCTTCTCCCAGTCGAGCTGCTCGATGATGTAGTCCAGATCCTGGTGCTTATCCCTGGGGACGTCCTTGACCAGCAGGTCCCAGGGGACGAACCGCCCCTCGACGATGTTCTGGAACATGCCGAACACATCCGAGCCCCACTGCGGCTCGTAGGTGCACAGCGAGCCGGGGGCGTGCAGCACGCCGGCCGGGATCAGCCAGCCCGAGCCGCGCATCAGCCGGTAGGCCCGCGTCAGGTACAGGATGCCGTTATCGCCCTTGTTCCAGTTCTCCAGACACCGGCGGACCTGAGCCCTGGTCGTCCCCGGTTCCAGGCCCATGAAGGTGTACGGGAAGTGGTTGTCGCAGTTGTTCATCTGCGGCGAGAAGTAGTAGGCCTCTGGCTTGCCCTCCTGACCGGTGAGCTTGGCGTGCTCGTGCTTCTGGTGCATGTGGTGCGGGATCGGGCCGAGGTTGTCGAAGAACTTTGAGTACACCGGCCAGCGTTTGTACTGGTCCCACATGGCCTTGCCGATCATCCGAGCGCCGGCCTCGGCCACCGCCTCTTTCATCAGGAACCGCTTGCCCTCAAAGGAGATATAGCTCAGCCCCTCGTCGGGCAGCCGGTTCTCGTTCATGGCCT
>CAZTQK010000366.1:0-6547 GCA_964615635.1 uncultured Planctomycetales bacterium
GTAGAGCAACGGACTGAAAATCCGTGTGTCGCCGGTTCAACTCCGGCCCTACCCAATGAGACAGGAATCGACAGCGAATTACAAGGCTTGTTGCTGGCGTCGCTTGCGAGCGGCAAGCCTTTTTTGCTGCGCCTGGACGCGTTGACAGTCTGGTGCTTGCCAACTGCTCAAACGGCGAGTTAACATTCTGCCACGATGAGAGGCGTCTCGTTGTCATGTCTGCTGCCGCGATCGCTGGTCGAGCAGTTTGAGGCGGTTGTTCGCGAGGACGGCCACAAACCGGCACTTGCATTCCGGGCTGCCGTGGCGGGTTTTCTCAAGATGACGCCGCAGGAGCAGGCCACGGCGATGAAGGCGATCGAGCACCTCGATATTCGACTGCCAGGCCAAGCTCGGCGCGGGAAGAGAGACCCTGCACTGGGCCTGGCCGTCCAACTGAAGATCAAACACCCCGATCGCACCATCGGTTGAACGCGACCTATGGCGTCCTCCGTGTCAGCGCCATCCCACCAAGGGCCAGGAGCGTCGCTTGACTGATCGCAGACGACTGCCTGTTCAGACGTCGCCATCCGATAGATGACAAGCTGCTGGAATCACACCTCACGTTGCGGCGGCGTTCCTTCTTCTGGCGAGGAGCCACCCGAGGCTGAAGGCCACCAGCGAGCCGACGGCGATGAACCACGGCCAGGCGAGTGTGGCGTCTGTCACCTTGCCTGTCGCGGCGTCCACCATCTTGAAGTAGCCGAAGTAGCTGATCACAATCATCACCGCCGCGCCGATGGCCAGGATGATGGTTTGGACGGCGGTGGGAAGGACCGGTTCAGCTCCCCGCTGACCGGCTGAAGCGGCTTTCATGCCGTCGTGCAGGTGCAGGAGCCACGTTCCGAGCAGGACGACCGCTCCTGCCCAGCAAATCGCGTGGGCCCACGGTTGGTGCCATGCCACAGCGAACACAGTAAGCACCGACAGGGGAGCAGACCACAGGAAGCCCCGGGCGTCCACGTTGATCTTCAGGAACGCCAGCATGAAGCCGGCCAGCAGAGCGCCGCCGGTGTAGCCGGCCATTGACAGGGCCAGGGTCAGGATCTGCGGGAACTTTCCGGAGGCGGCGTCGGCCAACTGAGCCGTGAGGCACAGAACCACGCCCCAGATGATCACGAGGAGTCGTGACAGCCGCACCAGTCTCGGGTTCTGCATGGCCTGTTCGGGGGTGACCGGGGTGCCCTGGCGGGCCTTGCGCCGGCAGTACCAGGGCAGATAGAATGCCGAAAGGGTTGTTTGACTGAATGAAGCCACGACCGAGACGAGTGTGGAGATTGCGGCAGCGAAGATGGCCGCGATGATCAGGCCGGTGATGCCCGGCCGAAGCTGCTGGATGATGAACACGGGAAAGACGCGATCCTGCTTTTCGCTGACCACCTCCAGGGCCTCGCCTGTGAGCGGGTACCGCTGGTAGAACGCGTACAAACCCACCCCGATCAGCAGCATGATGACGGTGATGATCTGGCCGATGTTGCTGCCGATGACCGCCCAGCGCGCCGGCCGCGGCCCTTTGCAGCAAAACATGCGTTGAGCCATCATCTGGTCCGTGCCAAAGATACCGACGCCGAACCAGGTATACGCGATCAGGCCGGTCCAGAAGGTGAACTCGGCGGTCGGACTCAGGCTGAAGTCAAAGGTCGTGAACTTGCCCCACGGGCCGGCCTCCTTGGCATTCCAACCGACGCTGAACAGTTCGGCCCAGCCGTCGGGCAGCCGGACGACGGCCGCTCCAAGGGCGACGAAGGCGCCGACCACGAAGACCAGGAACAGGATCACATCGGTCCAGATGACCGTGGTGATGCCGCCGATCCAGCACCAGACGACGGCGATGATGCCAAAGGTGTAAATCGACCAGGTCAGGGTGCTGATGCCGGTGGCGTCGGCCAGGCCGCCGTAGAGGCTGCGCCCGACAATCAAATCAAGAATCATGGCGGTCAGATAGACGCGGGCGCCCTGGGCCAGCGAGCCCCCGACAATGAAAAGACACGTTGTGGCGGTGCGGGCTGAGCCACCCAACTGGTTGGCCATGTAGTCGTAGGGGCTGTAGATCTCTCGCTCGTAGTAGGCGGGGACGAAGACATATGCGACGATGAGGCGGGCCAGCACCAGGCCGATGAGCTGGAGCTGAAGGTAAGTGAAGTTACCTTGGGCCGCGAAAACGATGGCCGGCACGCCGACAAACGTCACCGCGCTGATTTCGGTGGCGATGTTGGAACCGCAGACGGCGTACCAGGGCAGCTTGCGACCGCCGAGGAAGAAATCGCGGATGGTGGCTTGCTTGCCGGCCATCATGCTGCCGATGGCGGTGGTTAGGGCGAGGTAGCCGATGACCACAAGCCAATCCAATGCGGTGAACTGGCCACTGAGCGAGCCGGATTGTGATGCCAGCATCCCCTGGAGCATCTCGTCATTCCACAGCGGGCGGTTTCCGCTCCCAAAAGGGCGCGAAGTCGGGACTATAGCGGGCGTCCGTTCGCAGGACAACCGACGGGAAACATCCCGGTCGGCAACAGCCGCGGCAGGGTTGTCAGGCCGGTTTCCGGCCATCGGCCCAGGCTGTGAGGATCTCGTGCTGACCCCGCTGAATGCCTGGCAAGCCGACGGCAGACAAAAACGTCCCATAAAGAACGCCGTGAGACATCGTGCATGTGAACTCGCGCGCGCAGGTGCTGCGAAAGAAACGACTTGCGCGTTGATCGCAGTACTGATAACAAGACGCGCGACCGGTAATAGAGCCCTTGCCGTTGACTGGATGCGGCTGCTCGTTAGAATGCGAGGATCACCGGCTGTGCGGGTTAGTCACAGCCGTCCGCCGGCGCGGTTTCATACCGTGCAACAGGCACCGACTGGATGTTCGGCAACTCCGTGGCATGGATGTCACCTGGTGATGAGTCGTAGGGAACGCCGCCGGCCGTGAGGCCGCGGATGGGGCGACGTCGTCGAGGTTCACGACGGTCAATTTGTACGGCGTGAGGTGCAGAATCATGTCAGCGGAACTCCTTTGGGAAGCATTGCGTTTCAGGAGCCGGAATCAAGGCAGCGGCGCGGCCCCGGTCGGGCCGACACAGACTTACGCACGCGAGCCGAAGCAGCAGCAATGCGCGGCCACGACGCGTTCGGGCAAACGCTGCAAGGGCAAGGCACGGCCGGGCCAGGAGTATTGCCCGTTCCACGACCCGAGCTTGACGGCCGAGCAGCGCCGCGAGATTGCCGCGCGCGGCGGCAAGAGTCATCGTCGGCTCAGTCACTTGCCCGACGGCTATCTTCGCAAGCTGCAGACGCCGGCCGCCGTCGGCGAGGCGATGGATCGGCTGTATCGCGAGGTTCGGCTCGGGATCGTCGATCCTGGTATGGGGAGGACTCTGATGGACATCCTTACCCGACTGCACGATCGCCTGAGCCGTCAGGAGCAGGCCAAACCGCGGGTGACCGCGAAGGGGCCGACCGTCGTCCGACCGACGAGAGCGGAGAGAGTACGACCGAAACTCGACCAGGCACTCTCACAGGCCGAGAAGTCGGCCTGGGAACAGGTCGGCATCACGCCGCAGGGCGTTTCGGGCGAAGTGGAAGAGCCGAATCACCTGCAGCATCCGGCAGTGAACGCTCCCGGCGAGCCACGACGCGAGACGGTCAAGCCGCTCGTCCAGATCATCCGCGCAAACGCATCCTGAGGCGAGTATCGTCAGTACATGTGATGCGTTTGAGCATCACGGACGAGCGTCGATGACACGGAGGACGTTGCAGAGGCCGTCGCACCCGGCGTCGTCGTATCTGACTCCTTGGCGATACGAAGAGAGCTGAGAAAAGCGCGGGCTCGGTCCGTCGCTTCCGGTTGTTCGGGGTTGAATGTCAGGATGACTCGGCCGCGACCCGGCCGCTCCCGGCAGCAGTAGTCGAGCCTGATGTGGTGGCGGTTTGCGATGGTCCAGTGCAGCAGCAGGCCCGAGAGGCCGTCTCCTGCCAGCACTTCCGCTTGCTCGGCGCGGCCGCAGATTCCTGACCGTGCCTCCAGCCGTTCTTGAAGAGATGCCACCTGTTCGCCAGTCATCCAGAATGACAACTCGTCGCTGCTGGTCGTATACAGGGCGATGCGCCGCGAGATTTCATCTGGGCGGTATGCTTTGGCCCACGTGGCGTTCTCGAAATACTCTCCCTCCGCATCGGTCTCGGTCTGAGGCGACACGACGTGGCAGAAGACGCCGCCGAACTTCAGGTAGAGCATGGCTGTGTCCTCTACGTCGGGCGAGTCGATGGTGGTGTCCTCCGGCACCTGGAAGACGAGATCGCCGCAGCGCAGGCTGATTGTTTTCTCCGTGAACTGCTGAGGCTTGAAGTCAGACACCGGAATTGCTTGGGTATCGAGGTCACCCGCGGCCAGCCACATGGCAAGACGAAGATGTGGAAGTCTGGACGCCAGCAGGGCCGACATGAAGACGAGGACAGCGATAGACAGCAGGAATCGACCTTTTCGCATGCAAACCTCCCGGCATGAAGACATCGCGAAGACGGATACGCGGCGTTGTGGCTTGCTGTCGGGTGCATTCACCGGCATGGCCCCATACCAGTAGGACGGTTCGCTGTGTGTTTTCGTTACCGCCACGGATCGAATCGACGAGCCAGGGATGGGAGATGGTATTGATAGGGGGTTGAACCAGGGTTCTACGTGCAACAGCGACACGCTGTTCCAGGTGACTACCAGAGAAGGACTTAGCGAGTTCTCCCGCCCATCAGTGCAGGTGACAACGCCTCGGAGCATCGGAACCACTCGCCGGGGCGGACGGGTCAGGTGGCATGCTGTTCTTTACGATTGCCGGGCGGGAAGCCGTCCAAGACAGTCGGCTAATGGCCGCATTCGCGCCTCAAGCTCGGCCATTCTTCCGCAGGATGGTCGCCAGGTTGTTGGCCGCGGCCTGCTCGGCGCAGATGCGGATGGCTCGGTCCATGATGGTTGTGGACTGTTCTCGCTGGCCTCGGCTTTGGAGGATGACGGCCAGATTGTTGAGAGTCGCTGCACGGTGCAGATGATCAGGCGGCAGGGCAGACTCCACGATGGAGAGGGCTTGGCGGGACAGCGATTCGGCCTGCGGGAGCCTGCCGGACAGGCGGCAGGTTTCGGCGAGGTTGGCCATGACCAGGCCGGTATCGGGATGGCCGGGCGGGAGTCTCTCGTGGCAGATGAAGAGGGCTCTTCTGAGGAGGCTCTCGGCATCCGCGGAGCGTCGTTGCGAGAGACACACGACGGCCAGGTTGTTAAGTGTGGCGGTGAGCGACGGATGCTGGGGACCGAACACGCGTTCTTCGATGGCCAGGGCCTGACGGTAGAGCAACTCGGCCTCGGCAAACTGTCCCTGCGTTTTGTTCAGCAATGCAAGGTTGTGGAGCACAGCGGCCGTAGCGAAGTGTTCCTGGCCCAGCAATTCACGTGTCATGAATAATGCCCGCTCGCAATGGTCGCGTGCTTTGTCATACTCTCCGAGTTCGCGGTGGATGTCTCCGAGCGCATTCAAACACGCTGCCACGTCGGGGTGCCTCTGGCCGAGGGTCTGTTGTCGGATGGCCAGTGCTTGACGGATGTGTTCGGCGGCCTCGGAGTGGCGCCCTTGTGCTTTCCTGGCCGCCGCAAGACCGCAGAGGCAAGCGGCCAGGTCGGGATGATGAGGGCTGAGGCTGCTACCCAGCAGGTTCAGAGCGCGCTCAAATGCCAGAGCGGCTTCGTCCAGTTGTCCGGCCTCCAGAAGCAGCGCCGCGAGGTTGTGCAGGCTGATGCCGACGTGGGGGTGAGACGGGCCGAGCGCGCGTCCTCTGATCCGCAGCGCTTTCTCGCAGAGAGGGAGAGCCGTGACATAGTCGCCGCAGGCTCTGCAGGCTTCAGCCCAGTCGTTGAGGCTCACGGCGAGACGCGGGTCATCAGGACCGAAGCCGCGGGCCAATTGCGCGGCGGTCCGGAAGGCGTCGACCGCCAAGGCGAAATCCCCGCGATCATAGTGCCCCGCACCGGCCTGCATGGTCATCGCCCACCGATCGGCGTCGGAGACGTCTGTATCTGCATCCAGAGCGGCAGTTGTCGGCTGTGATCGGGCGGGCGGTTGCGGTTCGTGGGCACGTCGCAGGACTGAGGCCGGCCGTCGGGTGCTCCCGGCCCTGGTCCAGGCAGGAAGCCGCTCCCTCATGCGTGTCCAGACAGCCTTGGCATTCATGCAGCTTGCATCTCCCGTCGCCACCGGCCTTCGGCCTGCGCAGGCAGCTCGGTCTCCGGTCTGCCTCCGTTGTTCCAAGCCAGTATCCCGCATTTGGCCAATCGGATTCAATCTGTGGGGCGAGCCTTGAGGCTGGCTCTGCTTTCTGCCGGTGTAACATATTACCTGCCAGTGTGTTATGGGTTGTCAGCGATTGGAAACAGGGGGCCGAGCGACTCGGCATGGGTTTGAGGTGCATCTTCTGTTCAGGGGCAGTCCTCATCCTTGTGCCAGGGCCTTCGGAGTGTGTGGGGGGGTGTGGGCACTGC
>CAZTQK010000367.1:0-6546 GCA_964615635.1 uncultured Planctomycetales bacterium
GTACTCCACATCGGGATGCACGGCCAGGCCGACGTTGCTCGGCAGCGTCCAGGGCGTGGTCGTCCAGGCCAGCAGGCTGGTCCTCGGTTGACCTTTCACCCGGAACCGCACGGTGATCGAAGGATCGTCGACCGCGCGGTAGCCCTGACCAACCTCAGCCGACGACAAGGCCGTTCCGCCCTGAGGCCACCACCAGACGATCTTGTGGCCCTGGTAGAGCAGGCCCCTGTCGAACAGCGTCTTGAGCGCCCACCACACGCTCTCAACATAGGACTGATGGTAGGTAACGTAGGCCTCCTCGAGGTTGATCCAGAAGCCCAATCGCCGGGTCAGATCTTCCCACTCCTTGGTGTAGCGGAAAACACTCTGCTGACAAAGGTGGATGAACTTCTCGACGCCGTAGGCCTCGATGTCCTGCTTGGTGTGGATGCCGAGTTCCTTACAGACCTCGGCTTCGACCGGCAGGCCGTGCGTGTCCCAGCCGGCCTTGCGGTGGCAGTAGTGGCCGGTCATCGTCTTGTATCGCGGGAAGACGTCCTTGATGATCCGCGTCAGGCAGTGCCCCGGGTGCGGCAACCCGTTGGCCGTGGGCGGCCCTTCGTAGAACACGAACGACGGGCGGTTTTCACGCTGCTTCAGCGATTTCTCGTAAATGCCCGCCTCATCCCAGAACCGCGATACCTCAGCCTCAGCTTTTGGAAAATCGAATTGTGTCGGTACTTCCTTGAACATAAGTGCTTATGCTTTCATCAGTTCCAGATCGTTCGCCCACGGCGGCCATGGCCAAGACTGGCAACGCCAAGTCTGCACCCGGCCGGGGTCGACAAATTCGGAAAGGGAGTATGTTAGACAGAATGCTCCCGACTGCCAACGGAGCGACGGCTGGCTGGCCACTTATTCTTGTGGGTTTGTCGGATCAACCAGGGGCAATTCGATCGGGGTTGCCGCAACGTACCCTCGGGCCGGCTCGTTTCGCCCGATCACATCGAGTCTTTCCCACGGACCCCATCGCCACCGAGCGAACAAAGTGATGCCGATGCAGATGACAAATGTGGCCGCGAAAGCCCACGGCCCGACCGAGCCCAGGTCCGGCCGCAGCCAGGCGACCAGCCAGCCCCCTCCGACCAGGATGATCCACACCTCCGCAGCGCCGACGATGGAGGACCACATGGTATCCCCCGCTCCGCGGAGGGCGCAACTGTGCGTGATGGCAATGGCGTCAAAGAACTGAAACACGGCTGCATAGACAAACAGCGCTGCACCCAATTCGACCACGGTTCGATCAGGGCTGATGAAACGCATGAACCACTCGCCATAGACGACGAACAACAGGGCCATCAGGCTCATATAGGCCGCATTGAACGCCGTGCCGATCCACGTGATTCTTCGGGCCAGTGTCGGGTGTCCTTGGCCAATGGCTTTGCCCACCGCGGTGCTCACCGCCATGCCGATGCCCACGGCCGGCATGAACGAGACCTCGAGGTAACGAAAAACACCGCCTGTGGCCGCCAGGTCTGCCGTCCCAAACCGGCCGATGATCGCCAACTGGAAGACGGTCCAGGCCGCGATGTCGGTCAGAAACGCCACGCCCGCCGGCCAGCCCACCCAGCACAGGCGGCGCATCTTCTCCCGGTCCCACCGCCATGCCTTCCGCGGTTCGAATCTTGCCGCCACCGAGCCAAAGTACATCACCGAGAACTGGAAAACCGCGCGGACAACCGTGGCCACGAGCGTGGCCCAAGCCGCCCCCGCGACGCCCATGGCCGGAAAACCCAGCTTTCCCAGAACCCAGGCGTAGGTCAGAACGACATTCACCGAGACGCTGAGGAAGGCCGAAACGGTGTTGATCCCCGGACGGTGGATCCCATTAAAGAAGTTGTCCAGGGAGATGGTCGCGGCGGCGATTCCGAGACTCAGCAGGCGAATCTGGAGGTATTGAACCTCCATGGCGATGACAGTTGGCTCGTGGCCGAACATCTGGTAGAACGCGGGCACGACCGGCCAGAGCAGCAGAATGCCCATACCGTACAGCAGCGACATCCAGATGCCCTGCCAGGCATAGGCGGCGCAGTCGCGTTGACGCCCCGCGCCGAGCGATTGGCTGACCATCGTGGTGACGCAGGTCATCGTCCCCATCGGCATCGCCAGCAGGGTGATGAACGTCAGGCTCGCGGAGGAGATGGCGGCTTGGGCCTCGGAAGCGGCCGGCATCTGCTTGACGATCACAAAGTCGGTGAAGCTCATCAGCGTCTGAGCCACCGTGCTGGCGACGTTCGGCACGGCCAGCTTGAGCAGCACGCCCGTGTCATGCCGCCAACTGCGGCCGAGCAACGCCGGATCATCACCACCGCTGCGGGCAGACACGACTATGGGAACCGCTTCGTCAGAGGGCATCGCTCAAACCCGAAACAAAAACCCCGGAAGACACGTTGCTCCCGGGGTGTCAAATTCCGTTCTGTCGGCCGACCAACTGTGTCGCTACCAACGCATCGGAGCTCGATTCGCCTGCCGTTCGGCGGGACGCATGTCTACCGGGTTCGCAGCATACCCGGGCCGGAGTACACCTCGTCCACCTGGTCGCGTTGCGGCTGGGGCCTGGCGGTGGTGTTGTTCGGAGGCTGTGGCGGCGGCTCTGGGGCCGGCTCAGGAGCGGGTTCGGCTGCGACAGGCTCTGGGTTGTCGGCCGAGTCCGCAGCTCCCTTTTCCGGTTGCTCGGCCGCGTTGTTGTCTTCGGCAGCCGGCGCATCAGCAGCCCCTGCCGCCTCCTTACCCTCAAGATCCGGCAATGGCTGTGCGGAGGCTTTGATGGTGCTGTCAAGGGTCTGCCCTCTGACAGGCACGGGTGCCAATGCGGGACCGCCACTGCCAACGTATTGAGGCGGCGGGTCCGAATCCTGCCCACAGCCCAACAACAGAAGAAGGCCAGCCAAACACAGAGGTATTAATGCATTCCGAATCATCCCGAGAAGTCCTCCCCGGCAGGAATCCACAGCCACAAAGCATACGGAACCGGAGGGCGACCGGTCAAGGCAGCCCCGTTCCGCCTACCAATGGGGATCCGTGAAAGATAGGGGGGCGCGCTTCGTGGGTGCCACTCACGGCTTGACCGCCAGTGCAGGCCCGTGCCAAGGAAACCTCACCGAATGTAAATAATTGCATGGCAGTATGTTGCGGGCTCCTTACGGGCATCAGGAAGTGGACACGTCGAGTCCGGGCGGAGCAAGGGTCGGCGGCTCAAACGTGTATCAGGTCCGTGCCTGCGCAAGCTTGGCGGGTGAGCGAGAGCGATTGTCCCCGTGGGGGCACCCCCGTAGAATCGCCCTCACGTGCCATCTTGGCCATTGACCTCGGCTGTTGTTCGGGTTGGAGCGTTCGTGACCTGGTATCTTGCGGGCTACGGTCTCCTGTTCTGCCTGCTCTCAGCAATCTTGCTGCTGCCCGGGGCCGTCGTTGCGGTCGTTGCGTTTGGACGATCTGAACTGCGAGAACTGCGGCCGTTGGTCATCATCACGCTCGGGCCGGCGATTTGGATGGTATCGATCTTCGGGCTGGCGGCCACCGCGCAGCTCCGCCCTGTCGCCGTTTTGGTCCTGACCCTGCTCTGGGTCGCAGCCACCTTGGCTTTCTGGTCGCGTTTCGGACTGGCCGAGGGACTCGCCCGGACCAAGTCAGCCTTGACCGCCCGATCGCTTCTCCGACCGGCCGTGGTTGCCCTTTTGCTCGCCCCCTGTTTCATCATCGCGGCAAGTCCCGAGGTCGCCTGGGACGCCGGCACCTACCATCTCACTCTGCCGAAGCTCTTCGTCGCCCACCAGGGCTTTCGGGCAGTGCCGATGAACGTCTATTCGAACTGGCCGTTCAATACGGAGCTTCTCTTCGCGGGAGTCATGGTGGTCAAGGACTACATCCTGGCCACGACGCTGCATTTCGGCTTCGGCATTCTCTGTTTGTATGCGATCCACACCCTCTGCCGCGTCTTTCACCGCCCCACCAGTGCCTGGTTGGCCATGGCGCTGTTCTTGACCAACCACGTTGTGCTCTGGGAGATGACCATCGCGTACATCGACCTCGCCTATGCCTTCTTCTTCGTCGCGGCGTTCATCTTTGCGCTCTGGGTCATCGACAACCGTCCAAACCGCAAGGCCGCGTTGCTCCTGTGCGGCATTTCCTGCGGGATCCTCGCCGGGACCAAGCTCAGTGGGATCATGGGGGTGGTGGTCATCGCTGCGCTCTTGGCACTGCGGCTGCCCTGGCGCGATCCGGGTGGTCGATGGGCCGAGTTGCGATCGCTGCTGGTTCGGTTCGCCCTGCCGGTGCTTCTGCTGGCGTCGCCATGGCTGGTGAAATCGGCGTGGTACACCGGCAACCCGGTGTATCCGTTCATGTACGAGTGGTTTGGCGGGCCCGACTGGAGCCCCGCGCTGTCGGAGCAACTGGCCGCCTGGCAGAAGTCGATCGGCATGGGCAGAACGGTGATCGATTACCTGCTCCTGCCGATCCGGGTAATCCTGATGGGAGACGTCGGGTATGCCCGTTTCGACGGCTGGATCTGCAAGTGGTGGATCCTGCTGATCCCAATGACGCTGGTGTTTGGCCGACGAACGCCATTTGTCCGGCGATGTCTTGGAACGGCCGGCCTGTATTTCGTGCTGTGGAGCGTTTCCTCGCAACAGATGCGGTTTCTGATCCCGATTCTGCCGCTGCTGGCGGCCGGCGCGGCCGTGGCAATCGATGATCGGATCGAGGCCATGCGCCGCCACCACCTGCGCAAGCTCGTGGCGTCGTGCTGCCTGGCAGCGGCACTTCTCACCTCCGCTAGGGTCAACGCCGGGCATTTCGTGATCGCGGCGCGTTTTCTCCGGCGGTTACACAACGAGGGCGGAGCCGTCCGTCAGACCGCCGTACCGCCTACCTACCGCTTCATCGACGACAATCTGCCGCCCAACGCACGCATCCTGTGCCTGAACACGAACCAGGGCTTCTTCCTCGACCGGGAGTACCTGGCCGACAGCTTTTTTGAGGCGTCGCAGATTGCCGATTGGCTGAGGCCGGCGGCCGACAAGTCGCAGGTTATGAACCGTCTCGCTGAACGTGGCATCAGCCATGTCCTGATCGAGCACGAAGACTGGGGAATCACCTACCCGCCATTGCTGCTGGAAGTGCTTTCGGATCCCGGGCTTGCCCGCCCGGTTCATCGTTCCGCCGACGCCCGGTTCGATGTGCTCGAACTGGCACACCGTCAGGGTGAGTGAGTACGCAGTATTCTCACCAACGCAGCTTCCCGGCCTGATGAGGCGGCAGTTCTCAGAAATACTCCTTCTTCTCCGACGTTAGGCTCTGTGGACAAGAAAACTGTGCGCCGAGAGGTATCGGGGCGGTGATGTCGGCTCCAGGTCTCGCCCCATTATGTTAAGATGTGGTTCGCGGCCACCAGTAATGCTGTATGGAGAGAAGCCTGCTCATCTTCACAATCTGCATGCTGGCCCCGTTCGCATTCGGCGGCGAACCACGGGTTGTCCATCCATTCGAAGCCGACGGGCCGGGCGTATCGGCCAATGCGGTCGATGCCCTTGTGTTTCCTGCCCTCAAGAAGCGAGGCATCGAACCCGCGAGGCCATGTTCCGACGAGGTCTTCGTCCGCCGGGTCTGCCTGGATGTTATCGGGACTCTCCCCGACCCCGTTCAAGTCAACGACTTCCTGCAGGATCGCCGACCGGACAAGCGGGCCGCGCTGATCGATGCCCTGCTTGCCCGAGACGAGTTCGCCGACTACTGGTCGCTGAAGTGGTGCGACCTTCTGCGAGTTAAGGCCGAGTTTCCGATCAACCTGTGGCCCAACGCGGTGCAGGCTTACCATCGCTGGGTTCGCGACTCCATCCGCGACAACAAACCCTACGATCAATTCGTCCGCGAGTTGCTGACTTCAAGCGGCAGCAACTTCCGCGTGCCCCCGGTCAACTTCTATCGCGCGGTCCAGGGTCGTACACCCCCGGCCATCGCCGAGGCGGTAGCCCTGACCTTCATGGGGACGCGTCTGGACAGTTGGCCCGAAGCCCGCCGTGCCGACATGGCTGCCTTCTTCTCCCGGATTGCGTACAAGAAGACCGGTGAGTGGAAAGAAGAGATCGTGTACCTGAACCCCGCGCCGGCAGGGCCCCTCGAGGTAGTTTTCCCGGATGACAAGCGGACGCAAGTCCCGGCCGATCAGGATCCGCGGCTGTTTTTCGCTGATTGGTTGATCAAGCCCGCGAACCCATGGTTTGCCCGCAACATCGTGAATCGCGTCTGGTCGTGGCTGCTGGGCCGCGGGATCATTCACGAACCGGACGATATTCGGCCGGACAACCCGGCAGCGAATCCTGAGTTGCTGGCTCGCCTGGAGAGAGAACTGATAGAGTCCCGGTATGACTTGAAACATATCTACCGGCTCATCCTCAATTCCCGCACCTACCAGCAGTCCTCGATCCCGCGGAGCAATCATCCTCAGGCCGAGGCCCTGTTTGCATACTACCCGGTGCGCCGCCTGGACGCGGAAGTGCTGATCGA
>CAZTQK010000368.1:0-6521 GCA_964615635.1 uncultured Planctomycetales bacterium
CGGGCAGCTTGTCTGCCCGTGCACTGGCGGGCAAGCCGCCAGTGGCACCCGAGCCGACTGATCCTACCGAGACAGGCTCTTGGTGTACGGCTCTCCGATGTTTGGCCGGCCGTAGGGTGGAAAGGGCAGGTTGCCGAGGCATTATTCCTGTTTGGCCAGCACCGGCCGTACGAGGTCGGCCAGGAGCCTGTATCCCTCCGCATTGAAATGCAGTTTGTCCTTGGCAAAAAGCTCAGTCCGCACCTGGCCATCGGGCCGCAGGCTCATGTTGTATGTCTCGACGTACTTGAGATACGGCTTTCCGCGCGTGTACTGTTCGACGAGTGTATTGAGGGCCTTGGTGGCGTCGCGCTCGGCCCAGCGTGCGGGCGTTGGGCAAGACGAGATGAAAACGATCTGGGTCTTGGGCAGTTTCGCGTGGACCTTGTCAACGAACGCCTTGAAGTCGGCAAAGACCTGCTCGGCTGACTTGCCCGCGTGGATGTCGTTGCCGCCTGCGCGAAGCAGGATCATCCGCGGCTCGTATGGAAAGATGATTCGCTCGGCAAAGTGGGTGGAATCGACGATCTGCGAACCCCCGAAGCCGCGATTGATCACGGGGGTCGACGGGAAGTCCTGCTCCAGCGCCTTCCAGAGCCGGATGGTCGAGGAACCGATGAAGAGCACCGCATTCTTGGGCGGGGGCTTGTCGCGGTCGGCGCGTTCATATGCTGTAATTTCGCGCTCCCAGCGGGCGAAGTTGCGTTGATCGGATGCAGCCGGTCTTGTCGCCGTCGCCGGAGCGCTGCCGGTGGCCGGCTGCGTCTGGGACCAGGCCGGGCAAGCCGCCAACAGTGAGCATAACGCGGTTACAGTCATTGTTGATCGCATTCGCACAACAAACCCTCCGTCATCGAGTCTACCCAATATCCTTCACGGCGACGGTCTGCATCGTTTCGCACGCCTTCGTGATCGCAAGGTTAACCGCCAGCGTCTTGACCGCGTCGCTGTAATCGCTGCGGATTCTGGAACGGTCGCCTGTTCGGACGGCGTGGATGAAGACGTCGTCCTCGGTATAGTGGGCTTCCTTCCAGCCACGCTGCGGGCCGAGGAACTGGCTGACCTCGCCCTTGCGGTGGACGGTCAGCTTGCTGTTCCAGGGTATTTCGTTGATGTCGAAGCAGGAATCCGGCGTGTGCACGCGAAGGCCGTAGTCGGTGAGCCATTCGCCCAGATGGGCGGTGTGGACGGAGGCGATGAGGCCGTTGGCGAAGTGCAGGACGGCGGCCTGGGCCTCCCAGATGTCGTGGTCGGGCACGCGCTTGCACATCTGGCCCTTGACGCCGCCGGCGGAGACGTGGGTGATGTCGCCGCCGAAGTACCTGGCCAAATCAACGATATGGGTACACTGCTCGGTGAACTGGCCGCCGCTTGAGGCCATCTGTCGCCACCAGAAGACCGTGGGCATCCCCCCTACCCACCGGCCCTGCAGAAAGGCAATCGGCTCGTCGCCGATCATCTCGTTGGCCAGGTCGGTGGCGCCCATGTAGCGCCAGTGATAGCCGACGGCCGCGATCCGGCCGCAGTCGGCGATCTTCTTCTCGACCTTGCGAGCCGTGGGCATATCCAGGGCGATCGGCTTTTCGACGAAGATATGCAGGCCCGCGCCGAGGCAGTCGGTCTCCAGCGGGCCGTCCACGTTTGGCGGCACACAGACGTAGACCGCGTCAAGCTCGACCTTCGAGATCATCTCCCGATAGTCCTTGAACGGCCGCGAGCCGTACTTGGAGGCCGCCTCTGCCAGCCGGGCCTCGTCGATGTCACAGACGGCCGTCAGTTCAGCGTCCGAATGGGTAACGAGATAGTCGGCGTGGAACCGGCCGATACCGCCCATGCCGATCATGCCAAGTCGAATCTTCACAATGTCCTCCGAGTCACACAACAATCGGTCCGCACTGCTCGCGTACGTGTTTAGCGTGCAAGACAGCGGGTCAGGCACTTCTTGCCGTCTTTTTCGCGCCGCCGAGCCCCCGCCTGACCGAGCCAACCACTCCAGATTGCACGGCGAACCGCATTTGGGCAAAAAGAGCCAGACCCCAGCACGCTAAACACGTACCTGCTCGCAGAGCAGTGGCACACGGTCAACGATGCACGGCGGCCAATCCGCACTGCTCGCAGAGCAGTGGCACACCGCCCCTCGCTCACGTTCGGGGGTCTGAAAGAACCACACAACGTGTCACGAACCCAAACACTCATTCCCGCGGCAGGTCGTCGAGCAGCCATGCGGCCACTTGCTGGCTGACCGGATCGAAGTCGTACTCGCGGAAGTCCGGGCGCCGCACCCAGCGGATTTCGGAGTAATAGCGGCTTGCCATCTCGGCATCCGTCGCGTCGCAGAAGAAGAATCGCCATCTGCACACAACGTCGTCCCAGGGCATGTCGACAGGCGGTTGTCCGCAGATGATCCGCAGGTTGACGCCGAGCGTGGCGTGGAGCATCCGGCGGAGCGCCGATTCGGGAACCTCGCCCGGATCGGCCGGCCCGTTGGGGAAAGTCCAGCAGCCTTCATAGGGCGGTGTCGGAATCTTGGCAATCAGGGTCTCGATGATCCCATGGCTGACGCGGTCGATGATGGCTCCGACCATGACCGGTGGTCCGGTTCGTCTGGCCATGAGGTTCCTCCTTGGTGTGCTGAACCACGAAGAAAGCCGCCAAGAGTCGCCTTCCCGTCAATCGGCGTCTGCCGTCGCGTGCAGTGGTCGACCATGGTCGATCCCGGTATCATACCGCCCCATGCGTATCACGACAACGACACTGGAGCGTATGGCTCAGCAGACCAAGCCGCCCTCGACGTTTGGACCGTTTAAGCGGCTCCTGGGGTACGTTTGGCGGCACAAGCGGTTCATCCTCCCGTCCATCGGCTGCATTCTTGTCATGGCCGTGACGTACACGGCCAGCATCGGGTCGGTTTTGCCGGTTCTGTCGGTGCTGATTCGACCGCAGGGCCTCCATGGTTCCATGAACCAGTACATTGCCGAGAAGCGCCTCGGATCTGTCTTTGTGCTTCACAGTTCGCTTAAGGACAGGGAGATTCCGGGGGTCCCCGAGGGCAGTGCTCGTCTTTTCAGCGCCAGGGCCAGCTCGCCTCTAGCACATAGCAATGGCGGATTACCGACTGGGGCCGTCATTCTGGAGGTAAACGGGACTGGCGGGCTGGCCGTGGACGTCTTCCGGGCCCTGGCAGAGTCTGGCCCCGACCTCACCGTGACGTGGCGGACCGAGACCATGCAGGTCGAGCAAACGACTTCGGTCACGGCGGCCCCGGTGCCTTTCTATCACCAGTGGGCCCGGCGGGCCCTGGAGTTCGTGCCGGGCGGCCTCAGCCAAGCGGAGAAATGGCGCACCTTGCTGGTTGTGCTGGCGATGCTGCTGGTGGTCATACTGATCGGCAACACGGCGCGGTACTTTGCCGAGTACTTCACGGTGGTGGCCAACTGCCGGGCGATCATCGACCTTCGCCGGGAGTTGTATGCCAAGGTGCTCAAGCTTCCGCTCAGCCACTTCAGCCGGAATACGGCCGACACCATGAGTCGTTTCATCCAGGACACCAATGAGATCTTCCGGGGCCTGGCCAACTTCTTCGAGAAGATTGTGACCGAGCCCTTCAAGGCGATGGGTGCGGCGGCTTTTGCCCTCTGGCTCGACTGGCGGTTGACCGTGGCGGTGATCGTGGCTGCTCCGCTGGTGGTGCTCCTCATCCGCAAGCTTGGCAACAAGATCCGCAAGGCCAACCGACGCCTGCTCATGGCCTACTCGGCCATGATGGGCACGCTGCAGAGTACGCTGGAGGGCATGCGTGTGGTCAAGGGCTACTGCCAGGAGAACTACGAGCGACGCCGGCTTTTTGCCGTTGACCATCAGGTGTTGCTGCAGCAGGTGCGGATGGGCCGGATCGAGGCGTTCGCGTCACCCACCCTGGAGACAATGGGCTTCATCGCGGTCATGCTGGCGATTCTCTACTTCGGCCGCGGCGTGTTGGCTCAGGGAGCCGAGGAGAAGATCCCCGACTTCCTGGCCATGGTGGTGTGTCTCGGGGCCATGTTCGACCCGATCCGCAAGCTGAGCACGGTGTATCCCAAGATTCAGCGGGCCAATGCGGCGGCCGACCGAGTGTTTGAGCTGCTCGACAGCCCCACCGAGGACGACGAAGACGCGGGACGGCCGAAGCTCGGTCCGATCCGCGAGAACATCGAAATCCAGAACGTGACGTTCACCTATCCGGAAGCGAACCAGCCGGCGCTGCAGGACATTTCGCTGACCGTACAGAAAGGCGAGACAATCGCCCTGGTCGGCCCCAACGGCTCGGGCAAAACGACGCTGGTCAGCCTGCTGCCCCGCTTCTTCCCGATCCAGACAGGCCGAATCCTCATCGATGGGCACGACATCACGCAGATTTCGCTGCGGTCGCTCCGCGATCAGTTCAGCCTGATCACACAGCAGAGCGTGCTGTTCCCCGACACTATTCGCACCAACATCGCCTACGGGCGGATGGATGCGACCGATGCCGAAATCGAGGATGCCGCCCGCAAGGCCTATGCCGACGAGTTCATCCGGCAGTTACCGCAGGGCTACAGCACGGTGATCGGCGAGCGAGGAGCCACGCTCTCGGGTGGGCAGCAGCAGCGGATCGCGATCGCCCGCGCGATCCTCAAGGATGCCCCGATCCTGATTTTTGATGAGGCTACGAGTCAGATCGATCCGGAATCGGAGCTGAAGATTCACCAGGCCATGGACGCGTTCCTCCGCGACCGCACGGCCTTCGTCATCGCCCACCGCTACAGCACGATCAGCGAGGCAGACCGGATCGTGGTCATGGACGCCGGCTTCATCCAGGCCGTCGGCACGCACGAGGAACTGCTTCAGAAGTGCCCTCTCTACAAACGGCTCTACGAGACGCAGTTCCGCGGCAGCCTGATGGAGGAGTGAAATGGGGTTTGGTCTATTGGTCTGTCGGGCTGTTTCGCCTCCAAATACGCCTTTTCTGGCCAGCGCGCTCATTCAGTGGCAAGTATCAGGACCGTCCCCGCTCGAGCCGTTGGACACGATGATCCGTTTCGAGCGGGCCGACAACAACAACGGCCGGGCCGTGACACATGAGATCCTCTCGCACCCTTCGAATTGCCGGTTAGCGGTCAGTCCGCGCACGCCGGATCCGGAAGCGTATCCGGACCACTGAAGCATCGTTGGAGGAGACCGAAATCCGTCTGGTCCACATCGCCGTCGCGGTCCCTGTCGGCATCAAGACAACCGGGGACGGGCAGTGCGACGCCTGGTCCGGCGGTGCAGAACTCGAATTGGGCGAGGTCCTCCTGGTCGACATCCGCGTCGAAATCGAGGTCTCCCGCCCACGCAAACTCGTCCGCGCCGATATCAATCCGCCCGTAGAGCACGCGCGGTTGCCCGTCCAGGTCGGTCGAGCCGGGTTCGGGCACGTAGCCCGGATCACCCGCGTTGATGCTCTGTGAACCGGCTGCGAGATGCCAGTCACCGGCGATCAGGCCCGGATCGACATGGAGTTCGCCGGTCCCAGGCAAGGGTGTGAACGGACCGACGTTGCCGGCCCCCGAAGGCTCATTCTGCGTGCTGTAGGTGACAAGTTCTGCCCAGTAGTCGGCACTCGAATTCTGCCAGAACACGTTGTAGCTGATCTGGAGATGCTGAGCGACGTAAGCGGTGCGGTCGGGAGCGTATCCCGCGGTGAACATGATTCCGTACCGGTCGTTGGCCACGATGTTGTTCTTCAACACCGCCGAGGCGTCGCCAAAGTACAGGCCGTAGTAGCCGTGGTCGACGATGGTGTTGTTGATAATCTGAAGGGGAACGCTGTTCCCGTCGGACCAGATACCGACGGCTTGCTGGGCGAAATAGTTGCCGATAATGGTGCCGGAGGCGCCGGTCATGCACTTGACCCCTGCCCTGAAGAAGGAGGAGCTGTTCTGCCTAATAATGTTTTTCTCGATCGTGGCGATGGAACCGGAGGAGATGATGATTCCCGAGCCGCCGTTCCCAGTGACAATGTTGTTGCGGATCACCTGCGATGCCTGGCTCGTGAACACGCCGGCGTAGTAGGACGCCCCGCTGCCGGTGATGACGAAGCCGTCGACTGTCGCCCGGTAAGGATTGCAGACCACCACATGCCCGCTGCCTCCGCCATCGATTGTGGCCGCACGCGTCACGCGTGACTTCAAAGTGACATCATGGCATTTGAAGGCGACATGCTCGACATATCGCCCTGGCGCGACCGACACTTCATCGCCCGGTGCGGCCGCGACCACGGCAGCCTGGATCGTGGGGTACTCCTCGGGAACCAGCAATGTGGCACCCCAAGCACCGCGTGAAACCGTCAAGAGAACCAGCATCTCAGGAAGGATATTGCGCATGATCGTGGCCTCCTGGAGTGAGGAATGAATAGCTCAATTATGAACCCAGTTTGACGTTTTGTCCAGTCGCTGATCCGACTTCGCACGGTTTTGAGAGTATTG
>CAZTQK010000369.1:0-6495 GCA_964615635.1 uncultured Planctomycetales bacterium
TCGTGTCCACCATGAAGATATGGTTGTACTGGATCTCGGCGTCGTCCTCGATGTCGGCCAGCCGGACATCCACGTGGGCGTTGCGCACCGAGGCGTTCTCCCGCGCAATCAGCTTGCCATGGATCACGATCGATCCGCCCTGGCAGGTGGCCGGATCCGTGCATGGGTCTACGCAGGGCTCGCCCTGACCCTCCGTCCGAAGGTCCACGCATGCCGTCCCCTCCACAATCATCTGCTGGCCCGCGGCAATCTCGATCGTGCCGGTGCCAGTCATCTTCGACCGAAGGCGAACCGGGTCGTAGTACGGGGCGCTCGAGACATAGAACCGTGCGTATGGTCCAAGATCCAGCCAGCCGGGACCGTCGAACCAACTGGAACGTACGTCCAGCGTTGAGGGCAGGAGGGCTGTGCCGCCGGTCAGGGCGAACAAACCCTGAAGGTGCGTCTGGCTTCGGTTCACGGCGCCCGCATCCGACAGAGCACCCGGGCCGGCGCAGACATTCACGCCGATGGTCACGTTGTTCATCTGGGGACGGCCGGAGTCACAGTACAGCCCCGCCGCCTCAATGTTGGCCGTGTTGCCCATGATGATCAGATTGCTCAGCGTCGGCTGGCCGCCGCCGATGTAGATGCCTGCACCGCGGTCGTCAGGTGCGGTCGTACCACGAGCGTTGCCGTCGGTGATCGTGAAACCATCCAGCACGGCCGTGCCGTTCGTGGCCATCGCGTTGACCACGTGACAACTGTTGTCTGAGGGGTTGCCCGTTGTGCCGATATCGCCGCTGAGAATGCTGAGATGCGCTGCCGGATCCCGCTGGGACAGATCTGTCTCCGTGCCGGCAAAGCCGCCATAGACCGCAAGACCGTTCACAAGGCGGAAGGATGTGTCAAAGAGCCCCGGCCTGTATGTGCCCTCGGCTGCCCAGATCTCCGAAACTCGGCCGGAACTGGCGAGCGCCGTCAGCAAAGCGGATTCCAGATTCGTCCCTGCCGATAACCAGTCGATGGCCGTGTTCGTACCCGATGCGTCGTCGTTGACATAGAGACGCGATGGTGTCTGAACACTTCCGTATTCGTATGCGCCCATGTCAACCACCGGCGCTCCCCCGCTGCCGGTATCGGTGGTCAATGGATCATCCGAGCGGCGGAGGCTGCCGTCGAGATCGATATACAACGAAGCGGCTGCACTGTTTCCCGCATCGATGCAGGGAGAATCGCTCTGTAACCGGACGTCATCGTCCGTCGTTCCGTAGACATTGTCCGCGCCGTCCGCGTCCACGAACCTGGGATCCTGACTGACCCCCAAGTTGCCCGGACCCCATTCAACCGTGCCGCCGCCATCAATGAACGCTTCTCCTCCGGTCACGTTGCTGTACGACACGCCTAACAAACCATCTCCCCAGATGTCCTGGCCGCCAGTTGCGCCGTTGTTGTTCCAAAGAATCGAATTCACGATTGAGGCCGTCGTACTTGCCTCCAGGAAGATCGCTCCCCCCTTGCCCTGGGTCCGATTCCAAGTGAACGAACAGTTTGTCACTGACAGCGACGAGGATCCATATCCCTGAAAGACTGCTCCACCTGAACCCGTGCCCGGATTGTCGTTCCCAACGAACTCACCGTTGATTACCACCAGCGTGGCGTATTCGTTGAAGATCGCGCCGCCGGATTGCGCGCGGTTCCCCAGGAACCGACAGTTCAAGACCTGCAAACCCCCACGGTAGTTGTAAAGCCCCCCTCCGCCATGCTGGGCGAAATTGTCCAGGAACACGCATCCCACCAACACGATCCCACCCGTACCACCGTCAACATCACTGAGACCGCCCCCCAATCCGAACCTCGTGTAGACCCCATCCGCGTACCCCCCCTTGATCACCAATCCGTCCAGTATCGCCGTCCCGGTCACCCCGGAGGCGGTCAGTACGTGGTAAGCGTTGTCGCTCCGATTCGTGAAGTTAGGACCGTCGTTCCCGTTCAGGTCGCCGCTCAGGATCGTCTCATAGACCTGCGGATCCCGCGCGTCCGGCGCCGGTTCCCCAAATCCCGCGTAGCCGCCCTTGATCGATGTCCCGTCTACAAGATCGAACCTGACCGAACGGGGATAGGACGGATCCTCCGGCACTGATGGCTTGTAGGTGCCCGCAGCAACGCGGATCTCGTCTGTGGCGACAGCCGCCGTGAGGGCAGACTGCAGGTCCGTGTAGGCATCGGTCCAGCTGGTGCCGTCATTGGCTCCGGCGGCGTCCCACTTCACGTGGATCACGGCAGCATTGACTTGTGTGAAAGCCGGCAAAAGCAGGCTGGCCGCAAAAACAAGACCCGTAATGCCAATCATGCTGTTGTGTTTTTCCATTTCAACACTCTCGAACGCGCTCGCTCACGGACACGCAATCTCCTGCTGGCATGTGAGCATCAGGTCGCGGACCACCGGTGTCGGGGTCACGGCATAGAAACCGTCTACGTGGATGCCCTTGCGGATCAATACAAAGCCCACGTGGCCGTCCCTGAAGGCCAGATTGTGCTTGCCCTTGGTCTGATGCCAAAATGGAAACTCATCGGGCAACCCTTCCTCCCAGTGGTAGAGCCACGTCGCATCCCCCATGAGCACCAGCCGGCTGGGCTCGGCGATGTTGTCATCCTTCAGATCAGTCAACAGGCCCGGTTTGGGTGGGAGGGCAGAGCTGTCTCCCACGATGGCAGTCCACTCCTCCAGGCACACGCTGCCCGCGGGAGGCCGAAGGGCACGGCCCACGACGAGCGGATTGGCCGCGTAGCTGGTGCCACAAAACTCAAAAACGGACCTCGGCATGGCCTTGACCCCCGTATCACAGGGGCACCGAAATACGTCCCCTCCCTGTCGCAGAACGGGCGGCAGCCCGGCACCCAAGTACTTGTTGAGTGATTTGGACACCGGTTTCTTGGGGTGCGCGCCGAAGGCCGCCGAACCCTTGCCTTGAACGCCGCCGTAGTTGAACTGCATGTTCACGCCCCCCTGAAAAGAACCCTTGGCGGCGTCGAGATACATGACCCACGCCTTGTGTAGTTGCGTGAGGTTCGATGCGCAGACCACTCGGCGGGTCTGGCTTTGGGCACGCGACAGACTGGGCAGCAGCACTGCAACGAGCAGCGAGAGAATCGCGACAACAATCAACACTTCCAGCAGCGTGAACGCGCCGGGTCTCATCAGTTGACAGACTTCTCGGAATCCTCTTCTCTGACTCATTGGCCGCCTCTCAGTCATGTTCCGAAGCCGTCATCGGGGCAACCGGTGCCGGCATTGTCGCTAAGGTATCCCAATTCGTCAGCCTCGCGGCTGCTGACTTGCGAAACCACGTATGGTTGCGACCGGGTGCAGTCGCGCACGCCTCGAATTGAGCGCGAGCCTCAGCCCGATCACCTTCGGCCAAGTACCGCTCGCCCAACACGAAGTGGTACAGGACCGTGGCATCCGGCGGTAGTAGACTTCTCAACGCGCTCGCCTCCAGATCACCATCGATAAGGTAACGCATGGCTGTGTGCTCGGGCGACCCTTCCTGGAGTTCTGCCAGAATCTCGCGGGCACGATCCTCATGCCCCGTTCGCCATTCGAGTAGAAGCCATCCGACGGCATACTGGCGACTGAAAGTGTCGATGAACTTGCTCATGTCCAGGTTGGCTGCAACCGCGCTGCTTTCCGCCATTTCCTGCGAGCGGCGGGCCTCGCGCTCCCGCTGGAGCGTGTGATACGATATCGCTCCGAAGCCAACCATAGCTGCAATCACGGCAGCGACCATCGAAGTCTGAAAATAGTGCCGGACCGCCAGTTTGCGCAATACGTAGAATGTGCTGTCTGACCTGGCGGTCACGGGTCGGTTGTCCAGCCAAGCGACCAGGTCCTGCTCAAATGCCGCAACCGACTGGTAGCGGCGGTCCTGTTCCTTCTGCATGGTCTTGAGAACGATGGCATCGAGCTCGGAGTTGAGCCCTCGCTGAACCCGCGAAGGCCTCGGCGGATCGATCTCGCGGATGGTCTTCAACGCAACAGCCAGGTCGGTGTTGGTGTCATATGGCGCCCTGCTGGTCAGCAGCTCATACAGGATCACCCCGAGCGTGTAGACGTCGGTCCGGGTGTCGATGGTATCAGGATTGCCCAATGTCTGTTCGGGAGACATGTATCGTAAGGTACCCATCAGCTGGCCGGTCTGGGTCACCACCAGGTCGTGGCTCTTTCCTGCCTCGTCGCCGATGATTTTGGCTAAGCCGAAGTCAAGCACCTGTGGCTCGTTGTTCTCGCCGACGAGGATGTTCGAGGGTTTGAGGTCACGATGAATGACCCCACGACGATGAGCATAGCCGACTGCACTGCACACTTTCAGAAACAGACAAACCGTGTCCCGCACCGACGAGTTGGATAATCGGACATGCATATCCAGGGGTTGGCCCCGGATGTAGTCCATGGCGAAGAAGTACCGTCCCTGGGCAATGCCGCTGTCGTGCAACACCACGATGTTCGGATGCCTCAGGCGGGCAATCAGCTTTACTTCACGCTCGAATCGGCTGCGGGACCGGTCGCCGGCAAACACTCCTTCCAGCATGACCTTGACCGCCACGGTCCTTCCGGTCGACACCTGAATTGCCTCGTACACCACCCCTTGGCCGCCCCGGTGAATCTCCCGCAGGATCCTATAGCCAGGGATGCTCTCTGGAAGAGAGAAACCAGTCATCTCTATGATGTCCAGCGAGTTCTCGGGCATCTCAGAGGAAAGAGGAATCACGCTTGAACCCGAGGAAAGCCCCGGCACAAGAAGGTGCCCGATCGACTCGGTCGCCTTGTCCTGCCCGGCGGGCAAATCTCGCGCTGATTCTTGCTGGAGGGCAGCTTTGATCAGGCGATCTTCCTGAGCCGCATCCGGAGGAAGCTCGTCGGGCCTATCGTCTGACATTTTAGCGATCTCTAATACTCGTCCGCCTGACAAGAACCGCGCGACTTAGAACTCGGTATCCTCAAGTGAGGCGTTATCCACTGCTCAGCCAGCGGCTGGCAGTCTGCATCGACTCCTTCAGGCGGTCATGGGCCCGGGCCCTGAGCATCAAGGCCGCGCCCGGACTGCGCCTCAGTGCCTCCGAAACCTCCTGCAAAGCCCGCCCTTCCAAGTCGTACATGGTGACAACCCGGGCGTATGCCCCCGGCAGCTTCGAGATGGCAGCCGTCAGGGCAGATTTGGCCTCCTTCGCGGCTGCGGCGCTGCTGGGCGTCTTGCCTGTTCCGCTGATGGCGTCGAGAAGGTCGACATACGATGCGTCGCTGGCGGGAACAGCCTGAGGTCGCCACAAGCCACCACGTTTCTCTGCTTCCAGCAAGCGGATAGCCATCAGTAGGTTTCGCTTGGCCGTCTTTCGGAGCCAGGAGACAAACGATTGGTCTCGCAGGCGCGACAGGGAGGCGATACCGCGCACTGCGTCCGCATATGTCTGCTGCATGACGTCGTCTTCAGACAGGACAGACTGCCATCGAGCCGGAATGCGCCCTGCAATTACCCCACGGGCGGCCGGACCATGCTGTTTGAGCAGGCTGCCCAGAGCCTTCTTGTCGCCCTGGACTGCACGGTGTACCAAATCGTCGGTAGAGTTCGACATGATTCCTACCGTCCCAAAGCCGAAGCACGATTCAGCATAGATACAATCATATCCGACAAGCGTCTAGGGTGAAAGCTTATTTCAGGGACCCTTGGTCGAGTCCGGCCGCCTTGTGGCTTACTCCGCAACTACGGTCCAGCAAGACAATTGTGGCGATGCCTTTACTGTGGTTAGTTCTCAGAGGATCTCCGCCAGCGTTCGACACCTTCCTGTAGGGTCGTTCCCACCGGCCAAGTCCGGACAATGTCGTACCCATCTGACTCGCTGTGGCGCGTGAATCCGGCGGCAACTCTGCATCTGTCTTGCTTAGAGGGACAGCCTGACCGGAACTCCTGGCACGGGATCGAGAGCCGCCTGACCCGATCCACAGCCGCCGGGAATGGAGGTGGACCATGAGACCGGGCAATGAGGCTTCAGCAGGGTATCTCAAGAAGATGAACCGCGTGTTCTTCGACGTTTCGCCGGACGGCGACCTGGTTTACATGGACCCAATGATCGGGGTGCTCTGCAACACTGATCGCCGAATCGTTGTCCAGTTGAACACTCAGGATGCGGTGCTGGAACTGCGGCTCGGCAGCCAAACGGTTCAGACGTTCCCGCTTGTGCCAAGCGTCGCCCAGGCTTGCCTCAGCGCCTCGGGGGCCTACTTCGCGTTGTTCGAGAGGCTTTGCCGAACAACGCCGGAAATGATCGTTCCCCAAGTGTTGTTGACGTAAGGCTTTCGATTGAAGCAGGGTGAGGGACTCACCCGGCCGGGACAGAAAACACCCTCCGCTGGCGAACGGACCATGGGGATGCCTCAGAATAAGGAGAAAGATCATGTCCCAGTCAGCTCTCACCCATTAGCCCCCGCTTGTCAAGCGAAAGAACTCCCTTGGCGAA
>CAZTQK010000370.1:0-6475 GCA_964615635.1 uncultured Planctomycetales bacterium
AGCGATCTACAAGGGCGAAGAAGTAGCCGTACCGCTGCGAGACAGCATCATCGGCCGTATTGCCCGCGACACCATCCGCAACCCCGTCACCGACCAGATCATCGTGGCGGAGAGCGATATCATTACCCGCGAGATCGCCGGGAGAATAGAGGAACTTGGCCTCGACACGATCCGTGTCCGCAGCCCCTTGACCTGCGAGAGTCCTTTCGGCGTTTGTGCCCGCTGCTACGGGGTCGACATGTCGACCGGCAACCTGGTCGAGGAGGGAATGGCCGTTGGTATCCTCGCCGCCCAATCGATCGGCGAACCGGGCACGCAGCTCACGATGCGTACGTTCCATACGGGCGGCGTGGCCACCCGCGCGGTAGCGGAAAGCAAGATCATCAGCATCCAGCCGGGTCGTGTGGTTTTCTATGATCTCAACGCGGTCGAGGTTCCGGGCACCGAGGGCGAGGAGGCCCGCTTGGTGGTCCTCAAACGCAACGGCGAAGTCGCCATTCTTGACGCCAAGAACCGCGAGCTCGAGCGATACAAGGTGCCATACGGTGCTTTGGTGCAGGTGAAGGAGGGCCAGGAAGTCGGTCCGCGAACCGAGCTGGCCATCTGGGACCCGCACTTAACGCCCATACTGGCCGAGGTCACGGGGTTGGTCCGCTTCCACGACGTCACCGAAGGCGAAACCGTACGGCTGGAGCAGGAACGGGTGGGGGCCAAATACATCGTTGTCGAACACAAAGGTGAGAAGCATCCCCAGATCGTCATTGAGGATGCCGAAGGCCATGTGCTCGACTACCATTACCTGCCCGCCAAGGCCCGTATCGAGGTGGCCGAGGGTGACAGGATCGTGCCCGGCATGCTGCTGGCTCGCCAACCAAGAGCCATTGCCGGCACGCAGGACATCACGGGCGGCCTGCCGCGTGTCACCGAGATCTTCGAGGCCCGCAAGCCCAAGGAACCGGCAGTCATGGCCGAGATTTCCGGCACGGTCGAGATTCGTGCCGACCGTCGCCGCGGCAAGATGACCATCATCATCCGGTCCGAAGGCGGCATGGAGAAGGAACACCACGTTCCGCAGGACAAGCAGTTGCTGGTCCACGCTGGCGACTCCATCGAGGCCGGCGACCCCCTCGTCGAAGGTCCGCTGGTTCCGCATGACATTCTGCGGATTAAGGGTGAGGAAGCTCTCCAAAGCTACCTGCTGGCGGAGGTCCAGGCAGTCTACCGCAGCCAGAACGTGACGATCAATGACAAGCATCTGGAAGTCATCCTCATGCAGATGCTGCGGAAGGTCCGCATCGACAATCCGGGCGATACCCGCTTCCTGCCCATGGAGGTGGTCGACAAGTTCCGGTTCCGGAGCGAGAACGAGCGGCTGGCGGGCAGCGTCAAGATCAAGGATCCGGGCGACAGTACGTTCACGGCCGGTCAGATCGTTCCCAGACCCGAGTTTGCCGAGGTCGTAGCCAAGGTCGAGCAAGACGGAGGTACGCCCCCGACTCGCGACCGCAAGCCCAGGCCCGCGACCGCCAAGACGCTGCTGCTCGGTATCACCAAGGCCTCACTCCAGAGCGAGTCCTTCATCTCGGCCGCTTCCTTCCAGGAGACCACCAAGGTGCTGACTGAGGCTTCAATCAGCGGGCTTGTCGACCGCCTGGTGGGTCTGAAGGAAAACGTCATTCTGGGCCATCTGATCCCGGCTGGGACGGCATTCAAGCCGTACCTGGAGATGCGCGTCAAACAGGTGGGCGAGCCGCTGCCCGAGAAGCAACTGACGCCGGAAGCGGCCCATGCCGCCATGCAGGATGCCGCGGTTGCCGTCGCTGGGATGGCCGCCGCCGTGGCTCCGATGGGGCCTCCGGTGCAAGCCCTGAATATCAGCCCCATTGAGGAGCAGAGAGATCAGCAGATTTAGTGGGGTGCGTGACAGATCCCGCGGGCATGCTCTGCGGGTGCCACTGGCGGCTTGTCCGCCAGTGCAGGCCTGAGAAGCTGAAGACACTGGCAGGCAAGCTGCCAGTGGCACCCGCCTGAAGTGTCACGGGCCCGATTTAGTGTGCTCGGTTCGAGGGGGCTGGAAATCCCGGCCCCAAGCGGCTAACATGGTGGATTCTGATTGCCGGGGGGGCTCCCGGCGTCGTTGAGATGATTACAGAGGATTGGAATGCCGACGATTAACCAGCTTATCCGGCGGGGGCGAGACAAACAGTCGCGTAATTCCAAAGTCCGCGACCTGGACCAGTGTCCCCAGAGACGCGGTGACTGCCTCATCGTGAAGACGCAGACGCCCAAGAAGCCGAACTCTGCCCTGCGCAAGGTGGCACGTGTTCGGCTGACCAACGGCAAGGAAGTGACGGCCTATATTCCGGGCGTCGACCACAACCTGCAGGAGCACTCGATCGTGCTCATCAGGGGGGGCAGGGTGCGCGACTTGCCCGGTGTGCGGTACCACATTATCCGGGGTACTCTGGACTGCGCGGGTGCGCAGAACGACAAGGACGGCCGTCCTCGGCGGCGCAGTCGCAGCAAGTACGGCGTCAAAAAGGGCAAGTAGCAGATCTCACCGCGGTTTCCTGAACCAGCAGGTCCAATCCCCGGGCAGCAATGCTTGGGGCTCATGTTTTGGCTCGCTGAAAGACTCGGCAAACGAAAGCGGCCGACGCAAGGCCGGCCGCTGTCATTCTGCGTGTTTTGAGAGAACGGGGGCACGAATGGCTGGTCAGCCGCCTCCCATCCCCCCACCTCCGCCGGTGTTGGTGGAAGCACCTGGGGTCACAGTGGTACAATCGGCTGAGACGTTGGTCTCGATCCGGTAGACTGTCAGATCCTCGTTGGCGCAGTTGTTGCGGTCCACGATCGTGTATTGAATGGTCGCCCCACAAGCGACGTCCTCTGTGTGAGCCTGATCACAATCCAGATCCACCATTGTGCAGCGGTAGTCGGCGCCGGCTCGCTCCCGGACAAGCCCTGGCAACTCATCCACTAGGCCGACCTCCAGGCCGATAGACTTCACCTCCTCGCATCGAATGCTCACCGTGATGCGGCCTCCCAGAGCGGACAGTCGGTCCACGCGGCCTTGGAGGGTGCGGATGACTTCGCCGTCGGCGATTTCATAGCGATTCTGCGGCTGGAACAGTTCCGGAGGCGTTAGCTGCAATTCACCCGTATCCGATCCGCACCGGTAGCACGGGCAAGGCTCCGTCGCATTCTCATTCTCGCAGCACTCGATCGCTGTTCGGGTCACGTAGTCGCCGGCCAGGTCGTAACCATCATGGATGTAGAGGATGACGTCGGTGTCGGTGCACGTCTGGTTGAGAATGCTGATGCAGACTCGCCCTTGCTCGCAGTTGGGCAGATCCTGGCCGACCGTGGAACCCGGGCCGGTGATGATCGACACGAATGCTGGGTCATCAGGTGGAGGGCAACTGGCCCCGATGATGATCGGCAGGCCAACCAAAGCCGTCAGGATGCCGCACAACACGTACTTTCGTCGACGCATGGCTCGCTCCGTATCAGAAGCCGCCGAGAAGAAGAATCAGGTTGGCAGCTTCAAAAGGATCAGCTCTGCTAAAGCTGTCCGGCTGCAACTCCGCATCGATATAACCGATATTGACTCTCACGTACGCCGGGCTTCGAACGTCTCCATTCAAGGAGAAGATGATCCCATCGCCCGATACATAGTCGACACCGGCCTCCAGTGCATTATAGCCGAAGGGTACGGCGCTGATGCTGCCGTCGGGCAGGGTGGCGATGATGGTGGGCCTGAACGCATCGTCCAGATCGCACAATGCCACCCGCATCACCGGCCAATCCAGCACGATGCCCGTTTCGTGGACCTGGGGTGTCAGGCCGGTGATCACGAATTCGCGGTCGGCGGTCCCGTCGTTGTAAACAACTGGTACGTCTAGTGTTGCGTTGGTGTTGTTGATGACCCGGACCAGGAGGAACGGTTGGTTGCCCGGTACGATCGGATAGAGCCGCCCGTTGAGCCGATTGACGAGCTGGTCGTTCAGGCACCCGGAGGAAGTCGCCAGGATGGCCAGAGCGGACGCGAAAAGAATGGCAAACCTGAGTGTGTGTCGCCGTTTCATAAGAGGGAACCTCTGGGTCATGTCAGTACACCGAAATCACAGGCTGCAAGCCGACACCGACGATCGTAATCGCCACTACCTTCCCACAATAGAGCTGTGAGCCGAAGGTGATTGGCGGCAGATCGGCGGGTATCTCAATCGGCTCCCCGCCGGTGTCGCTCTCGATGCTGCCGCCGAGGAATTGGATACTCGTGACATCGCACTCCTGCACGATCATGGCGTGGTCGAGTTCCGTCGATGGTCCATAGGGGTCTAATGGGATGCTTAGTTCCAGCGAGGCAGCACTGGTCGTCGTGTCGTCGTCCGTCGTACCGTCGTCGGTCGTGTCATCCGTCGTGACTTGGCCCTTATTAACCTGCACCCGGACCACGGCTGCCGAACTGGTCTGATTCATGACCAGGATGATGATCGCGCCGTTGGGTCGGGGCAGCCCCACCACGGCGTTGCCCCCGAAGCTGCTGAAGAGGTTGTCATTCAGGATCTGCCCACAACCCTGGCTCAGAAGGAGAATCAGCGCAGTGGCCAGGACGGTCCAACCACGTAAAGTCTGACGGCGAAGGATCATCCGGAGACACCTCCACGGGAAGGCAGGTCTACATCGTGCCCCGGGTGGCGCGCGCCGGGATACCCTGGGGACACGAGATGATAAGGTAAACCATGTGGGTGTGGCAAGGAGTCGGAGATCAGTCCACGGGTGCCGGGTGCGTGACAGATCCGGCGGGCATGCTCTGTGGGTGCCACTGGCGGCTTGTCCGCCAGTGCAGGCCTGAGAAACAGAAGACACCGGCAGACAAGCTGCCAGTGGCACCCGCCTGAAGTGTCACGGACCCCGGGTGCCTGTTTCGCCCGCTATTACAGTTTTGCTTTATGGCGACTGCTGGCCCGTGCGAGGGCCGATTGTTGGCCTTAAGAAGGACTATGCAGCCGCGGTCAGATGTCTGTTCCCACTCCAGATGCTCGATTAGAATGCCGCGAGGTTATTGGGCGAAGCGTTGTTTTCAACGGAAAGGGCGAGCGATGCGTCGAAGAGGTCACTTCTCCCGTCGACAGGTACTGGGCAAAAGCTTGGGGGCGGCCTCGGCTGTCTTGCTGGGGGCCGTGCGAGTTCGCGCCCAGGACACCAAGCCGTCTGCGGTTTTGAAGGATGACCTACGCTGCGGAATGATCGGTGTCGGCGGGCGGGGTTCCGGCCTGCTCGATGCAGTTGACAAGTCGCCCGGAATTCGGGTGACGGCCCTGTGCGATACCAATGCCGAACGGCTCCGGGCGGCGGCTGACAAGGTCAAGGACGACAAACCCCGCTTGTTTGACGATTACCGTAAGCTGATCGCGTCGAACGAGGTCGACGCCGTCGTCATTGCCACGCCCGTCTATCTACACGCCGAGATGGCGGTCGCGACTTTGGCCGCCGGGCCGCACCTCTATTGTGAGAAGCCCATGGGGATGACGGTGAAGGACTGCAAGGCTGTGCTGAAGGCGACAAAGACAGCCAAGGGGCTTTACCAGGTTGGCACTCAGTTGCGATATGCCCATCCGTGGCAATCATCGATCAAGCTGATCCTCAGCGGCGAGGTGGGCCGACCGATTTTCATTCGGGCTCACCGGCACAACGTCGGCGATCCGCCGCACGATCGGCAGTGGCTGTTCGAGAAGAAGCACTGCGGCGACACGATCGTGGAGCAGGCGGTGCACGAGTTCGACCTTTTCAACTGGATCTTCGGCGGGCCGCCTGTTCGGGCGTCGGGTTTCGGTCAGCAGAGCCTGCGTTTTGAGCCCAAGGGCCGCGACATCATGGACAACTACGCGCTGTCGTTTGACTACGGCAAGGACAAGAAGGTCTCATACAGCCACTCCTGGATCTCGGCCCCGAAGATCCCGATGGATGGACGGCAGGAGATCGTCTACTGTGAAGAAGCGGCGGTCGACGTCGAGAACGCCATGGTTTATCCGAGGAACTATGGCGACCCGTACAAGGTGACGCCCGCCGAGCCGGCCGGTGATTGCACGCAACTGGCGATTGATGACTTCTTCAAGTGTATTCGCGAGAAGCGCAAGCCTCTCTCGGATGCCCAGGCCGGCTTCAACGGCGCGATGGCCGGGATCCTCGGCCGCGAGTCGATGGAAGCGGAACGGGTCGTCACCATGGAGGAGTTGCTCAAGCAGGGATGAGCAGATGTCACTCGCTTCGCTCGTTGCCCGGGGCTGGGGGCTTGCGATGAGGGACTGCGGGCTGGGGTTGTGAGCGTTCGGCGATTGAGAGCACAACTGCAGCGGCCGGACTCCGAGCCGGCCGGATTCTGCTTGCCGGAGTTTGACCATGTCGATTGCGCATTTACCATGGCGGGTTCGTTCGGCCGCGTGTCTGGCCATTCTGGCGGCCATCGGTT
>CAZTQK010000371.1:0-6419 GCA_964615635.1 uncultured Planctomycetales bacterium
CGAGGAGGATTTCGCCAAGGCCATCGACAAGTGCCCGTCGGGCGTGATGACCTTCTTCGGCAAGCCGAAGCCCGAATACGCCGAGATGCTGGCCCGCGACGAAGCGGCCCGCAGTGATGAACCTCAGGGCATCCCGGTTTCATGACGGTTCAAGGGGTGATATGGCGGTCAAAACCGGCAGTCTTAGCGCGCTGAGGCTGTGCGGCGTCGCCCCAGATCCACATGACCTCGATCTCCGGCAGTTCCTTTGCCTTTGCAAGTCCCTCCTCAACGGACAGCACGCTGAAGACCGTGGCCCACGCGTCGGCAGTGATGCCGTCCGGGGCAATGACGGTGACGCTGGGGGCCTGGTGTGCCGGCCGGCCGGTCCGCGGGTCGACGATGTGCGAATATCGTCGGCCTTCGATGGCATTGAAGCGCTGCTGGTTGCCGGAGGTGGCGATGGCTCGGTCGCTCAGGGCGAGCTTCATGATCAGGCCGGATTGAAAAGGATGCTGGACCCCGATTCGCCAAGGGTCTCCATTTGCCTGTTTGCCCACGGCGACGATATCACCGCCGACATCGATAAGACCACAGGTTGCCCCCGCGGCTTTCATGCGTTCTGCCGCCTGATCAAGCGCATAGCCTTTGGCAATGCCGCCGAGATCGATCTGCATGCCGTCGGCTGTTTTGGTGACGCTCCGGGACGGAGGGTCGAGCTTCAGCTTGGTCCAGCCCACGACCGCAAGGGTATTTGAAAGCGTGGCTTGCTCGGGAAGCCGGTTGTCTCTGCCTGCCTGCTTCCACAGGGAGACCAACGGACGGCAGGTGATATCGAACGCCCCGCCGCTGGCTTGCGACACCTCAGCCGATCGTTGAAGCACGAAGAACGTTTCCGGCGAAACAACAACTGATTCGCCCGCCGGCAGCGCATTGAGTCGCGAGATCTCCGTGCCGTCGCGGTAGTCGCTCATCAGCGAATTGACCTGCTCAAAGGCAGCGTAGGCGGCTTCGACGGCCGCTCGAGCGGTGGTCTCATCGGGGCCGACGGCCGTCACCTCGGCCAGGGTGCCTATGACCTCGCGAGCCTGCTTGAAGGTGGCTGGCTGGGGTTGCTTGCCGCAGCCTGCCGTGCCAAGGACGGCACACGCCAGAAACGTCAAGGTGCTGCGTGGTAATGAAGCGTACATGACCGCATCGTCGCATATGTCGGTGGAGCTTGCAAACGCGGACGCCAATAGGTTGAATGGGCGGTATGGCTGCTCCAATCAACAAGACTCGCAGGTGCCGATTGCCGTCCTGGCTGAAGCGCCCGAGGCCCGACACAGCCATGCTGGCCACGCGTGCGGTGGTCGAAGCCAGCGGCGTGGCCACGGTCTGCGAGGAGGCCCGGTGCCCGAACGTGACCGAATGCTGGTCGCATCGGACAGCCACATTCATGATTTTGGGCGACACCTGCACGCGCGGCTGCAGGTTCTGTGCCGTGAGGAGCGGCCGTCCCTTGCCGCCGGCCGGCGATGAGCCGCAGCGGCTGGCGGGGGCCGCCGCCAGGCTTGGTCTGCGGCACGTGGTCATCACCAGCGTGAGCCGCGATGATCTGCCGGATGAGGGGGCGAGCCATTTCGCCGGGTGCGTCCGCGAGGTACGTGCCCGCCTGCCCGAATCGACGATCGAGGTCCTGCCGCCTGATTTCCATGCTCGCCAAGAGTGCATTTCGGCGTTGTGCCAGGCTCGGCCAGACGTCTACAACCACAACATCGAAACGGTGGAGCGGCTGACCCCGCAGGTTCGGTCAAACGCCGACTATCGACGCTCGTTGCGCGTTCTCCAAATGGTCAAGCAGATCGATGCGTCGATCAAGACCAAGAGCGGCCTGATGATCGGGCTGGGAGAAACGAATGAGGAGATTGAGCGGGCGTTGAACGATCTGCATGGCGCCGGCTGCCAGATCGTGACGATCGGTCAGTACCTTCAGCCCTCAAAGGAGCATTGGCCGGTCGCCCGCTACTACACGCCCGAGGAATTCGGCGCACTGGCCGCCGAGGCTGAGTCGATGGGCTTCAAGGCCGTTGCCGCCGGGCCGTTCGTCCGGAGCAGCTACAACGCCGGCGAGGTCTTCGCCGCCACTGCGGGCCGCTCGTCGGAAGAGACCGCTAACCGGTGACCGGGCTGCGGATACCGATTGCGGCGCAAAACAACGCAGGAACCCAGAGCAGTGGGTAGCGAACGGGATTCTTGCATTCCTCGACGTTTGCGTCCACCTCGGGTTGTCGCGACACGCTTGTTCAGGACATACACTCCGGGTCGATGGGCATCTCTGATCCGCTCACACATCGCTGGAACAGGCTGAAGTCCGCCTGATCGATATCGTTGTCCAGATCCAGGTCCTTGCCTTCGCATCCGGCCTCCAGGGGCACCCCAGGTCCGGAAGCGCAAGTCTCGAACGCGTCGAAGTCGTCGTCATCGACGTCGCAGTCCCCGTCAAAGTCGGCGGCGACGGTAGCGGCAACGGTCAGTGCCACCTCGTCAGAGGTGACGCTTCCGCACGTGGCCGTCACCACGCACCGGTAGTTACCGCTGTTGGCCGGCGAAGCCGGAGTGAAGAGCAAGGCCTCGTAGACCGCGCCGGGGATGTCGCTGCCGTTCTTCTGCCACTGATACGAGAGCGGTTCGTCGCCGACGGCCTGGACGCTCAGAGTGACCGGTGTTCCACTGCACTCAGTGGCGGGTTGTGGCTGCTGGAGGATCGTGGTCGCAGTCAACAGGGTCAGGTCAGCCTCAAGGGAGATGACCTCGCCGCACGTTCCCGTCACGATGCACCGGTAGACGGCGACGTCATCGGCCGTGACGCCCGTGATCGCGAGGGTCGCTGAATGTGTCCCTGAGTAGTGCGCGTCGTCGTTGATGTCCTCGCCGTTCTTCTGCCACTGATAGGCCAGACTTCCGCCGACCGCAGTCAGGTTGAACGATGTGTTAACCGCCGGGCAAACCGTGACGTTGGCCGGAGGCTGAGTGACGGCCGTAGTCGGTGCCGCGGTCACCCCGTAGCTGTATGTGCCGTTGGCCACATCGGCGGCGTTGAAGCCCTGGACGTGCAGGTACCACGTTCCCGGGGCGGAGGCCGGCACGGCGATCGTTCCGGCCGACCAGACGGGCTCTGAACCGTCGAAGGTGTGGTCCGGATTCTGGTCCCAGGCATACGTGTAGTACTGTACCTTGCCCGCCCCAAAGCCGCCGACGGCCGTCCAGGCGACCGTGTCTCCGACGCAGACTTCCGCGTTATCCGGCGTGACGCTCTCGGCGGTGGGGGCAGGCGAGAGCGTGTAGGCCACGGCATTGGCCGAGAAGGCGGCGCTGTTCAACGTCCCGTTCCAGGCCCGTACTTTGCGGGTGTACTGAGTGTTCGCCGCCAGTCCAGTCTCCGTCCACGACGTGGCGTTGCGATTGATCCAACCGGCATTGGGGTACTGAGGCGAAACCATCGTGCCTGAACCATCGGCCACGTCCAAACCGAAGGAGTTGTAATCGGCCGGCGCGAAGTCCCACCGGATCTCGGAGGCGGAGATGACAACGGGGGCATTCATGGCCGGCACGCCCGGGGGTGTAGCCTCGAAGGCGACATCGTCCCAATAGCATTCGGAAGCACAGGTGACGCCCAGCCCCAGCGTGATTCGACCGATGCCCCAATCGTAGAAGTCGGATGTGATCGATGGAGCGGCCGTCGTCGTGCCCGCCCGATCGGCGACCTTCACTTGAATCGTGCCCGCCGGGTTGGCGCCGGGCGCCCCGGCGGTGACGGTGGTCTCAAAGTACACCCACGTTCCGTTGCAGTCGGTGTTCGGATCGCGGTTGGCGTAAATCGTGTGCCCGATACCCCCGGCGCCGACGATGCGGTAGTAATACTTGCTGTTGTCAGGGGTGTTGTAAAACTCGTTGTCGATGAACATCTTCGCGGCGTTGTCCATGTCGCGCAGAGAGAAAGCCTGACGATAGCTGTTCCCGCAGACGGTCGCCTTCCAGCCACCTTTACCGTCCCAGAACCATCCCCACGCCTTGCCCTGGGCGAACGGCCGCGAAAACGCGTGGTACATCTGGTCCGACTGGCCGGCCCCGCAATAGGCGGACCCGCCCCCGGTGTAGGTACCGTGGTTTGCCGCCGTGCTGTAGTCGTAGTTCTGCGTTTGCTGGACCCAGTTGTTCAGATTGCCGTTGAAGCCGTCGGAGAACACGATCGTCGGCAGGGGCGGGTTGGGTGGTGTGGTGACCTCGGCCGTGTTGCTCCAGCCCGAGTAGTTGGGAACGGCATCCTTGGCCCGGACCTCGTAGCTGTACGTGGTTAGCGGCGAGGCGCCGCTGTCGGTGTAGCTGGTCGCCGAGGTCGAGCCGATGACTGCACCATTGCGTCGCACATCGTAGCCGGTCACCCCGACGTTGTCCGTGGATGCATTCCAGGTCAGGCTCACAGTGGTAGGTCCCATGGCGGTGGCCGTCAGGTCCGTCGGTGTCGAAGGTGCCTGCGTATCCGAGGGAATCAGGGCGAAGTTCTTGGTTGTCGTCTCGCCGGCGTTGATGGTAACGGTATCGTTGGCGGTGTTGAAGCTCGTCGCGCTCACCGAGATCGGATAACTGCCGGCAGTGACGTTGTTGAATGCGTAAGCGCCGGAACTATTGGTTGTCGTGCTTCCGACGCCGCTGAGGCTGACGGTCGCACCGGCAATAGCTGATCCAGTGGAAGCGTTGGTCACCGTCCCGTTCAGGTTGCCCTGGCTGGCCGTGACCGTGATCGTCCAGGTGATCTCCGGGCCGAACCAAGTGATGCCCTCGCGGACCAGCTTGTACTTCTCGACGTAGGTGCCGGGGGCAGCAGGGGCAGTGAGGATGAACGTGAAACGCCCCACCTGTCCCTGAGCGACATCCGACTGGTCGACGTCGGTGGGGCGGTTGCAGCCGACCCAATTGTAGGAGGTACAGAAGGGGCTGGTCCGATCCTGTGGACTGGAGGTTCCCAAGCGCGTCTCGGCATGGCGCCAGTGCCCCGTTCCGTCGTTGAGGAACTCGGCCCAGACGATGGCGGTCTCACCCGCCGTCATGCTCGAGGGGTATGACTGGTTCACGTAGCTGGCGGCCCAATCGGGCGTCGGCGGTGTGCCGTTCACGCGGGCGATGTAGTAGGTCCAGTCCCAGCCGGCCCCGGGATCGGTGTGTGTGCCGCAGCAGCAATTGGTGACGTCGATGTGGCCGAGGATGCCCGGCCCGACGGTGCGTTTGGCCTTGGGGATTCCCCAGGCGTCGCAGATATCACGTGCCAGGTCGCCGGATGCGTCGTATTGGCTCTGCGGATGGCTCGGCGAGCTGGCGTAACCCTCATGCTCGAAGCCGATTGAGCGATAGTTGTAGCAGCTCACGTGCCAGGCCCGGTGGTATTCGCGAACCATTTGCGTGATGCGTCCGTCATAGGCAATGACATAGTGGGCGGACACGTTTGAGTCGCAGTTCTTGATCCAGGAGATGCACCCGGCATAACTGCCCTCCACGGTATGGACGATGATCGTATCCTTGTTCTCCCAGACGGCGGTGTAGTTGCACGTCGGTGCCGGGTCCCATACGGCAGGGGGGTAGTCGGGAGACATGGGTTCGTAACCTTCCGATACCACGCGCAAAGGCGATTGTGTCACCGCCTGTCCTGAAAAGGAGAATCGCTCGCCTTGGCTGTTGGTGGCGTCGATGCCGTCCGCCAGGTGACTGAACACCTCCTGAGCGAAAACCTCGCTGCTCTCCGGATCGAGCCCTGCGTAGCGGACCACGACAGGGCGCCACGCATCCCAACCGGCGCTCCGATCGATGTTTTCTTCTGTGGCATACAAGTCCAACACCGCCGCCGCGCCGAGAATATTCCATCGAGGATCGGTCTTCATCTCGTTCAGCGCATGTCCCAGCATCTGGGCTGCCACGGCCAGAGAGTTGCCGCCCCAGGAGTTCTGTCGCAGGGCCATCACGCCGTAGCCGTACTCGATCGTAGGTTGATCGCCGCGGTTTTCAAACGCACTACCCATGTAGCCGAGCGTGAGGAGCAGTTCCCTCGGGATGTCATATGACGAGACTGCGTTGTCGAAGATGGGGCCCAACGGCTCGGGCCATGGGCCATACCCGCCGACCTGGAAGACTCGCGAATCAAGGCTGGCCAGAAAGTCCTCGATGGAATCTCCCTGCGTCGCCGCACCCACCGGTCCAGCCAGGCTGGCGACGAGAATCGTCGCAATCACCAACAGACCACAACTGTTTCCAGAAAGACTTCTCGATTTGCATGACGTGCGCATGTTCGTCCTCCGAGACCGTTCCTGAGAAGATGAGATGATTCCTTTATCTTATCACAAAGGATGAGGTGTGCAAGTGGTTACTGCTATTCAGAAGTCAATCGGCAAGTTCGGGATGTTACTTTG
>CAZTQK010000372.1:0-6409 GCA_964615635.1 uncultured Planctomycetales bacterium
CCAGTGAGCGCTGCTGAACGGCCGTGCAATCGCCGTACAGATTGGTGAGTTCGTGCCGTTCGATGCCCGCCGCCATGTTCAATCCCACTGCAATGGCCCCGCCTCCGCGCCCCTGCGCGTCACGGACTTCTCGCGAGCGTCCGCACTGTATGCTTCTTTAATCAGCGTGACGCTGCCGACACCGGGCAGATCGGCTTCCTGCCTGAACACGCGTCCTTTCTCATCGACCCAGGCCTTTGAAGACTCCGGCGTTGTCTCCACCACGTAGCACTCGACCGTGCGGCCGGGTTCCGTCGGGTGCGAGATCATCTCCTTGCCGGTCACTCTCGCGACCACTGACCTGAACTCCGTCCGCCCGCTCAGCACCGCGGCCAGCGGATCGAGCACCTGCATACGCCACGACTGGCCCACGCGCAGGGTCGGCAGGCAGGCAAACGGGTTCAGCGAATCGCCGATCATGCGGCTGGCGGCGTAATCCAACGGCACCTCCCGACGGAGCGGCCCAAACTGCATTTCCACCGGGAAGTAGATTCCACGCCGCTCGCCGCGCACGAAGATCTTCTGATCCAGGAAGCCGTACACATCCATGTCGAACTTGTCCAATGCCCCCTCCGGATCGAAGTGGGCCTCCGACTGAATTCGGATCGTGGGGATCAGTTTCGGCAAGCCCGGGATCATCGACAGCCCATCGAGCACGACCGTCCCGCACACTCTCAACATCTCACTGCTGAACCGCACCTCGCTCCAGGCCGTCCCGAGACGGCGGTCTCGACCGTCAACAATCCGATACTGCTGCAGGGGCTCATCCAACAGCCTGAACTGCTCCACGGTGATCCTGGGGGGGTCTTGGGCGGTCCATTCGGGCAGAACGTCGTGTACGAACAGCGAAACCATCGCCGCCGCCCACAGCAGGAAAGACGCAACACCAAGGAATCGGTAGAGCATGGCCCACCTTCGCGCCGCCGGGCGTGCAACCGCACCCTCACCATCCGTTCAGCGCTTCCATCTGATCTTATCCGTCGAAATGGGCCAGGACAATCGCGGGCCCGCAGGACTCGCATTTTTCGTTTCTGACGAACAATTTGCGATCACGGTGCCTGCGAAACCTCAATCCAATCCTGTTGACTCTCCATGTCCTGGTTGATCCGGCGCATCATCTCGGGCGATATACTCCGACCACACTCGGGGCACCGGCCGGACACGTTGCCTCTCAACTCATACCCGCAGGCCCAACAGACGGTTGCGGAGACAGCGAAGGGCAATGCGTAGCGGTGTCGACGCCAGATCACTCTGGTACCCGCCAAGCCGTCGCCACAACCTCCGGACAATTTGGCGGCGAGATCCCGGTGCTCTTTCGTGCAACACGATTCGCGATCGTGCGAGCACCGCTCATCAGGACCCCAGGTCAATTCCGCTCAGGCGCTGCGGGAAGCTGTGTTTCCGGGATTCCGAATTCCAGCCGCTTGGGAGGCTCCTCACCGGGTTTTGCGTGGGCCAGCAACCAGCCGGCCGTCTCGCGGGCCACGTTGCCCTCCGGCAGTTTGTCGACCAGCGGTTTCAGGCGATCGCGGGCGGCCTCGATCTTGCCATCATGCCAGTCGAGCCAGGCCTTGACAACCTCCAGGTATTCATACTCGAACGCACCGGGGTAGTCGCGCAAGTGCCGGTCCACCTTCTCCTTCAGGTTCTCGTGCCGACCGTCGCCGTAGCTGAACTCACCGCGAAACCAGAGCGACATGTCGACCGGCGGCTGGCGATAGGTGTCGTGGTCCTTGTAGGGAGGGTCAGACGTTCGGTGCGTCCAAGGCACCCAGACGCGTGTCTTTCCTGATTCGCCCACGCAGAGGCCGGAGCCGTCCACGGCACGGACTTGAAATACATAGATGTTGCCCGGTCTCAGCTTCATGCCCTCGACCCCTTTGGCCCCCACCTCCCAACGGTTCGTTTTGGTGATCTCGCCGGCCTGGCCGACGTCCGGGGCAAAGGTCGCCGAGTAGGCGCTCTTGTCAGGCCCCGAAACCGTCATCGTCATCTCATAGCTGATCTCACCCTGCACGGCGGATCGAAGATCGCTCCAAGTCAAGATGAACTCGTCGGGATCGACTGCGGTCCAGTCGTCGATATCGAAGTACAGCTGCGGAAGCACGATCAATCTGGGATATCGAACCGTCTGACCGGCCTTCAATTCCACGACGGCCGGCGGTTCATTGTGCTTGACAGTATCAGCGCCGAAAACCGCTGCCCGCAAACGTCGGCCCGGCTCGACCTCCATCCACATGTCCCAGCTCCGGCCGGCCTCCGCGAAGCTCGATGTCGGGACCAGTACCTCGATCTTCACGGGCACTTCGGGCAACCGATCGATCCGGATCTCGCCTTGCTCGTCGGGAATGGCGTACCGCGTCTTGCCGCGGTCTTGCGCCTGATACCCAAACGTCGCCCTCCCAAAGAAGCTCTCGACCGGCAGCGTGTTGAGAAACAAGGTGTCCGAACGGATTCCAGTTACATATCGCCTCGCTTGCTCATCTCGCTCATGATACTCCTTAATCAGCACGTGGACCCCTCGCAGCTTGTCCGGGCCTTTCTCGACGCTCAGCACCAGAGCGCACTGGCCCGAACGCATGGATTCGTCGCATTCCTTCCACTCGTCGGCGAGGTTCTCCCCCCAATTGACCGGAGGCGCCGGCAACAAAGGTCGGCGCTCATCCGGAACCGGCTGCTGGCCGAGTTGAACCAGTACCTGGTTCATACCCGCCCAGTCGCCTTGAAGAAGCCGGATCTTGGCCAACCCGACACCGAGGGTCCGCCACAAGTCCGATCCCTTCGCGGCATGCTTGAAGCCGAGCGTCATGACCTCGGCCACGGTGGCGTAGTTCTCGTTGGGGTCCAGGCGAGGTCGTCGGCTCGAAGAGCTCTCGGCTGGTGCTGCCCATCTAATGTCCGTGCCGGCAAGCTGGTTCTGGATGATCTTGGCAAGAGCCAGAGCCAAGCGGGCATCGGGCTGCTCCTTGAGGCGCGCCCGGTAGGCGGCCTTTACCTTCGTTGTGAGAGGGTCAGCCCTGGTTGCCAGGCCGCCGCCCATGACGCGCACGAGGTAGTCGGGGGTCTGATCACCGAACATGTCCGCCTCGACAAGCTCGGCGTAGTACTCCGCTCGCGTCTTGGTGCCCTGCTCTTGGAGAGCCTGAGCCAGGATGCTTCTGGCCCGCTCCCGGAACTCAGATTGCGGCCCGGATGCCAGACGTTGCAGAACCGGGGTTCCCCCTCTGCCCATGCCGCCCAGCGCTGAAAGGGCGGCCGTCCGGACACGGTCCTCCTCCTGCTCATCCTCGGCAACCGCTGTCAGAACCGGGACTGCCTCATCAGCGGCCCAACTCATGTTGCGCAAAGAACTCAGGGCGGAGAGTCTGGGCGATGGAGTGGCAGGCGCGCTCGCGGGCTGGGTGACAGGTTTGGCCTTCGCCAACTCCAACAGCCGCGGCAGTATGGGCTTGGCCTTGGGGCCCATCAGCTTCAACGCGCACTGAGCCTCGAAGACGCCCTGCCGCCCCCCTTCCTCAACCAAGGCCCACAGAGCCGGGGCCGCCGGCTCGCCAATCGCCACCAACTCATCCTGTGCTTGCTGGCGGCTGTCCGGCTTGTCCGACTTCAGAAGCTCGATTAGCTCCTCGACGCGCTCGTCGGCCGGGGCACTGGTCTGGTCCCCACGGCTAGGACGCGACAACAAACCGACACAGATGGCCAACAGAACGGCCCCGACACTACAGGCAATTCGTTGTGAACCCATCAGAGGCTCCTCCACAACGTGGCCGATCTGGGTGGCGATGCCGTCAAGCATGCGAGATATCGCCCCCTCTCGCAGCTTTCCACCTCCCTCGCGCCGTCCGCCCTCACTCAATCAGATGCGTAGTACTTATGCTCTTTGCACCCCTACTGACCTGTATAGTTGTGAACACGCTCTGAGGATGCAGGCTCCGACTGAATCGCACTCCCGGATGCTACAACACCAGGGCCCCAACAAGCTGCGAGAACCCCAGAAACATGGCACCGGCGCCGAGAAACATGTTAGGCGGCGGGTTGCCGACATACTGTCGCGCCCATTTGGGCACACGCCGGATATTGAGCACCTGCGAGCCCAGAATGATGCTGATCACGCCGCCGCCGAACGTGACAATCGAAACGAGCGGAGCCAAGCCGTCCAAAGCGAACAGCCAGACGAAACCGAGCGCGAACCATCCGCCTAGACCGATGATGACTCCAAGCGTGGCGTCCTGGTTGGCATGACGCAGCCGGAGAGCGAGGTTCCAGATCCGCTTGGTGCGCTTGCGCACCTCCTCCCAGTGGAACGGCGTGCCGCATTCCGGACATCGCTCCTCGGGCAGCCCGGTCAGATCGTACTCGCACTTGGAGCAGGTAGGCGGCAAGGGGAGACGCCATTTGTCCTTCGGCGCCAGGTGTTCGAGTTCGCCCCAGGTGAAACTCAATGCAGCCCCCTGCTCATCCGAGAATCGCGCGGGCGGCCGTTCGCGGATCAGCCGAACCGATGATCGCCGAACAGACACACAACCGCCTGGCCCCGGCTTGCCTCAGTATACCCGCGTTGTCTGTGGTAATGCCACCGATGGGCACAATCGGAAGTGAGGTCTCGGCTTGCGCCAGAGCCAACAGTGACGGCCCGGGCACATATTCTTGCGGCTTCGTCGTCGACGCGAACATCGGGCCGACGGCTATGTAATCAGGCGCCAGGCGAAGCGCTGCCCTGAATTGCTCGGGCGTGTGCGTGCTCACACCAATCAGCCGATCCGGCCCAAGGATGCGCCGGGCGTCGGCCGCAGGCATGTCCGTCTGACCCAGGTGGACGCCATCCGCGTCGCTGAGAACCGCGATGTCCGGCCGGTCGTTGACAATGAAGACCACTCCCCGTTCGCGGCAAAGAGCCGACAATCGGCGAGCACGTGCCAGCAGTTCGCCGTCATCCATGCCCTTCTCGCGAAGCTGGATGCAATCGGCCCCGCCGGCAATCGCCTCGGCGGCCGTTTCCAGCCAATCACGACGGCACATCGACGCGGTCACCAGCACGTAGAGCCGCACCTTGGCGAATTGCGCCGACCGCGTTCCCCGCATGATCACCCGCTGCTCGACTTCGTACGCACGGTAGCGCAGCGATTCCATCGCCGCCGACAAGCCGGCATCAAAGGTCTTGGCATACTCCTCCATGGTCCGCAGGGCCTCGGACAACCGCTTGGCCGAGGCGACGCAGGCGTCGCGGGCATCCGTCCGATGCCGTTCAGACTCCGTGGAGATGCCGGTCCCGACGTCTCCCGGCGTGTCTCGCGCACCCAGCAGGTCTTCGAGAGAAACGTGCCTGACGCATTCGCGAAGATCGTGGCGCAACTGCTTCAACACCGCACAGCCTGCCGGGTCGTCCAGCACGAAGCGCACGTAGTCTTCCATCACCCGCAGTGCCTCGCGCGCTCGGTTGAGGTTGGCGTCCAGGATTCTGGCGATGTCACGAGTCAGCATGCAGCTAGTGAGCTCTCAGCGATCAGTTCTCAGAATGTGTGTGAACACCGTAGGGCATGGTCGGAGCCACCGAAGGTGGCGGAGACCTGCCGGTCCTGGTTGCAGAATATGACAGGTCTCGGTCGCCACAACGACCTCGACACTGCCCTACCGACCGGCTCCGTCGGTTTTCGCACACATTCTCGGTCATCAGGACTCTACGATCAGTATGGAGTCTCCGCCGGTTGACTTCAAGCCAGAACTCACTTGACCGGCACCACTTGTAGGATATCGCCGGTGGAAGCTGAGGGCTTCGGCCCGTTCTCATCGGGACGTTCACAGCCCAGTCCGACATAGAACACGTTATCGACGCGGACAAAGGAGCGGGCGAACGTGTCGGCCGTGAAGGTGACCTCGCACTTGAAGCTCTGCACATCGGCCGTCGAGTAGATTGAGTTCTCGTACTTGCCGTCTTTGGGCCGCGTACAGAGCACGTAGAGCGCGTCCCCCTGGACGCACACATCAAGAACTGTCTCATCCTTGAAGGCTTCCACGATGGCCACGCGGGACTCACCCGGCGGCACAACGCACAGAGGGTAGGGAGCTTCGTTCATGCTGGAGCCCATCATGGAAGCCCCGACAACATGGCCATGTAACACCTGCGGGTCGGTAAGGTGATACAGACGTCCGAAGTGCGCATACATCGGGATCTGATCAGCCGGCCTGTTGTGCCTCGGGATGATCTCCTCGGAATAGAAGACCCCGTTCTCGAACGTGCCAAGAGCCCCATCCCAGTTAATGCCGTGAGCTCTGCCCCCAAGCGAAAACAGACATTCAGGCAGCGAGTCGAAGACGATGGGAGCCCAGTGCTTGCCCCAGTCCCCCGACATCAGCAACATCGGCGTATGGT
>CAZTQK010000373.1:0-6405 GCA_964615635.1 uncultured Planctomycetales bacterium
GTGGCACACAGAAAACTCACAGAGCAGTCGCTCACAGAATGCTCACACAGCGGTGGCTCACAGAAAACGCACGGAGCTGTGGCACACAGAAAACTCACAGAGCAGTCGCTCACAGAATGCTCACACAGCGGTGGCTCACAGAAAACGCACGGAGCTGTGGCACACAGCCCGCCCGTCACTCGGGCATCCCAATGAACGGCACAACCGCCAGCATCAGAGGTGGATACTCGCCCTCGATGGGGAACAGCCTGTTCAACGCGTGCACGTAGGCCCAGTAGTAGGGCGTGGTCAGGATGGGAGCAGTACCGTCGAACAAGACTCCTTGACCATCATCGACGGCGCTCAAGACCGTTGCCTGCCTGGCATGACGGGCAATGTCGGATCCTCTGGGGAATATGATCGGATCGAGGGTTGAAGCGGGCTTCTTCTTGGAATCGAACCCGCGAAACGCGCTGGCCAGGGCGATCGTTTGCTGAAGCATGGGAATGTAATGGTCGTAGATGCCCCGCGAGAATCCGCCCGGCGGCATGTACAGCAGGAAACACGCGTTCGGCCGGACATCGCGGATGGCTTCCTTGTACGCGGCAGTCTCAATCACCGATGGCCCCGGGCGCTCGATGGCCTCGATCGCGTCCTTGAGCAGTTGCGGGTTCATCGTGATGAGCACCTCGTTGTCGAGCACCGCGAAGTAGATCGTGAAGTACATCACATTGATGCTGACAACCGTTCGGCCGAGAACAGTCGAGGTGTGAGGTTGCACCGGCCCGATCGCGAAGGTCTGCAATACCCTCTTGAATGCCGCTGCATCGCGAACCTCGGAAATGACAACCGCATTGCTGAGAGGGAATATGTCAGCTATCGGGAAGCTGCCGTAGCGCCCCGGCATGCGGTAGATCAGGTACCGAGGCCCGAGTTCCTTGAGGACGGCCTGAAAGGGCATCATGAACATCGGCGCCTGCATGATGGTATTCTCATCAGCGCCGAACAGGTTCATGAAAATCGTGGGCAGGAAAGCCATGAGGCTGTACGCGTCGTAGACCCCGGTGGTAAACCCGCTGGAGTCCGCCGGTACACGTTTGAGCCAGGCCTCGTTGATGCGGGCCTCGCCGCTGCTCTTGAACAACCCGTATCGCTCCGGACCGAGGCGCCAGTAATGGCGGTTGCGATAGTGATCCTTCTCGACGAAGGTTGCACCGGCCACGGCGTCCAGGCTGTGCCAGGAAACCTGCTTCCACATCCCCTGCTGATCCACGCCGTCGACCTTGCGCCACCACGGCCGCAGGTCATAGTAGTACATCGCGATCGGTTGCCGCTGTTGCCCCTTGAAGAGCGGTCCGACCGACGCTTGAAAAAGCTCGGAACGATCGAGCGAGCGGGTGGGGGTAGACGATTCCGCCGCCCATTGGGCCGCGCCCGCGCCGATAGCCCAGTAGCATCGTTCGTTGTTCCAGGCAGTGTGGAGACCTGTGCCGGTCTTCTCCAGCACGTCGAAGGTCAGGGCTCCGATCTTCGACTTCTCCGCCTCGGCCTCGGCCGCTTCCTTCAGGGCCTCAATCGCCTTGCCATAGAGCTCGCCGAACTGTGCCCTGCCTTGAGGGCCGGGCGTGATGATCGCGAAGTTCTGGGTGCTGGGTTTCGTGGTCTTCCCTTGCTCTTCTTCTTCTTCGGTCGGCTGGGTCTGGCCCGCCGGTATTGGCCGGGTGACCATCACAAGTCGATCGTGCAACGCCGAGAACAGAAACTGAAAGAAAGGAGACGCCGGATGCGGCTGTTCACCGGCAGCCTTGAATGCCTTGAAGAAGGCCTGTATCTGCGGATCCTCGATCGCCTCCAGGGCCTGGGTGCCGGCCAGTTGGGGTTTCAGTTCCTCCCACCCCATTCGAAAAACATAGGCGGTGGTGTCGTCACCCAGCCGCTGAATCTCCGGCAGCTTCGAGATCGCCGATGTACCCTCTTGCGTCAGACCGGCGGCCGCTTCCTGTGCCTGAGTTCGGGGTGTTGTCGACAGAAGCAGACCGGCAGGCAGGAAGCAGATCACTACCGATACCAAGACATGGCGCGCAGAGACAACGAGTCCGAGCATGGATGACATGGCGTGTTCTCCAATCGTTGAATGTTGCTCCCCTTGGACCTGAGCGACCTGACGCCGGCCGCTCGACGGGTTTGCATTCTACCGCCAGCATCGTGTTCTCGAAAGATCAATACCGACCAACAGCAAAAAGGAACGGGACAGGCTCGTGTCCCGCCGTCCTTCCCCATGGCTTCATCGCAGCCTTGGTCAGGACCAATGGTCGGGAAATGAGCCCGTCCCGTTCCCATCGAGGACGCACTGGGCCGGTGCCAGAGCCGCACCGACCCGTGCCGTAAGAGACTCCCCTCCGAGCCTCAGACGCCGCGTCACACCTTCATTGCCGTTTAGCGCCGGCCCTTGGGGGGCGGGAATTTCGGCTTGGCCTTGGCCTTGTCTCTGGCGGCCGGATCTTCTTTCGGAACCGCCGTTCCCTTGGCGACTTCCGGCGTTGCCTTGCCGTTGCCTGAGGCAGGCGTCACGGCCGGACGCCGCTTGGCGAGGATCTTCTCGCAGATCTCCTTGGCCAAGTCCGGGTTCTCCTGAATGAACTGCTTGGCGTTCTCGCGCCCCTGGCCCAGGCGAACCTGCCCGTAGCTGACCCATGAACCGGTCTTCTCGATCAGGCCTTCAGCGATGCCAAGGTCGATCAGATCTCCCTCCGTGCTGATGCCCGAATTGAACATGATGTCGAACTCCGCCGACTGGAAGGGAGCAGCGACCTTATTCTTAACGACCTTGGCTTTCACTCGGTTGCCGATGGCCAGATCACCTTCTTTCAACGTCGTGATCCTGCGTATGTCCAGGCGGATCGACGAGTAGAACTTGAGTGCCCGCCCGCCCGGCGTCGTCTCGGGGTTGCCGAACATGACCCCGATCTTCTCGCGGAGCTGATTGATGAAAATCACCACACACTTGCTCTTGGATATGATCCCGGTGAGCTTGCGGAGCGACTGGCTCATCAGCCGCGCCTGCAGGCCGACGTGCGACTGACCCATTTCGCCTTCCAGCTCCGCCTTGGGTACCAGTGCCGCCACCGAGTCCACGACGATGCAGTCCACTGCGTTTGAGCGGACGAGCATCTCAACGATCTCCATGGCCTGCTCTCCGGTATCCGGCTGGCTGACCAGGAGTTCCTCGAGCTTGACGCCGCATCGCTTGGCCCACGTCGGGTCCAGCGCATGCTCGGCATCGATCACTGCCGCCACGCCGCCGGCCCGCTGAGCCGCGGCAGCCACGTGCAAGGCCAGCGTGGTCTTGCCACCCGACTCCGGGCCAAACAACTCGACGACCCGCCCGCGCGGAATCCCATATCCGCCCAGCGCCAGATCCAGCGACAGCGTGCCGGTGCTGATGCCGTCGTGGACCGTCGTGTCGTACTGGTCGAGCTTCATGATCGCGCCTTTGCCGAAGCTCTTCTCGATGTGCTGCAGCGCCCGGGCCAGGGCCTGCTCCCGATTGCTGGTAGTTGCTGATGGTGTGCTCTGGGTCATGATTGGTGCGTCCTGAAAAAGAACCTCGATTCGTCAATCCTGCCGACAGTATACAACGCATCGGAAGTTAGGCAAGTGTTCGGTTAGGGAAATTTTCGGTATTCTGAAAGCTGTCATTCTCGCGATGGCTGCTACGCCCGCGAGCAGCGGCCACCCGGTGTCCCCATATGAAATCTCAAATCCTTTATTTCAAATTACTTACATTCGATACCCGTCGAGACGGACGGCTCATTCCTCCCATGCAGAGAGCCAGAGATGCGTCTATAATGTGGCCCATGGTAACCGAACAGGCGTTGCAGATCAGAGGCAAATCGCTCGTTCCCGGCGGCGGACCGTTCGTTTTCGGCGTGCTGAACATGACGCCCGATTCGTTCAGCGACGGCGGCAGCTATCCCAATCTCTCCGATGCTGTCGCAGCGGGCATCAGAATGGCCGACGAGGGTGCCGACGTCATCGACGTTGGCGGCGAGTCCACCCGCCCGGGAAGCGGGCCTGTGCCCGCTGACGAGCAGATCCGCCGGACTCAGCCGGTCATTGCCGAATTGGCCCGACGATTTGGCCCCGGTGGCCCGGCCATTTCCATCGACACTCGCCTGGCCCACGTGGCCCGGGCGACCTTGGATGCCGGCGCAACCATCATCAATGACATCACCGCTCTTCGCGACGATGCGGGCTTGGCGACTCTGGCGGCCTCCCGCGGCGCGGGCGTGATCTTGATGCATATGCAGGGCACACCGGCCAGCATGCAGCAATGCCCGACCTATCAGGATGTTGTCGTCGAGATCCGCCAGTTCCTCGCCGAACGCATGGCTGTGGCAACGGCGGCCGGTATCCCGCGCGAACGGATCGTCGTGGATCCGGGGATCGGCTTCGGCAAGACCACGACCCATAACCTCGAAATCCTGCGCCGAGCGGACGAATTCCGCAGTCTGGGCGTGCCGGTGCTCATTGGTCCTTCTCGCAAGCGATTTATAGGAGAGGTCCTGGGCATCCCCGAGCCGATCAAACGCTTGTACGGCACATTGGCCGCCGTGGCTGCCTGTGTGCTCGCCGGTGTCGAATGTGTGCGGGCCCATGATGTGGCAGCCTGCCGCCAGGTGGCTGACTTGTGCGCGGCGATTCGAACCGCCCATTGACCACGACCCACCTGCCGGGGTCAAATAAAAGGCAAGACTCTGGCATAGGAGAGGCGACCATGAAGCATCACGATCCAGTGCATCACTACCTCATCTGGTTGTTGTTGGTTGGGGCGTTGCTCGTCGGTGGGGCTTACGCCGAGGGCCTTGTGCCGCGCCCGGCAACCATCTTCGACGATCCGATCGATGGCGGCCGAAACGGCGAAGTTCAACGCCTGATCGACAGCCGTATTCAGGGCATGGTCGAGGATCTGCTGGATGGGGATTCGTACTTGGTTGCCTACCGGAATCTGCTGGCCGAAGGCAAAGCCTGTGTGCCTCATCTGTTGGCCGCCCTGAAAGACCCCCGATTTCATAAAGGCCGCAGAGGGGGCTTCGGCTGGCAATCTCCCGTGAACGAGCTGGTCTTGCTGCTGATCAAGTTCGAGCCGGAAACCGCGGCTCGCGAGTTGACTGTCCTGCTGAACAGCCCGAAGGGGGCGATCCGCCGGAATGCAGCGTTCTACCTGGCACGGACGGCCACCGACGAATGCGCCAAGCCCGTCAAGGACGTCCTTGCAGGGAAAGACTATGAAATGCAGGTGTACGCGACAAGAGGCATCGCTCAGGCCGTCTCCGAAAACCGCGTCTCGGCAGCTTTCGGGACAGCGGTGTTCGAGCCGCTGGTTGCGATCCTCTCGGCCGAGGACGAGGTCTCGGGCGAGGTCCCCAAATGCCTGGTGAAAATCGACGCCAGGCGAGCCGCTGGCGTGCTGATGGACGACAAGTATCTCGACCCGACAAGTTGCCTGCTCGCCCCTGTTCTCGCCGCGCTGGAGAAGGGCAGAATCGCTGTCCCCACAGAGAAGATTGTCCGGCTGCTCGGTCAGTTGCGAGCCGAAGCCGATCGCCATCCTGATTCGAGCGAGTATGGCCTCGGACTTCTGATCCTGGCTCACAATCGCTGCCCGCAGACCCAGGATTTCATCAACCAAACCCTCGTCTGGGGCGACAAGGGAACTCGGCTGCTGGCCATGCGGGCGCGTTGCGTCTGGGAGGGCATTCCCGACCCTGATTCATTTGTGGAGAATCTGAATGAGGAGCGCCGGTTGAGCGAGTTGTCCGATCCTCAGAAGAAGGTGATCTACGTCATCAACCTCGAAGACCATGTGGACGAGGATGGGTTCGTGGATTACTTCGCCTGCACCTGCGGACGCAACGCCGCATTGGCGGTCTCGGCCCTGCGTGAGATCGGGGCCCTGCGAACCGCTCGTCTCCTCCAGAAAGCGATGGATGAATTCGGCGACAAGGGTCCTTCGCGCAACACCGAAGTGCGCAACGAGCAGATATCTGAAATGAGCGAGGAACAACTCGAACGGCTCGACAAGCTGAGCGAGACGTTTCGCAAGGATGCGGACGAACGCCGCCTTCTCGTGCTGCAATTTGCTCTCCGACACAAAGACCACTTCCGAGCGGCGACAACCTCGAAGCCGGCGGCTTCGCGCCCAGTAGCCAAGCACCCGGCCTCCGAGTCGGAGGAGCAATGAGCGAGCCGAGCGCGTGACCGAACTGCTGACCGTCGGCGCGATCGCCCGATACGTCCACGGAGCCCTGGTCGAGAAGAGCGCTGCCTGCCTTGAGGTGAGGCAGTCACCCAACCCCGTCTGAACCTGTTTACGGATTTGAGGGCGAACAGTCGCTCGCAAGCACAAGTTGATCCCTCCGGTGA
>CAZTQK010000374.1:0-4179 GCA_964615635.1 uncultured Planctomycetales bacterium
GTAAGTCGGGCGGAAGTCAGCGGCGACCTCCACCCCCAGTTCGGCGTCGGGCAGGTCGCGGACGTGTCCAAGACACGCCTCCACCCGCCAGCCGCTTCCCAGAAATCCGGCGATCTTTTTGGACTTCGCCGGGGATTCGACAATCACCAGTTTCATGCGTTACTTTCCTCCTTCATCCAGCGCCGGAGGGCGGCGCTGTTTTGCAGATGGTTGGTCAGCACCCGCAGAATCTGGCGGACGCTGCGCCGCGAGGAAACCACATTTGAGAACAGCGGGACCATCGCCGGGATACCCGTGGGGATGCATGAGATGCTGCGTTTCAGCTTCGGATCGGTGAGCGATTATGCCGCAGCGACCCGGTTTCGCGTGTCTCTGGTGGAGAGCCACGACGACAAGGAGCCAGCCACGCTGCCGGAAGCCGTTTCTAGTTCCGAGTCCCGCCCGAAGACGGGCGTGAAACTGGATTTCCTGTCTGAGATCCCAGAGTTTCACGAGCTCACCCTGACCATCAAGGAAGATGCTTTGAAGGATCTCGCCAGGAAGAACAATCTCACCGTTCAAATGAGCGAAGATAAGAGGGATAGAACGTATCACCTCTTCAGAAGCGACGGCGAGAACGTAATCGTCATGTTCGCTGGCGGGAAGTGCAAGGGAATCCAGAGAATGAGGAAGGATCCCGGGTTTGCCCAGATCACCCTGGAAGGCCGGTGGGCCAAGGGTCGGGTGATCGACGGGACGAGCAAGAAGCTTGGGATCGAAGGGTCGGTCTACGTCTTCGATCCGGCGGACCCGAAACTTGAGACCAGCAGGCCGATGAGCGCGAGATCCCCGATGCTCGATATCCGCGAGATCGAGTTCATGAACCGCGACAACTATCCGCGGGTGGACGTGGCCTTCCAGTTCCGCGACGGACAGACGGCCGGCGGCGCGCTCTTCGAGATGACATTGCTCGACAAGAACAAGGAGGTCCTCGGCACGCAGCGAGTGCTCGAACTGCGGAATCGCGAGATGCCCGAGGAAGTCTTCGCATCAGCGGTGTTGGGCGGCGACGATCCGCCCAATCGCTCCGGCAAGGCGGAGTTGTATTTCCGCGATGTCTCGCTGGCCGACGTCGATTCCTATCGCCTGATCGTTTCCGAACCCGGCTTGGCCGGGCTGATGCGACTGCTTGATGAAAAGGATACCTACCCCCGTGAATCTGCCGCGCGGGCGCTTGGCCAGCTCGGCTCGGCCGCGAAACCAGCGGTGCCGAAACTGACTCCCTTTTTGGATGACCCCAATGCGATTTTCCGCGACACGGCCAGAAAAGCGTTGCAGAGAATCCGAGAGGGAAAACCTGGCGGGGCCGCGTCGGCTCTTCGTGTGAATCTGTCGCTCGAGAACCATGCGACCGGAACGGTCAAGATAACCCTCAACAAAACAACATCACTGCGCGAGACGCCCCCTGGGCTGGTCGATGTGGACCTGTCCGCTGTTCCCGACGGCAAGCACCATATCTTCTTCGAGTCACCAGGCTTCGCGTCCCAATGGAGGGCGGTTGAGGTGCCGCTGACCGGATCGCCGAAAGCGTCGTTCGATATCGAGCTTTTCCGAAAGCGATACGTGGTCATGCGGTGCGCGTTCAATGTGGCCGGTGGACGTGATCTTGTGGGAAAGAACGTGGAAGAGAATCGGGTCGCGGTCTCCCACTGGGCAGCCCCGAAGTACTTCAGCGAGGACTGGCAGGTCTGGCAGAGCTCGGAAGAGCGCGATGGGTTCGGCAAGACGCCGTACCTTCGATTCCACCGGCAGGTACCCGGGTTTGGCTTCGCGGAGCCGCCGACCGACGCATCCTTCGACGATCTGAAACAGGCTCCTGAATCCGGATACCAATGTCGAGACGTTGAGCCTGAAAAGGGAATGGTGATTCTGTGTCGCGTGAACGGGAACCGCCGCGAGGGACGGGGCTACGGCAAGATTCTGATCGAGGATATCACGGAGAATCCGCCTCAGGACGTGCGGGTTGTCGAGGGGCGCGAGGCTGACTCCTCACGTCCCAGCGCTCCGGTCGCCGCCACCCGCCCGGCCGTCAGCACCGCTTCCGATTCGCGAGCTGGCGGTGATCTCGATCTGGAAGAGCTGGAGGAGTTGCTCAAGCGTGGTCCCCTCAGTTACGAGGAGGCGCGGCGGATGATACGACCCGATCAGGCGCACGAGCTGTACCCCATGCTTGAGCGCCTGACTTTCTGGGAAAAGGGGCGGAACCTCTCCCGAGTGATAGGCTACGTCACCAAGGACGAGCAGGCCGTCCGTGCGCTGCTTGTCTACGCCAAGAAGACGGGCGGCCAGTACGCGTTCGAATCCATCGGCCTGATCGGGGGTAGCCTGGCCGACAACATCTTACGACTGGCGTTCAACGGCAAGGCCACCGAGGAGATGTCGAGAGGATGGTCGGAGGAGGAATCTGAATTGCTGTCGGGGTGGACCATCCCCGACTACCTGGCAAAGAGCGTGAAGTCGGCAGCGGCGACCGGGCTGGTGCTGACGCGAAAGCCGGAGAACATCGCCCTGGTCAAGGCAGCATATGAGGAGAATCGCGTCTATCCCAAGGACTGGAAAGAACGAGGGTTCTACCCGGCCGACTTCAACCAGATGACCGAGGCGATGGCCGTCAACGCGGTCATCGAAGAGAAGGGCATGGAGTACTACCTGAACAGCCTCGGCCACGACTCACAGACACTGAGGATGGTCTACCCGTACGTTGCTAAGTACTTGTCCATGCCTCCTGAGGAGCAAGAAGCGTCGGCCCCGGCGTCGGATTCACGCTCCGCCACGCGGCCCGCGCCGTCGGACGTGGCCGACGTGCCGGTTCTGGATCTGAACGCCGGCGGCAACGAGAAGATGCGATACTTCCTGATTGGGCCGCGCCCTGATGAGCGGGTGTCCGCGGAGGGGTATAAGCTGCTGGTTGTTCTGCCCGGCGGCGACGGCGGGGCGGATTTCAATCCGTTTGTCTGCCGCATTTTCAAGAATGCGCTGCCGGCCGGGTATATCGTGGCTCAGCCGGTTGCTTTCAAGTGGACGGCCGATCAGCAGATCGTCTGGCCGACGCGGATGAACAAGGTGCCCGGCCAGCAGTTCGCGACCGAGGATTTCGTCGAAGCGGTGATCAAGGATGTGCGGTCGAAGCACAAACTGGACGATCGGCACATCTACACGCTGTCGTGGTCGTCGGGCGGGCCGGCGGCTTATGCTGTCTCACTGGCTGAGAATTCGCCGGTGAGAGGTTCATTTGTCGCCATGTCGGTGTTCAAGCCCGATCAGTTGCCGTCGCTCGACCGGGCCAAAGGGCGCGCCTACTACCTCTACCATTCGCCGGATGATCGCGTCTGCCCTTACCGGATGGCGCAGAAGGCCGGAAGCATGCTCAATGAGAAGGCGGCGGCCGTCACGCTCAAGACCTATCAGGGCGGGCACGGCTGGCAGGGCGGGGCTGTCTACGGAGCAGTCCGTGACGGCATCAAATGGATCGAGAAACAGCACGGCGACCAGGCCCCATCTGCGGCTGGGGGTCGTATAACACTATTCTCGCAGCCAAGTCCGTGAAGGTCCTGAATCAGCCGAACGGCCGGCAGGACTGGTCAGTGGCTTTCGTTTGGCGGCGGCTCGGCCACGGCTTCCGAACTGTAGGGGTTGCTGGTCGGGGGCAACTGTTTCGAGGACTTGTCGGACTCGTTCCCGGAGTTGTTGATCTCTTCCTCGACGGCTTTGAGCCCCTTCTTGAACTCGACCACGCTCTTGCCGAGCGAACGGGCGACTTCGGGCAGCTTCTTGCCGAAGATGAGGAGGCCGACCACCCCGATGATGATCCATTCCGGCCCGCCGGGCATGCTGATAAACGCCATCGGTGCTGTGACCATCTCTAGCGCTCCAAGCCCGGGGTGACGACGCGGACGCGGCAAACACTTGGGACCCAGCCACCCCGAGGCTGTCAGGTTCTGTCCAGATACCCAATTATAACCCGAAGTCGTCCTGGATGATACAAATGCCGGTCCGCCGACACGGCAACGGGTCTGTGACACTCTATTCTGCGGGTCTTTCAGAACCCCGAACGTAAGCGAGGGGCCCTTGCCCGGTTCTCATGAGCGGTCACGGGTAGGGCGAACCGGAAGGCGACCGGATTACAGAGAGGCCGCTCCC
>CAZTQK010000374.1:4279-6370 GCA_964615635.1 uncultured Planctomycetales bacterium
TGACGGTCGCGGTTCGGAAAGACGGGCCGTGCAAGTGCCGCTCCCTGACGGTCGCGGTTCGGAAAGACGGGCCGTGCAAGTGCCGCTCCCTGACGGTCGCAGTTCTGAAAGACGGGCCGTGCATGTGCCGCTCCCTGGCGGTCGCGGTTCTGAAAGACGGGCCGTGCAAGTGCCGCTCCCTGACGGTCGCGGTTCTGAAAAGGCGGTAGCGACTTCCGGCCTCAGGTGTCACGGACCCGAGACCGCTTTGCCGTCTGGCCCGTCGCTGACTGATTTGTGGGGGGTGACTCAAGGGCCCCTCGGTTTCGCCTTCGCCAAGGCTATGGCGAACAGGTGCGCCACGGGTTCTGTAAGAGTCGGCGGCGGCTGATGATTGGACTGCTGCAAGCCTGCAAATGTGACAGGGTGCGGGCGGTTTTCCGTGCGAATCTTCCTCTTGCGGCGGGATTCCGGCGCGTCTGCCGACTGGACGGCAACGTCTCGGAGGTCAGTCTTCCGATTCAGTTGTCCATAACATACTGCCGATCATTAGTTTGCGCGATTCCGTGTTCGCGTTCAGTTGTCTGCGTGTCGCCGGTCGGATGTAGCGTGTATAACCGTGCGTCGACGGGACGAGCCTGGTGGCGACCAGCGTACTGGTTGTAAGGGAGACAATCTCTTGGCCTGTGGCAGGACCCTTGGTGTGTGTGCAGGACTCATCGTGGCTGGTTTTGGGGGCTGGGCGATTTTGGATCTGGCCGCAAACGCTCAGACACCTTCGGCGAGCGGCCCGGCCGAGGCCAAGCCGCCCGCGCCGACCGTGCGTATGCCCGAGCCCCGGAACGTGACTTTGACCGGGCGTCTGGTCGATCTGCACAGCTTCATGACCGACCAATACCCCGACGCGGACCGGGCCAAGACTACGGCCGATCGGCTCAAAGCCGGTGTGCCGGCGGGCCTGGATACGCCGGCCGGTCTGATCGCGCTTGGAACGGGGACCAAGTACTCTCCAGACAAGCTCATACCCCTGGCGTATCAGGAGGTTGAGGTCAAAGGCAAGCTCTATTACCGACGCGGCGCGCGGTACCTGGAGTTCACCAGTATCAACAAGGCCAAAGCCCCCGATACCACGGGCCTGCCCGCTAAACCGCCAACGGTGGAGGGCAAACCCGTGACGATGCCGGCCAGCCCTTGAGGTTTCCGGTGTTGATTCAACCGGCGTCCAAGAGGTGCCGACGTGTGGTGCCGACGCCCGTGCGTGGTTAGCGTGCAAGAGAGCGCGTCGGGCACCTTTTTGCGGGCTCCTCCGCTTGTCCAAGTGCCAGCTGGCCCCGTTGACATCCCTCGTGCCATGCTGCGAACCGCGTCAGGCAAAGAGGAGCCAGACCCCGGCCCGCTGAACACGTGCCGACGCCCCCGTGGGCATGGTTTCGGTCGGCTGGTTTCCGACCGATTCATGGTATACTAACCATCGTCGCGGTGAGCGGAGGAGAAGCCCTTGAACAGCAGCCATCGGGCAGTCCGGGTTTGCCGTTATTTAGGTGTTGTGGCATTCGTGGTGGTGAGCGCAGCCCAGGCCAGCACGTGGGTGACCGATAACGCCGGTTTGCGCCATCTGACGGTGGTCGGCATCGGCATCTCCCCCAGCAATCCCAGCATGATCTACGTTCAGACGCGCTCCCTCGGGGTCTACAAGACGACCGACGGCGGGCAGACCTGGTCCAAGACCGCGACCTTTAACGGCGATAAGGGGCCGGGGTTCGATCACCTCCTGCACCAGGGGCCGGTTGTTCATCCGACTGATCCGAACACTGTCTGGGCGGCCAGCAGCGGACAAGTCTACAAGACGACCAACGGGGGGACATCGTGGTCTCTCTCCAGCACCGGCACGACGTTGAACGGCTGCAATGGAGTGCAGGGCATCATTGCTGACCCGAATGACCCGAACCACCTTTTTGCCGGCACGATCATCAGTGGATGCGACGGCGGTGTGTTCGAATCAGTCAACGGCGGTGCCAGTTGGACGAACCTCGCCGGGTCGGTCGCCGGAGGTGGTATTGGCAACGACGCCTGGCCGTTGGCCCTGGACATGTCCGATGTCAACCGGCTTTA
>CAZTQK010000375.1:0-6325 GCA_964615635.1 uncultured Planctomycetales bacterium
CGGCGGCTGGCACTTTGTCGCCCTCGACAGCGTGTCGCCGAAAGAAGACGGATACATCGGCCACATTGACGACGAACAGTTCGAGTGGCTCGGTCAGGACCTGGCCCGCGTTGCACCCCGAACACCGGTGCTGCTCTTCTGTCATATTCCCGTACTCTCGGCCGCGGCGTTCTTCAAACGAGAGCCCGACGAGTCGGGCGACTGGCGCGTGCCGGCGTCCAGAATGCTGATCGATGCCCGACGACTCAAAGACCTGTTCTACAAACACCGGAACGTCAAGGTGTGTCTGAGCGGCCATTTGCACGTGGTCGATCGCGTCGATTACCTGGGCGTCAGCTATCTGTGCGGCGGTGCGGTCTCGGGCGGCTGGTGGAAGGGCAACTGTCAGGAGTGCGAACCCGGCTACGCCGTCATTGACCTCTACACCGACGGTACGTTCGACAACAAGTACGTCACCTATGGGTGGAAGCCCCAGGCGTGACGGCCGGGGTGGCCCGCTGCGGTGCATGGTCTGCGATTGGCCGTCCCGCTCACCGCGGGCGTCTGGCGGTGATCAGAAACACCGGAAAGTCGTGTTCGCTGCCGTCTTGCACGGGCCTGCGGATGGTGTGAGCGGTTGCGTCCCGGACCTGCTCGAACCCGATTTCCTCAAGTTGGTTCTTGAGTTCGCCCCGGTCGAATCCGTTATGGTGCACGCTGGCGGCGGCGTGCGGGGGATGAAAGATGCCCGGCTCGGTGTCCAAATCCGCGATGCACAGTGTCCCGCCCGGCAGCAGCAGTTCGTGGAACGCCTTCAGCACGGCGCCGGTGTCGGCAACGTGATGAAGGGTCATGTTGGTAATGATGAGGTGATAGCGTTCAGCGGGCAGGGGATCGTGCTGCAGATCGAGCCCGATGGCGCTCATGTTGCTGACGCCGCTCTCGGTGATTTTCTTCCGAAGCACGTCCAGCATTGCAGAGGAACTGTCGGCCCCGGTGACGCTGCGGACGTGCGGCAGGATGAAGAGGCCGACCAGCCCCGTTCCGCAGCCGTAGTCGAGAGCATCCATCTCCTTGGTGGGTCGCGCTTCGCGGAGTATTGCCTCGCCGACCACCTTCATCATCGCGATGCGACGCGGCTCGTTGTCCCACGTGGCGGCGGCGTCATCGAAGTAGCTGGTCCCCATCATCTTGCTCGCTGGTACTCAGGTGCCGTCGTTCGGGCCACTGGCGCCGTGGAATCTTCCATCGGCAATCATCCGTCCCGTTCGCTCCTCAGTCAACCAGCCGCTTCTGGCCTCCGGGAAGCTGTCAAAGCTCGGTACATAGGGCTTGATGTCCAACAACGGGGTGCCGTCGAGAATGTCCAACTCGCTGACGCGCAGGATTCCGTTATCGATGTCCAGCAATCTGACGCAGGACAAGCCGATCGGATTCGGCCGGGCGGGGGCCCGCGTCGCGAACAGACCACGTTCTTGTGTGTCCCGATAAGGGATGACTCGCATCCTTGGAGCCGTCGATCGGTGACACCAGTACAGCAGCCAGATCCGGTCGAACCCTTCGAGATCCGCGAGCCCTTCGACAAACGGCTTGAACACCTCAACGGTTCCTTCGGCCTGCGCGGCATAAACCGGCTGGATCGGCGTCCCGGCCGGCTTATCGAATGGTGAATGGATCACCCCCACGCGCTTCATCTCAAGCGTCATGATCGTGGCTCCGAGAAGATACGACTCTCCAATGTGCTGGTTCACTGGGGAGCATAGAAGAGCCGGCAGTAGCAGTGGCCGTCGCGAGCGATCTCGTCCAGCCACTCCGGGCACGGACAAGTCTTGTCCTTTCCCTTCTGCGGCGGCTTGTACTGCTGCTTGCAAGGGCAGACCCATTCGGCAACGGCGTCATAGTTCTGGGTCATGAGGCCGATGACCTTCTGGACCCGAGCTTCGTCCGGGTTCAGCACCAGACCGTGTGCCTTGGCCACATCCGCGAGTCGCTGGTAGTTTGTTTCGTAGGTTGGAGACATCTGTTATACCTGTCGTGTGAGCCATTTTCGGCAACGTCATCACACAGTGCCCGACGAGTTTTCGGCTCAAGAATGAGAGCAGCGCGCCTGCCGTGCTCAACCTGTAGAGCGGCCTTACGGAGACGACCCGCCGGCCGAACCGATCAGCGCGCCCAGAGCCTGCTCGACCTCGTCGTTGAAACCAGAGAACGCCTGACCACCGAAGAAGATGATCGGGTAGTAGCCAAAAGTCGTGGAGACACCCTGGCTCTGGCCATACTGCGACTTCAGATCGGCCAAGATCGCAAGGTTTGCCACGGTTGTGGTTAAGTACTCCTGGACAACGAGGTCGGGGTGTTCTGTCTGTTCCGCGGCCAGCCAGGCCAGGGCTTCCAAACACATCGGCCCGGTGCCGTTGTGGAAGATGACCAGCGTGTCCTCGCCGGGCAATTCACCTCCGGGGTCGACCGGCGCGCAGCCGCCCGTCAGTGCACTCAACGCCAACGCACACAAGGTGATTCGTTGCATGTGTCTCTACCGTCCTTATCGAGGGTTCAGTCAAACACCATACGCGTTCCAGTCACGCAGTGAAAACACCGATCCGGGAGTTCCCGGTAAAGTCTTGCCATGGCTGCAAAGCCCGTACAGTGGCCGAGGCCCACCCGCTCAATATTCATGCTCGACAACTGCTTGACCGTCTCGGTCATCCGTCGTTCCCCGGCAGCCAGCAGGTGCATGCCGCCCAGAACGGCGTGAATGTGAGCCTGCCCGGTGGCAGCCTGAATGTGCTTCAGCGTGTTTATGACGCCGGCATGCGCGCAGCCCAGCAGGACGACGAGCCCTTTTGCGGTTTCGAAGAACATCGCCTGGTCGTCGATCACGGGGTCTGGTTCGGTACAGGCTTCATCCAAGTAGAACGCGCCGCCGGTGTCCTCGTAGTCATTCTCGCGGGGTATCTCGCCGGTCAGCCAGACGCCGCCGCCCAGATTGACGGGGCCGCCCCTTGTGGCGATCGATTGTCCAACGCGCGAACTCAGCCAGTCTCGCGACTCGATTTGAGAACCGACCGGGCGCGCCTGGCCGTCGGGGTCCTTGACGAACCGCGTGCGAAAAGCGCTCAGATGGGCGTAGACTCTGGCCCGGCTGAAATTCGGCAGGGCGACCGCCAGCCCGCCCGTGTGGTCGTAGTGACCATGGCTCAATGCGATGTCATCAACGGTGGACAGATCGATGCCCAGGGCCGCAGCATTGTGCTGCAGGGCTAAGCCTTGGCCCGTGTCGAAAAGGATCCGACGGCCATCTCGCTCGATCCAGACGGCCAGGCCGTGCTCGGCCAGCAGATTCAAGCGGTTGGCGGTGTTCTCGACCAGTACGGTGATTGAGAGCATGTTCAGCCTCTAGTCAAATGGATGAAGACGCCGTCCCTGTGAGGCGCGAGGTTTGAGCGGGCAGCAGGATTCTGACAGCCGACAGTCACGAGAACAGCGTTCAGGCAAGCCACCAAGGTCAGTGCGCTCCCGCGAGGGGTCATCAGAGTCTCCTTCCTGGTAGAGTCATGACCGGCCGAGCACGCGCCTGCGAGACTTGTCCAGCTTCGGCGAGCGTGTCACGAACGAGGCCTCCGTAGACGCAGTCCCCAAGCGCGCCCCTGGCTGCCGCGCAGATATCTCCGTTCTGGACCACCTGGGCCCCAAGATAGTAAAGCGGCGCCTTGGTTTCCACAATCCTTGCACGAACGACGACCGGCACACCCAGCCTCACTGCACGGTGGAAGACATCGACGTCTCGCTTCAGTGATCACAGATGTTCTCACCCCCCTTGAGCGACCCTGCCAGGTAAGCCGCGACGATCTCATCTGGATCGCCATCCGGCGCCCCTACGACGACTTCGATGCCGTTCTGCGCAAACAACTGCTGTGCCCGTTGACCCATGCCTCCGGCGATCACCGCATTGACACCTTGTTCGTGCAGCCATCGCGGCAATACGCCCGGCTCGTGAGCCGGCGGCGTCAGGTACTCCCGCCGCAGCGTTCGCTGGGCCGAAGGGTCCACCTCGTGAATCACAAACTGCGAACAGTGCCCGAAGTGAAGGCACAAACGACCATTCGCGACTGGTACGGCAATCTTCATAAGATACTCCTGTCCGACCGCTGGTGAAGAACGTTCAGTTGGCCTCGATTCTGTTACGCCCAATGCCCTTCGACATCCGAGCCTTGTGCCCGTTGGAGCGAACCGGCCTTGAATTGCTCCATTGCTTGGCCGACCGTTCCCGACGCACCCGTGTAAACGGCGATGCCACCTGCCGAGAGCGTTGAGAAAGCTTTGGGCCCGACGTGTCCGGTGACAACCGCCTTGGCGCCCATATCAACGACTCGCTTGCCGGTCTGAATGCCGGCGCCCTGTACTGCATTCAGGTTGACCTCGTTCTCAAACGCGGAGCACTCGCCGGTTTCGGTGTCCGCAAGCACCAGATACCTGGCCCGGCCGAAACGCGGGTCTGTGGGCGAGTCAGCCGTAGGCCCCTGCGATGTCACGACGATCTTCATAACAAATCTCCTGTTCGCTGTCTTGGCAGGAGGTACCAGAGCAAAGGCCGTTCCATGAACGGCTGCGATAGACTCGTTGCCATAAGTAATTGAAGGCCAGAGGCTTGCAGAGCTGATGAGGCTTGGAGCATTCCCACGATCCTCGCGGTGTCTGGCGAGTAGTATTGCAGAATGCACTACTTCGATTTCCGGGGCCGGCTACGGCCATCGGTGGCCGGGCTCTCGATCTTCAGCGATTTGAGCTTGCGGAATAGCGTGCTGGGGTTGATCCCCAGATCGGCGGCGGCGTGTTTGCGGCTGCCCTGATGGCGACGAAGCGATTCGACGATCAACAACCGTTCCATGGATTCGAGCGACGTGGGCGTGCCGTGCTCTCCCCCCGGTTGGGTCGGAGCCGGACGCAGTTCCGGCGGCAGGTGGTGCAGTTCGATCAAACCGCCCTGACACAAGACGAATGCTTGCTCGATGATGTTCTCCAACTCACGCACGTTCCCCGGGTAGTCATGCTCCATGAGCCGGCCCAGTACTTCGGTCGATACGCCGGCGATGTCCTTTCCCTGCAGCCGGTTGAACTTGGCGATGAGCCGATCGAGCAGCAAGGGGATGTCCTCTCGGCGATTCTTCAGCGGTGGCAGCTTCAGATACACCACGCGAACGCGATAGAAGAGGTCTTCGCGGAATTGCCCGGTGCGCACGAGGGCGGCCAGATCCTTGTTGGTGGCGGCCACGAGGCGAACATCCACCTTTACCGATTCGACCGACCCCAGCGGCTCGATGCGGCGTTCCTGCAGAACGCGAAGCAGGCGTGCCTGCATCGCCGGGGAGATATCGCCGATTTCGTCGAGGAACACGGTTCCCCCGTCGGCGAGGGCGAAACGGCCCGGCTTGTCGCGGCGGGCGTCGGTAAAGGCCCCGGCTTTGTGACCGAACAGCTCCGACTCCAGGAGGGTGTCCGGCAGGGCGGCACAGTTGATGGCTACGAATCGCTTCTTCCTGCGGCGAGAGAGATTGTGAATCGCTCGGGCAAACAACTCCTTGCCCGTGCCGCTGTCTCCTTCAATGAGTACCGTGCTGTCGCTCTCGGCAATACGAGGGAGAATCTCGAACAGACTGACCATCGACGCGCTGCGGCCGACGATGTCTTCAAAGGTATACCGGGCGGCCAACTGCTTCTGCAGTTGTTCGATCTGGCTGAGATCCTGGAATGTCTCGACCCCTCCGATAACCGCTCCGTCTGGGCCTTTAAGGATGGCGGTTGAAAGGCGAATCGGGATTCGTTGCCCCGACTGGGTGAAGATGTGCGCAGTGGCGTTAACGACCGGTTTGCCCGTGCTCAAGGTGCGCCGCAGCGCACAGGAACCTTCGCAGATGCTGGCCCGAAAGACCTCGCAGCAGGGTTGCCCGATGGCGTCCTGACGGTCAACGCCGGTAATGCGCTCAGCCGCATGGTTAAATGACGTGATCCGCCAATTCGGATCGATGGTGAAGACGCCCTCGTTGATGGAGTCCAGAATGACGTCTTTGGGTTGAGCCATTGTGGACAACACGCGTGGCACCTCCGGCACTGCGTTGCCAGCCTACCAGAAAGAATTGCGGAATGCAATGACAGTAAATCGATAGTGTTGCAATTAGCAATTATATCGGCAGAAACCAGGCGCCAGTTTGTGAAACCTAACGTTTTTACTGTCAATAACTTATAGACGAATAGCGTCGTCCAATGTCCTTGGCATGCGGATTGAGACAGGGGACTGGTGATGAAGATAGCGATTCCTCAGTGGCAGGATCGGGTGTCTCCCGTGTTC
>CAZTQK010000376.1:0-6324 GCA_964615635.1 uncultured Planctomycetales bacterium
GCCGCTTCGATGAGGGCCTCATGATACCGGCGATCGGCCTCGGCCACGCCGAGCATGTACTCTTCCTTGACCAGCCGCTCAAGCTGTTCGCAGGCGACGCGCATGGCCTTGAGATGCGTCGGGGTGTTGTTTTCCGCGGCGATGATGCGTTCGATGGCCCCGCCTTCCTGGATGATGCGAACGTCGAGGATCTCGCGGATGTCTTCGAGACAGAGGGCCGGGACGAAGTAACCGGTCTTCGGCCCCTTGGTGACGAACCCTTCGGCCTCCAGCCGGGCAAACGCTTCTCGCAGGGCTGTCCGGTTTACGGACAACTTGGCCGCCCAGTGAGACTCTCGTAGCCGCTCACCCTCGCGGACTTGTTGCAGAATCAGGAGGCGACGCAGGCGGTAGTAAGCCTGATCGCGAAGTGAACCATTCTGCGGAGGTGCTATTGACATGGCGAGGCTCCCTATGTTAGTGTTCGTTGCCAATAGAGTTTACAGAAACCCGCCGGTTTCGTCAACAACAGGATCGCACACATGTGCTGTTCGCTTTTGTCCCCGCGTGACTTACGGCAGTCAGCGTGGTGTGGCATGCTTCCCTTGCCGTCGGCGCGCAAACGCAGACCGTCGCGTCGCGAGACCGGTTTTATCGGATGTCCGCCGATCACAGGGGCGGGGGGAAAACGCCTTATGAAATTGACTGAGGAAATATGAGACGAAGCACGATTAAAGCCAAGCTGCTCCGGAAGGAGCCGGCGATGTGTCTCCAGTGCCATTTCACCGACCAGTCGGTGTTCGAGTTGGCCGCTCTGTTGGGTATGGACGGCATCTGGATGGACCTCGAACACCACAACTACAGCGTGGAGACCGCCAATGGGATGATCCGCGCGACCCGCGTCGCCAGGTGCGACGTGGTTGCCCGGGCGGCCAAGGGCGAGCACATGCGATTCGCCCGGTTGCTCGAGGCCGGGGCGCACGGTCTGATGTACCCGCGCTGTGACGATGCCGCCGAGGCGGCCGAGTTGGTCAAGTGGACCAAGTTCTATCCCATGGGGAAAAGAGGCTTCGACGGCGGCAACGGCGACATGCCGTACTGCTCGGTGCCCATGGCCGACTATATGAAGGCCGCCAACGAGCAGACCTTTATCATCATCCAACTCGAAGAGCAGTCGGCGGTCGACCGGGCCGACGAGATCGCCGCCGTCCCCGGCGTGGACATCCTCTTCCTCGGGCCGGCGGATTTCACCACCCTCAGCGGCATTCCCGGCCAGTGGGACGACCCGAAAGTGTGGAACGCGTACAAGAAGATTGCCAAGGCCGCCGAGAAGGCCGGCAAGTGGTGGGGAACGCCCGCGTTCACTCCCGAACACTGCCGCAAGCTGATGGATCTCGGGGCCTTGTTCTTCTGCCACAGCGCCGACATTGTCCTCTTCAAAGCCGGTGTCGAGAGCATCCAGAAGCAGTTCTCGCCGCTTGGTTTCACCTTTGATAATCGTCTGGCCGCTGGCAAGAGCTACCTTGAGGGCTGAGACGGACGTTGCGCGCCGCAACGCCGAGCGTTGAGAACAGGAAATTGACAATCGAGAAATGCCGGCAAGATGCCGGTCTCACATTTGGAGTTCGGGACCGGTGTTCGGCGGCGGCCGCACCTGGAGAGGGTATTCATGGCGAAGCATCGAATTCTGGTCATCGGCGTCGGATCGATCGGTGAGCGGCACACACGCACGTTTCAGCATACCGGTCGGGCTGAGTTGGCTATTTGTGAAAGCAATGAGCAGCTTCGCAAGACCGTGTCGGAGCGATACGGGATTGGGCGGGCCTACGCGGGACTCGATGAGGCCCTTGGCGACGACAAGTTCGACATCGGCCTGATCTGCACGCCGTCTCACCTGCACATCCCGATGGCCACCCAGTTGGTGAAGGCCGGCAAGCACGTCTTCATCGAGAAGCCGCTGAGCCTCTCGCTGGACGGCATCACTGAGTTGATGAGGCTCATCAAAGAAAAGGGTGTCAAATCCGCGGTCGCCTACACGTACCGTTCACACCCCGCGCTGCGTTCCATGAAAGAGGCGATCGATTCCGGGCGCTTCGGCGATCCGGTGCAAGTGATCGGCACGTGGGGGCAGCATTTTCCCAAGTACCGACCGGCTTACCGCGAGATCTACTACACCAGCCGCAAGACCGGTGGGGGAGCCATTCAGGACGTGCTAACCCACGCGATCAACGCCGGGGAATTCCTCGCAGGCCCGGTCAGCAGACTCATGGCTGACTGCGGACATCAGGTTCTCGAAGGGGTGACCGTCGAGGATACCGTCCACGTCATCACCCGGCAGAACGGCGACAAGGTCATGGGCTGCTACACGTTGAACCAGCACCAGGCGCCCAACGAGAACACCGTCACCGTCGTCTGCAAGAAGGGAACCGCCAAGTGGGACCTGAACAACGCCCGCTGGATGTCGATGGCCGAGCCCGATGCTGGCTGGAAGACCGAGTTCCAGTTCTCCACCGAGCGAGACGACATTTTCGTCAACCAGGCAAACATCTTCATGGATGCGATGGAAGGAAAGGGTCAATTCGCCTGTACGCTCGAAGAGGGCCTGCAGACGCTGCGAGTCAATCTCACGAATCTACAGGTGGCGGACAATCCGGCGTGGCACTCGTTGTTGCCGGTGCCCGCGTGAATCAATGACCAATGACCAAGCCTTAATGACCAAAGAAGCCCGAAGCACGAATGATGAAATGGCGTTCTCAGACTAGCTCGCAGATCTGCCCTCTCTGGTTGTTCAGGTTGGGGCATTCGTTACTCTGTGGTCATTGGGCCTTCGTCATTGGTCATTCCTTGGTCATTGGGATTTCGACATTGGACATTCTGACCAGAAGAGGGAGCTGAGCGGATGAGCAACGCTACACAAGAACCGACCATTCAGGAAATGTTCAATCTCAGCGGCAAGGTCGCCCTGATCACGGGGGCCTGCGGCTGGCTGGTTCAGTCGATGTGCCGGGCCCTGGCCGAGGCCGGCGCGAGCGTGGTCTGCGCCGAGATCCCGGCGGTCAAGGAGAAGGCCCACGAGGTGGCCAACTCGCTGCCGGTCGTGGGCAACGCCAAACACTACGTCACCGAGTTGGACTACATGGATCCCAAGTCCATCGACAATTGCATGGCCGACGCGGTGAAGCAGGCCGGCAAGGTCGACATCCTGGTCAACTCGGGCTACGAGCGCGTGACCTCCGACTGGCGGACCGTCAGCGGCGAGCAGTTCACCCGCCAGCTTCAGAACGCCACCGGCGTGTTCCTGCTCAGCCGGGCGATGCGCCAGCACTTGGTCGACCGCAAGGGCAAAGGCAGTATCATCAACATCGGTTCGATGTACGGCGTCGTCGGTTCCTATCCGGACGCGTACAGCGACGTGCCGATGTGCAGCCCGGTCGCCTATCACTGCCTCAAGGGCGGAGTCATCTCCATGAGCCGTCACATGGCAGTCTACTGGGTCGGCGACGGTGTCCGCGTCAACATTCTGAGCCCCGGCCCGTTCCCGGCCCCGAACGTCAGCCCCAAGATGGTCGAGCGGCTCAGCAGCAAAAGCCCGATGAAGCGCATGGGCAAGCCGCACGAACTGAAGGGTGCCCTTGTCTTTCTGGCCAGCGACGCCAGCAGCTACGTCACCGGCGCCAACATCGTGGTGGACGGCGGCTGGATGGCTTGGTGAATTGAGAATTGCGAGTTGAGAGTTGAGAATTGCCGGCTTGTCCGCCAGTGCTCATGCCCGTGACCTCTGACAGAAGCTGGTGACCTCGCCTGAGGTGGCCTTATGAACCTGCACTGGGTTGACTGGGCGATCGTTCTGGCTCTGGTTGCCTTTCTCATCCTCACCGCCCAGTTCACCAAGCGGTATGTCCGCGGGGTCAGCGATTTCCTCGCGGCCAACCGCTGCGGCGGGCGATACCTGATCTGCATTTCCTCCGGCGGGGCGGAACTCGGTGCGGTCACTATCGTGGCTCTCTGGCAGGTGTACACCAACAGCGGTTTCACCGGGCTGTGGTGGAAGGTGGCCGAGTGGCCGCTGGTCTTCATCCTGGCCATGTCCGGCTGGGTCCTGTATCGCTACCGCCAGACACGGGCTCTGACCATGGCCCAGTTCCTGGAGATGCGTTACAGCCGCCGGTTCCGCATATTTACCGGGTTCGTGGCTTTCGGGGCCGGACTGGTCAACTACGGCGTCTTTCCAAGCATCAATGCCCGGTTGATCATCTACTTCTGCGGTCTTCCCGAGCACATGAATCTGTGGGGCCTGTCTGTCGGGACGTTCCCGCTGGTGATGATGGTGCTACTGGGCCTGGCGTTGTTCTTCACATTTGCCGGCGGGCAGATCGCCATCATGCTCACGGATTTCGTTCAGGGCATCTGTTGCCTGGTGGTCTTTCTGGTGGCGGCCCTGGTGCTCTACTACCTCGTCGGCTGGGACACGATCAGCACATCCCTGGTGGCCGGGTCGCAGCCGCAAGCTTCGTTGCTCAATCCGTTTGACACCAGCAAGATCAAAGGTTTCGGCATGGGCTTCTTCCTCGTGCAGTATTTCCGGTGGGTGTACAACTGGAAGGCCTGGCAGGGGACCCAGGGCTTCAATGCCGCAGCCCGCACGCCGCACGAGGCCCGCATGTCGGGCATCCTCGGCCAATGGCGTTTTATCGCCCAGCAGATGCTCATCCCGATCTTCGCCATCTGTGTGTTGGCGGCTCTCAACAGCCCGCAGTTTGCCGATCGCGTCGGTGATGCCGGGCAGGTCCTGAGTGGGATTGACGCAGATCGTGTGAAATCGGAGATGACTGTGCCGCTGGTTCTCGCCCGGTTGTTGCCGGTGGGACTGATGGGAGCCATGGCAGCGGTTCTGCTGGCCGCGGCAGTCGCCACCGACCAGGCCTACCTGCATTCCTGGGGCAGCATATTCATTCAGGACGTCGTTCTGCCGCTGCGCAAAAAGCCGCTCACGCCCGAGCAGCATATTCGTTGGCTGCGACTGGCCATTCTTAGTGTAGCGGCATTCGCCTTCTGGTTTAGCCTGGTCTTCCGGGACTTGGGCGACTACGTCTTGATGTTCTTCGCCGCGACCGGGGCGATCTATCTGGGCGGCGCCGGCTGCTGCATTATCTCGGGTCTTTACACGCGCCGTGGCACAGCCGCCGGTGCTTGGGGGGCGATGATCACCGGCGTGGTCCTCGGCTGCTTTTGGCTTTTCGCCAACCGAATCGCCAACGCCGACGCCGGCGGGGTGATGCTCCAGCTCCAGTCCATGTTGTATGAGGTTCCGGCGATCGAGTGGTTCATTCACACCATCGGCAAGGGCGAGAGGAAGTACATGGATGGCCAGTGGATGTCATTGTATATCTCTTTGGTCGCGATCGCGACGTATTGGGTTCTGTCACTCCTGTCATGGAACAAGCCCTTTGATCTCGACAAGATGCTGCACCGGGGCCGGTACGCCGTCGCCGAAGACGTTGTCCAGGGCAATGCCGAGGTCACCGGCATCTGGAAATGGCTGGGCATCAACAAGGAGTTCACTCGCGGCGACAAGGCGATCTATGGGGCATCGGTTGCCTGGGTGCTGGTCTGGGGCGGCATCTTCATCGCCGGCACGGTGTACCACTTCACCATTCGCAAGACCACCGACGCCGCGTGGCTGGGCTTCTGGCAACTGCTGGTCTGGCTGGCCTTGGCTCTGGGTGTCGTGGTCACTGTCTGGTTCATGATCGGCGGCATGCGCGATCTCAAGGACATGTTCCACCTCCTGCGAACCAAGATTCGCGATGACTCGGATGACGGGACGGTGAGGGAGAGCAAATGACCAATGACCCAATCCGAGTGTCCAGTCAAATCCGAATGACGGGATGTCGGGCCGGCTTGATTGGCTGAGTCTTTGACCGCGGATCACGCGGATACACCTTTGCCGTGGTCAGGGGTTGACTTGACCGGTTCGGGCTCTTGCCCGACTGGGCTCGCCGGGATAGGTTGGCCGGTACGGAGAGCGGTGGTTGGCCGTGATTGGCCAGCAGCGGATGGGGCCGGCCCAGGAATAGGGCCGATTGACCTTTCAGGCGAGGTGAAGCCATGGCGACAATCAGCGGATTGCTCCCTGAGGTGCAGGCGTTTCTGTTGCAGGATCCGATTCCGATGTTCATCGGCGGGCAGTGGGTTGAGGCGGCCGACGGCGGCGTCCTGCAAACGATCGATCCCGGCGACGGGTCGCCGCTGGCGACGGTGGCCGAGGGCAAGGCGGAAGATGTCGACCGAGCCGTCCAGGCGGCTCGCGAGGCCTTCCGTAAGAGCGGCTGGGCGACGATGCCG
>CAZTQK010000377.1:0-6317 GCA_964615635.1 uncultured Planctomycetales bacterium
GGGCGATGGCACGGTCTGCGGTGCCGAAGCGGTTGCCGGGGTCGATGATGGGCTGCTCGGCGGCACGTGAGCCGGGGTGGCTGAGGGCTCCGGACCAGTGGCGGGTTGTGGCGGGGGGGCTGCTTCGGTTGCCGCGGGGGACGATGTCGGGGCCGCGGCTGAAACCGGTGCAGGATTCGTGGGTGGGGGGGGCGGTGGGGCGGTTGTCGTCGCCGCTGGGGGGCTCGCGACCGGGGCGGGGGCGCTGGACGTTGACTGGGCAGGCAAAGCCGTGGCGAGCATCGCCGGCAAGATCACAATGGCCCCGACAATCAGCCTCATGGCGGTTTGGTCTCCCGGCCGTCGATCACTGAAAAACGCCGGTGGCGAGCACCTTCATCTGCCGAACGGCTTCTCGCATACCCACGAAGATCGCTCTCGCGACGATCGAATGCCCGATGTTGAACTCCTCGAATTCCATGTCGGCCACGGGGCCGATGTTGTCGTAAGTCAGGCCGTGCCCGCCGTGAACGACCATCCCGCTCTCCCATCCGATTTCGAGGGAGGTCTCCAGTTGCCTGAGCGATTTGTTGCGGGCACGAATTCCTCGCGCATGAGCGTAGCCGCCGGTCCACAGTTCGATGGCGTCGAAGTCCAGATCGGCGCACATCTTCACCTGCTCGGCGATCGGCTCGATGAACGCGCTGACCTCAATGCCCTTGCGGTGCAGCCGCTTGACGACCGCCGCGATCGGCCGCTTGAAGCGAATCACGTCCAGTCCGCCTTCGGTGGTCAGCTCCTGCCGGCGTTCGGGGACCAGCGTACACTGGTTTGGACGAAGCCGCTCGGCGATCCGCACGATCCCGGGAGCGATGGACATCTCCATGTTCAGCTTGCAGGTCACCGTCTGCTTGAGCAGCTCGGCATCGCGGTCGTTGATGTGCCGGCGGTCCTCCCGCAGGTGGAAGGTGATCCCGTCGGCCCCGCCGAGTTGTGCCTCCGCCGCCGCCCAGACGGGGTCGGGCTCGATCGTCCGCCGCGCCTGCCGCACCGTTGCCACGTGGTCGATGTTGACGCCTAGCTTGGCCATAAGAATCGTCCTTTTCGCTGGACAACCCGCTCAAGCGAGCGGATTGGGCGTCATTATAGGGCCGTGGGCGGTGCTGTAAACGGCCGCAAAGTTCCGATAACAATTGGAAAGCCAGGGTGTGAAGACTCTGTTTCGATGCCGGGGCGATTCTTCCCTTCCAGGAGGTTCAGTGATGACAACAGGCGTTCTGCTGTGCGCGTCACTTTGGCCGTGCCCCGTGGCCCTTGGCCCGCCTCGCCGCGCTTTCTACTTCTCGTCTGTCCTGCTGCCCCTCTGGCTGCTCGGCCGCCCGGCCGCCGCCCAGGCGGCGTACATCCGCGGATCGCGTGAGGATCAGTACCTCAAGGCGGAGTGGATGTACAACTTGGAGGAGGGGTACGGGTTCCTGTCCCTCAAGGGCAAGGTTGGCACGCCGGACGACCCGATGACCGCGGGGCTTCGAGGGCTGACGTTCCGGACGAGAGGCATCTCATTCGCGACCGTTGGCGGAGGGATCGGCGGCATCTTGCCGTTGCCAGAGTTGATTCCCCTGCCCGGCTCTGTCCCATTGTACGAATATAGCGCGATGACCACGGTCGCCAGTGCTGTCTGTCTTCCAAGTGTTGCGCTGTTCACCTTCCCCAAGCAGCAGATCGGGTTGTACGAGACCACGCTTGAATACACCGTCCAATGGGCGCCGACATGCAGCGCTGTTCCCGTGGCCCTGTTCAGCAACGTGTTATCGTTCGTATCCATCCAGACAATCCCTGAGCCGCCTGCGGCGGCGACTGCGATCGGAGCTGCCGCTCTGGCAGCCGGTGCGGGGTGGCGTCTGGGAAGACGTAGAGAGCACTTCTCTGAAGGAGGTGCCGAGTAGATGTGGCACACAACGCGCGAGTATTCACCGAGAACAATGCCGGCCATGAAATCGCGAGCCCGGACTTTTTTGCTGTGCATGTTGGCTGGGTTGCTGTGCCGGGCCTCAACGGCAGCGGCCGGCCAGGTTTGGTATGTGAAGCAAGACGTGGCGGGGGGAGCCAACACAGGTGAGAACTGGTCCGACGCGTTCATTGAGCTGCAGGCCGCGCTGGCCGTTGCCCAATCGGGCGACGAGATCTGGGTTGCGGCCGGTACCTACCTTCCGGACTTCGACCCGGCGACTGGTGCCCACAGCGGTCTGCGGACTGCATCTTTCAGGCTCACGAGGCCCGTGTTCCTGTACGGCGGTTTCGCCGGCGGTGAGACCGACAAGAGCCAGCGAGCGCCCGGCCGAAATGTCACCATTCTCAGCGGAGACATCGGGCAGTCGGGCAACAACTCCGACAACTGCTACCACGTTCTGACCGCGAACAATGTGGCGGGATCCTCATTGATTGACGGCTTTGCCATCAGGGCCGGCCGGGCTGATGCGGCGACCAAACCTGATTGTCATGGCGGCGGCATCTGCGCTCACGGGTCAGCCCTGTCGCTGGTCCACTGCAGCTTCTCCGACAACTATGCCGGTCAGCGGGGCGGAGCGATCTACAACTCGGCGGGCGGCCCGGTGCTCACCCTTTGCATCTTCAGAGGCAACCGTGCGGCACAGGAAGGCGGCGCGGTGTTCAACCAACAGACCACGGCCTCAGTGGTCAACTGCCTGTTCAAAGAGAATACGGCCGAGGTGTTCGGCGGAGCGATCGCGAACTTCGACACCACCGTGACGATGGTCAATTGCACTCTGAAGGGCAACTCCGCCACCTTCTTCGGCGGGGGCGTGGCCAACAAGGGCAGTCAGATTCAGATAGGCAACAGCATTCTGTGGTCGAACGAGCCTGATCAAATCGTCAGCTTCGAGCCGAATAGCGAGTTTGTCTCTCATAGCTGCATTCAAGATGGTGGGGAGTACGGCGCCAACATCGATTCAGACCCGCTGTTTGCAGGAGATCGTTTGTCACCAGAATCGCCGGCCGTCGATGCCGGTGGCAATTCGTGGCTTCCGCCCGGCCTGACCACTGATCTCGACGGTCGGCAGCGGGTATACGACGGAGACGGTGTTGGTTGGGCCATTGTGGACATGGGAGCCTATGAATTCACCGATCAGCAACCGACTTCAAGATTGACCAGTCCCAATGGCGGGGAGACGCTGGCCGCTGGCGGACAGCACGTGGTCACCTGGCAGGGAACCGGGCTCACGGGCTATGGCCTGCTGGCCCTGATGAAAGGCGAGACGGTCCTCGACGAGATCGGAACCGCCCCAAGTGGCACCGACAGCCTGCCCTGGCGGATTTCAGATTGTCTGGCCGAGGCCGCCGATTACAGCCTGCGCCTCACATGGTATCTGGACACAGGAGAGGAATTGACCGACACCAGCGACGGGCCCTTCACCATCACCAACGGTCCAGCGACCCCATGGTTGAGGTTGATCAGTCCAAACGGTGGAGAGACCCTGACTGCCGGCATGGAATTCGTCGTGAGATGGGAGGGACCCGAACGGATCGAATACGGGACGCTTGCTCTTCTGAAAGGGGGCGTGGTTGTTGATTCCTATTCCGCAAGCGTTTTCAGCGGCAGCAACACGCTATCCTGGCGCCCCTGCGTCTTTCTGACGGAAGCCAGCGACTACACTCTGCGGCTGACGTGGTATCTCGACTCCGGGGAAGAGCTGACTGACACCAGCGACGCCCCTTTCACGATCACCGGTTCCAGGCCGAAACCGACGTTGACTCTGACCAGCCCCAACGGCGGGGAAGTCTGGCAGGCTGGGCAGAACGTCACGGTAACCTGGACCAGCCAGAATGCGACGGGCCAGGTGTACCTGAACTTGTACAAGGGTGCCAAGCTTGTCGCCACCGCGCACAGTATTCCTATGTCCGCGGGCACATATGAATGGCCTCTCTGTGATGGTCTGACCGAGGGCAATGATTATGAACTCAGAATCCGATGGCACGGGTGCGGGGGGAGCTCGGAAGACCGTAGCGACGCAGCCTTCACTGTCCGGAACTCCCTGCCTCCCAGTGCGATCACTCTGACAAGCCCCAATGGGGGTGAGACGATCCAGGCTGGTACTGCCTACCCCGTCACCTGGACAAGTACCGGTATTCCCGGAACAGTCTCGATCACTCTGCAGAGGGATGGCAAGTTTGTTCAGAGCATCGGTCGGCCTGATGTAGGAGTGGGCCGATACGATTGGCCCGTATGCTCAAGCATCGGCGATGGCACCAACTATTCGATTCAGCTTGAGGCGAACACGAATTGTGGAACGTACCTGAGGGGCAGCAGCGATGGTTCGTTCTCGATTGCGGGTTCCACACAGCCCGCACTCAGCGTCACAAGACCGGTTCAGGGCGAGATTCTGCAGGCCGACACAATGGTCTTTGTGACATGGAACACCATACCATCAGAGTCGATGGTAACTGTCGAGCTGTACAAGGGGCCGGATCGCTATCTGCAAATCGGGTGGACACAGATGGCTGATGGCGAAGTGCCGTGGTGGGTCTGCCCAAGCCTCCCCGAAGGAGATGACTACTCGATTCGACTGACGACTGAAAACTGCGATCGTGAGGCATTGACCGTCGCTTCGGGGCAATTCAGCATCGTCGGAACAAGCCGGTCAACCATTACGGTCACCAGCCCCAACGACGGGGAGGCGATTGATCCGAACCAGCCTATGCGCGTCACCTGGACATCGACCAATCCACAAGGGCGCGTCAGCATCGAGCTCTGGCGAAGCGGCGTCTTCGTCAGCACCATCGGCGACGCCAACATGTCCAGTGGCTCACTCATGTGTTACTACCTGTGTCCGTCCATCCCGGCCGGCTGTGGCTACACTGTTCGGGTGGCGCAGCAACCTGAATGCGGAGAGTCGGCTTCTGACTTCAGCGACCAGCCTTTCGAGATTGTGGGGTCGAAACCACCGCCGATGATCCGCATACTCAGCCCGAACGGGGGCGAGACGCTCGAAGCGGGCGGTACCTACACTGTAACGTGGGAGAGCTCGGAACCATTCCAGGATCTGTGGTTCGAACTAGTGCCTTTGGAGATGTACTCCGGTGCGAGCCTGTCATATGTTCAGGATTCCCCAAACAGCGCCAGAGTGACTCTCTGTCCTGACATCGCCAACGGCACGGACTACGTATTGCGGCTTACTACCTACGGCTGCCTCGGTATGGTCATCGACGAGAGTGATGGCCTTCTGACCGTTGTTGGTTCCCAGCCGTCACCCACGGTGAGCATCACCGGTCCGCCTGCCGGGACAGTCGTCACAGCCGGTGATACGATCACCATCACGTGGACCGGCAATGGCATCGAGGGAACGGTGCAGGCCGCACTATACCAGAATGGAAATCAGCGGCTCACCTTCAATTCTGCGCGAAGCTCGAGAGGATCGTTGACCGAAGAGATATGCGGATTTCTTCCGGAAGGTCAATACACGATCCGATTGGGAGTCTCTGGGTGTTCAACGTCAAGTCGGGATCCAACCGAAGTGCCCATCACTGTGACCGGATCCACTCCTTTACCCGAGGTGAACGTGAGCAGCCCGACCACCGGCGACATTCTTCAGCCCGGGACTACCCATACGATTTGTTGGAACGCGACAAATCCGAGGGGTTGGGCATCCTTGTCGCTTCGCAAGCAGGGGGCGGATCCTCTCGACGGGGGCCCGTACATCGGTCGTGCACCGATGTCTGCCGGCCAATTCATCTGGAAGATCGACGAGTTTCAGCAACCAGCCTCTGACTACGTGATCCAACTGAGCGAGAGTTTCTGCAGCGGCTCAGTTCGCGCCACTTCGGAGGCGTTCACGATCTCCAACACCGGACCGCCCCTCCCGTCACTGACACTGCTGAGTCCCAACGGGGGCGAGGTCTTCGAAGCGGGCTCGACCCAGACGATTACCTGGACCAGCACCAATCCGACTGGTTACGTGGACGTTCAGCTTCTCCAAGAGGGTTATCATCGCCAGAATCTTGGCATCGTTCCGATGGCCGACGGCCGCTTCGACTGGACAATATGCCCCACAGGGGATGACCTGGCCAACTACTCGATCTACATTTCCTGGGGCGAGTACGATGGCCCGTCGGCCAGCGACGAAAGCGACGGCGCCTTTCAGATTGTCAACCACAGCCCTCGCATGTCCGTGGTCACCAAGCCAGATCTGGTCGGACAGACTCTCCAGGCTGGCACGGTTCATCGCCTCACGTGGGAGATCGCAAACGCCCAGCATGATCTGAGGATCGAGCTTCAGAAGGATTACTTTCCGATCACTTTGTTGGGTGTAGTCCCCAAGGCC
>CAZTQK010000378.1:0-6303 GCA_964615635.1 uncultured Planctomycetales bacterium
GTTACGAAGTGGCGGGCTGGACCATCTACAACCTGCTCAGCGGTGGCGGCGAGACCGTGCACGCGACCGAACTGCACGACCAGCCCGTCGACGCCTCCAAGCTGTTCGTCGCCGGCATCGTACCGGAGGGCTACGGCGACACATGGACCGGCGCCGGCACCGGGTCGGGTTCACCCTCTTACACGCTAACGACGGAGGTCTTCCCTTCCGACGCGGGCGAAATCCAGCTCTTCCCAGGAGGCGGCGTCTACCAGTACGGAATCAACGTCCTCGCCGCACCCAAGCCGAACAGCGGATACGAATTCCATCATTGGGAGGGGGCTCTCACCGGCGACGGTCCGACCGGCGTGATCAGCATGACCACCAACAAGACCGTTCGCGCCGTCTTCGCGTCCAATCCGCCGCGCACGCTTTACGTGCCGAGCAACTACCTGACACTGCAGGACGCGATCAACGCGGCTACGTATAACGACATCATCCACATCGAGGCCGGCACCCACGCGGCCCCCGGATTCTATGACATCAGTATTCCCAGGGATCATATCGTGATTCAGGGTGCCGGGCCGGATGCAAGCATCATCGACCTCGAAGACGCCGCTCAGCTCGGTTGGCTGGACGACATATACATCACCTTCCAGAACCTGCAGATCTCCCGTGGCCTGGGAGACTTGGGAGGCGCCCTGCGTCTGACCGGAGACACCACCGCCGCGTTCAAGAACTGCACTTTCAGCTCGTGCAACGCCCGTAACGGCGGCGCCGTCTACGTCTCGGACATCGGAGCCATCGTCTCCTTCGAGGACTGTCGATTCGAGTCCAATCAGGCCACCTCCTCAGGCGGCGCTCTCAATTTGTCGAATACGCCCAAGGACGAAGAACACGTTCCGATCCTGACCAACTGCACGTTCACCGGCAACATCGCTGATTCTTCAGGCGGCGGCATTGCGGCAGGCCAGAAGTGCCGGCTTACCGGCTGCACCTTTACCGAGAACCAGGCCTCCACAGGCGGCGGCGGGTCGTTCGGCAAGGACGCCATCCTTACCGATTGCGTCTTCACCTCCAACACGGCCCAAAACGGCGGCGGGGCTTCTGCAAACGAGTACACCTCATTTGCCGAATGCTCTTTTGTCTACAACGGCGCCGAGCGCAGCGGCGGCGGCATCAAGGCCGGCAACGGCGTGTCGATTCAGTATTGCACGCTTGACAACAATCAGGCCGGCGAGGACGGCGGAGCCATCTATGCCAACCGCGTCTCTTCCGGCAAGACCCTCTTTATCGTCGGCTGCTCGATCAGCGAGAACACCGCCGGCGAGAACGGTGGCGGCGTCTGGTGCGACGGAACGGAAGTCTCCCAGATCGAGCTGTTCGACAACACCGCCGGCTGGCGCGGCGGCGGCATCTACGCCGACCACAGCCAGATCTCCTCCGGCTACATCGTCGGCAACCAGGCCGGCACCGGCGGCAATTCGTATTACAGCGAAGGCGGCGGCATCTACCTGAAACAGACCAACGTCTCCAACTGTGCATTGACCAGCAACGAGGCCATCGATGGCAACGGCGGCGGCATCTACGCCCAAGGCAGCCTCTCCGACACCGCCGTCCCGCCGGTCATCTCCGATGTGTACGCCGCTTTCAACGCCGCCAAGAACGGCGGCGGTATCGGCAGCGATCTCGAGGTGCGCATCCTCAGTTCGAGTTTCGAAGACAACGAGGCCTCCTATCGCGGCGGCGGGATCTATGCCGAACGCGGACCGCTCGTCAGCCTCTGCCGGATCGAGCACAACTCCTCGCAGCAGGGCGGCGGAGCCGGCATATCCGAAGGCACCATCCTGGCTTCGACGATCAGCCGGAATCAGGCCTCGCAATGGGCGGGCGGCTTGAGTCTCTTCAAGAGTACGGCAGACAACTGCACCGTGAGCAGTAACACCGCGGCCACTGAGGGCGGCGGCATCTGGACCGGCATCGAGTGTTCGATCTCCAACTGCACCGTGACCTACAACGCCCTCACGGATACAACATCAACGGGCGGCGGCGGAATCGCCTGCCACGGAGCGCCGACCCTGAGCAATCTGACCGTCCAGAACAACACGCCGACCAACTGTAACAGTGATTGCGCGTGCCCGTGACAACGGAGAGAAGCCTATGGGCAGAAAGCAAGCGAGGTCTTCCTTGTCCGTTTCCGGCTCCTTGAGAGAAGATGGATGAATAGCATGCTCTGACGCGTCGATCAGGCGTGAGCCGGCCGCATCAATCCCAGCCTCCCAGCCGCAGCGCCCGGCGGACGGCTCGCTGCTGCTGCTCGAACCAGCTTGGCGGAGCCGGGCGCGTCGTCTGCGGGATCTGACCGGCCTTGGCGAAGGGGTCGCGCGTTTGGGCCACCCAGGCCTCCCACGCGTCGGCATCGAAATCATGTGTCGTGCCGGTCAGCGCGATCAAGGACAACTCGGCCCGTTCGGCGATGGCAAAGTCCCTCTCGCGAAGCAGGCGGATCAACGGCGACAGGACGGCGCGGTCCTTGAAGCAACCGAGCATTTCCGTCGCGGTGATGCGCACGCTGCGGGATGTGTCGAACTCGGCCATCCGAATCGCCAGGTCGCGAGCGATTTCACGCTGGGCGTCGCCAAGCGCCTTCCGCTGGTCCAGTTCGGCAAGGGTGTGCAGCGCTTCCCACCGCACGTCATCGTCGGCCGGGATGGCCTTGTCCCCTGCCTTGGAGGCCTGCAAGACGGCGAGCATCGTCCCGACCGGGCGATCGTCCTTGTAGCGGGCCAATCCGCGGATGGCGATGCAGCGAATCTGAGTAGCCGGATCGGTACGGGCGACGGCGTCAAGCACGTGGAAGACCTCGGCCCGGGCGTAGTCCCCGCTCTCGGCCAGTCGGGCCACGGCCTCGCGGCGGTCGTCCGCATTGCTCCTGGAGAGGTCCTCGGGCAAGGCGGTCTGCAGAGCATCCTCCAGCGAGCGGTACTTCCATTGACGCTTGGTCTGCCGGGAACAGCCGAGGGCGGCCAGGCACGCCCCGAGCGCAATGATACCGAGCACCCGCTCAGCCCTGCGTGCAACGAGCCGACCAACCAACGGCCTCCTCCGGGCCTCGATTGCATCTCTCGAACAATCCCGCGATGGCATGCATCTCGCGTTCATGAGATAACCACTCCGAAAGGGATTCGCCGCGCCAGGGCCGTTCGTCCGGCGACATCTCTGATCCCGTCGGCATTGTCGCTGGAGTCTACCGGCACACGGTCGCGTCGACAAGACGCCTGCAGGAGACCTTCCCAAACGGCTGACACTTGTGGTAAGCTGGTTCGGCATCGACCCATTCGCCTGTACGTGGTGGTGCCGCGATGGTTGTTTACTCAACACCCCCGGAAGGAATCGACGATAAGTTCATCCAGATTCTGATCGAGGAACTGGGCCCCAAGGGCCCACCGGTCCCTGATGGCGAGGATGGTCAGCCCCGTGGGCTTCCCGCAAGACCCGCCTCGTATTCCGAAGATCTCCTCCCCTCTTCACTGGAGCACCTTGATGAGGCTTCGACTGACCAGGCGTCCTCACGCCCGGACGGGCCTGCGATCGCCACCGGTCCTCTGGTGCTGCGCGTGGTCGAGCCGGAAAGCCGCGAGCAAGTCGTGAAACTGACCGGCCGGCCGATCGGCATCGGCCGTTCCCGGATCAACACGGTGGTCGTTCGATGTCCCCGCGTCAGCCGCAAGCACCTTCGAGTCTGGATGGAGGAGGGGGTGGTCTGGGTCGAGGAAATGACCGGCAATCACAGAATGTCTGTGAACGGAACCAAGATGTCCCGCGCGCGGCTGCAGCTTAACGACGAGGTCCAGGTGGGCAGCGTGAAGATCTACCTGGAGCCCGAGGAGAACAGCCGACCAACCTGAGCCGGACGGCAGCCGGCATAACAACGAGAACGGCATGAAGTACCCCCCCTTCCTGATAAGCCCTTTCTGGCTCGCCGTGCTGTTCGGCCTGGTGTATCTGTGGCTGCCCTGCGTCGCGAGCCTCAGCAAGCGGCTTACGCCGCAGGGCAAATCCGGGCCGTACTTGAATCTTCTCATCATTCTGACCGGCCCGCTTGCGTGGATCGGCTGGTGGGGCAGAACACGCCGGATGCACACCAGGGACGGCTGGAAGGGACTCGTTTCGAGCGTCAAAGCGTTTGTCCGGCGCGGCTGGGGCAGCCGCCGGTATGACGACGATGTCATCACCATTCTGGCCGGTGCGGATGGCACGGTCGCAACCAGTCTGTCCCGGAAGTCAAGACACCACAACGAGGCAATGGCCCTGACCCTGGCACGGCAAATGATTGACTGGGCCGTCGACCTGCGTGCTTCCGACATCTTCATGGATCCGAAACCGGAGCAGGTCTATGAGCTCCGCTATCGCGTGGACGGTCTTCTTCGCGAACCGCAGCGCATAGAGCGCGAGACGGCCCTGGCAACGCTGAACTGTTTCAAGATCCTCGCTGAAATGAATATCGCCGAGCGCCGCCGGGCACAGGATGGTTCGCTGCTGGCCTACTACAACGATCGCGAGATCAAGCTCCGCGTGGCCACTGCCGGAACGGTGTACGGCGAGAAGATTGTCATCCGCGTCCTCGACGCCGCCGTTGGATTGTTCCGGCTGGATCAGCTCGGCCTGTCGCATCCTGAAATGAGCCTGCTGCGCCGCCAGATCCACCGTCCGCACGGCATGCTATTGATCTGCGGCCCCACCGGCAGCGGCAAAAGCACCACGCTCTACGCCGCCATCAACGAACTGGGCAGCACCGGCCGCAACATCATCACCATCGAGGACCCCATTGAATACGCCCTCCCGATCGCCAGCCAGACGGCGGTCAATCCCAAGGCCGACATTACCTTTGCCAGTCAGCTTCGCCACGTGCTGCGACAGTCGCCTGACGTGATCATGGTCGGTGAGATTCGGGATGCTGAGACGGCCAGGATCGCCCTCCAGGCATCTGAAACCGGGCACCTTGTGTTCTCGACACTGCATTCGAACGATGCCGTGACCGGGCTGATCCGGCTGGCTGAACTGGGCATCGAGCCCCACACCATCTCCGCATCGGTGAACTGCCTGATGTCGCAACGCCTGGTACGCAAGCTTTGCACCCAATGCCGGGAGCGTGCTTCGGTCTCAGGCCGCCTCAGGAGAGAGGCTGAGGCGCGACGCATTCCATTGGGCAATGTGTACGAACCCGTCGGCTGCCCCGCGTGTGATGGGACAGGATACAAGGGTCGCGAAGGAATCTTCGAGATAATGGAAATGTCACCGGCGATCGGAGAGCAGCTTGCCTCCCGGCCCACAATGAATGCGTTGTTCGAAGTCGCCCGAGCCGGTGGTATGATCAGCATCCGGCAGGACGGCATCGCCAAGGTGCTCAATGGCACGACGAGCGTGGCTGAGGTCGTTCGCGTAACGGTGTTTCGATGATTCTTCTGATTGTAATCATCCTGTCGGCTGTCTTCGCCTGCTGGGGTATGACCGTCGGTTTTTACAGGATGCTCGGCCGTTACGTGATGCTTGTTCTTGCCGTCGCGGCCGGGATCGGGTTCGCCGGTCCCCTGCGGCAGTCCATCTCATCAAACAGCATCTATCTTTACGGGCCCTGTTTGCTCACATTGGCTGTGCTGGCCTATGCCCTGCAGCGCAAGCTGGTCGAAGATTGCCTGGAGGAGCCGGAGCTTGTCTTGCCCGCATTCATCAACCGCTTGGGCGGCGGTCTCATCGGCTTCGTCTTCACGATGACTTGCTTGAGCTACCTTGCCCTGGTTCTGGCGACCTTCCCGTTGCCCCAGCGGTTCAACGTGCTTCCGCAAGTCAAACAGCTCGCCCAGTTTTCCGTCGGAACTGCCCGCGCGGTCGGCTTTCTGGCCGGCACCGGAAAGGCAATTACACTCGATTTTGTCCTTCCAAAGTGAAAGAATCAAATTGGGGCGACAAGCCGTCTTTCCTTCGCAGCGCCGCGCCGTTTTTTCGTCGCTAATTGAACACAGATTTCCCAAAATAACGGCTTACATGCCATGGTGGCCTGTGGGGCTTCACAATAAGAAGAAAACATCTCGAATATCAAACGAAGTCAGAGAAATCACTTGACAGCGGCCAATCCTGGTATATTCTTTCCATCACAGTGAGAGAGCTGATGATTACAGTGTAAGTAAACACAGGAGACGGCTCCTTCGGCTATCAGCACTTCGAGCGATGCGCGGCCGGAGGAACTCTCTCTGGAACGGATGACCGGCACATTACCTTGCGTTTCTTTCATACATGATTCACGTGTTTCCGTTCCGGCCGCTT
>CAZTQK010000379.1:0-6277 GCA_964615635.1 uncultured Planctomycetales bacterium
AGACCGTTCCCTGCGCGGCCAGCCGGTCGATGTTCGGTGTGCGGGCATTCTGCCCGCCGTAGATCGGCAGATCATTGTAGGTACAGTCGTCGGCCAGAATGATCAGAAGATTGGGCCTTTCCGCCGCACTGCCTGCCTGGCCCATCAGTGCAACCGCCGACACAATGCAAAGGACTCTTCTCATCGCTGTACTCCACGTTCTCGCAACCCAAACCATCCTGGCAGGTCGTGCTCTGCACGATGTTTTTCTTGCCAGACCAACCGACCAGCAGACCATTATTCATTCATTTGTCAATCCTGGCCCATCTGCCAGTTACCATCTCCATTCACGGCCCCACCGCCCTCCGTATCCAGCTCTGGTGGACCGAGAACATGATGCTGACACGTGTCCTGTTCGACCGTGCAGACCGTGGCCGGGTTGCTGTCCAGGCCTTCAGGGCGTAGATCGCTACTACTGTGGACTTCTTTGTAGAGGTACAATACCGCAACCATCACTAGCGACGTCCCCCGTTCTGACCCCCCGTCCCCCTTCTGACTCCCAAGGGGCTTGTCCCGAGCACTTCTAGGGAGAGGTGGAAGGGATCATTCTCCTGCTCACCTGTCTACTGCTCTCCTGCTCTGACCCGGGGGGGCGGCTCGGCGGATAAAGCCACGGCGGAAGTTGGGTTCGTTTGGCGCTTTTGAGTATTGGGCCGATTGGGCGGCGTCGGCCTGACGCGTGGTTTGCCGCCAAAGCCTTGGCGTTCATGGGCTTGGCGAGCGAGACGGCTGAGCTGGTCTTCATCATCTTCTGCCTCCAGACGCCACCAGGAGATCAATTCAACTGATGCGATCCGGCTCACACGGTGAGCGCGCAGCATCTCCGTCGGGTTCTGTGCCTGCACAACACGGCATGTGCTCCGGAGGGAAGGCTGAAGGCGGAACGCGGAAGGATGAGTCGGAGGCGCGGGGGGAGTTGAGAATGGAGATTCGAGAGTTGAGAATTGAAAGTTGCGAATTGACCGGATGGGGAACGATGGCGAATTGAGAATGGAGAATTGGGAATTGAGAGTTGACCGGATGGGGCTGGGGGCGCCGAACCGCGGAATATGCTGAGTACGCGGATGGAGAAGGCCAACGGGTGGAACCGCCATGGCGCCAAGACGCCAAGAAGACGACGGAGCAGGAGGGAGGACCACGGATGGGCGCGGATGGAGGTGCGGGCGGGAACCACCAAGGCACGAAGACACCAAGGGGTGATGGTGGGCGGCGGCCAAGCGGTGGTTTTCTTTGTTTTCTTCCCAACAGACCAGAATGGACCAACAGTCCAACAACAAACGAGCAGTCTAACAGTCTACTCGGATTGTCCTTGAAGTGGCCGGCTTGGCGTGTTATGGTCGCTGTATATTGTGCAACGGCACTTGTCGAGGGCCTTTGGCCGGCGGGAGGCTGACCTGTGCGGGGAGGCAATTTGTTCTTGGCGGGTCGAAGAGCTCGTGATGGCATCGAGGTCGAGCGGCTGGACGGTGGAACACGAACCTGTCCCGCTTTCTGCGTCTGTCCCGCTTTCTGCGTTCCAGACCCGCGTGACCCGCGGCTCGCGCTCTCCGCCGGCCTTCTCCGTGCCCTCCGTGCCCCCGTGGTGCAAATCGGCAACGCCCCCTCATATCCCGTCAGCCCGTTTCCTCAGTCCCGAACGGACGCGGTGACAACAGCCCAGCAGTTCACTGCTGCGGGCCGCGACCACCGCGGCCGTCAACACCCGCCCCCAACCATCCGAGTCCCGTAGGGACGGCCGAACACCTTTGACGATCTGGCCGGCCCGCGTCAGGCAAAAGGGTCATGAGTGATTCTTCGCTTCTCGGGCACTCTCTCCGCCCGCCATTCATCATTCACCATTCCACATTCATCATTTCCCCCACCCCCGGCCCCGACCCCGACGCAGTCCATCGGAGACGAAATCACCCACCAGGCGCCCATCCCAACTCGGACAGACACCGGTAGAGACGCCGCAGTTTTGCGGCCTCCTTGTCATCGACGGTCTTGTCCTCGATGAATTGCACGATAGCACTGGCGAAGGCCTTCGCGTGCATTGACCGAATCTGCCCGTCCGTCAGGCCAAGGCGATTCCGTTCATCCCGCACGTAGCGCATTTCTTCATCGGTAATGTCCAGATCGGCAACCACGGTCCTGATGACGTCCCAGTACGCCCTCGCCGCATCCCGCAGCGGGTCCGCTTCTGCAACCTCGACGTGGCCAAGCCGCGAGCGCAACCGTCCGCAGGCAGCGAGATGAAAGACCGAGGGACCCGGGAAGGGATCGCAGGCGAAACTCTCTACGAACTTGTACCGCTTCAGACCGGCCAGGTCGCCAAAAGTCCTGATCCCCCGCCCGTTGATCACGTCCAGGTAGCAGCTCAGCAGTCTGCCCGATGCCTCGACATCGTGTCCCGCGTAGTGAGTAATGCTGTGGTCGATGCCGTGGAGACGACAGGCCTCCTCCAGTCGGCATCGCGGCCCCAGGCCGAGCATCGGCCGCATGTACATCAGACAGAAATGCGGCGACTCGTGGTCGATCCCCAAGTTCTGAAGCTCGAAACTCAGAAACTTCATGTCGAAGTAGACGTTGTATGCGGCCAGGACGCGGCTGCTCAAGGCCCCGATGAGTTCCCCGGCAATATCAGAGAACCGGGGAGCGTTGGCGACGTCGGCATCGGTGATCCCGTGAATCTCGGTCGCCGCCATCGGCCGCATCGGATTGACCAGCGTGTCCAGGACAACCCGGGGCTCCTTCCCCGGATCTCCCCTCTCCACATCTGTGCTCCCCCCGGTCCCCCGCCGCCCGAAATCTGCGGACACACCCTTCCCCCCGGGCATGACTCATCCATCCCTGGCCTGAGCCTCTCGAAGGTGGCTTTCATCCCTCATCCTTCTCTCACCCCCACGCGACCCACCACCAAGCCACCAAGACACAAAGAATCCAGCATCGGCCGCGATTGCCTCTTCGTGCCTTTGTGCCTTCGTGGTTCACCCGCTCTTCTCGCTTCCACTGGCCGGTATCTGAGCCAATCCGGCGTGATCTGCGGGCAGGAACAAGCTCTTAGCTTTTAGCTCTCAGCTCTTAGCTCTCGGCCTCGCAGGGCGCGGAACCAGCCTCCAGCCCCCAGTCCCCAGTCCCACGGCTCGGTACGGAACCGATGGCCCGGCCGGCCTTCTCGCCTCATCCGCATATTCCGCGATCTCACCCTCTCTCGCCCCGGCCGGAATCTGAGTCAATCCGCGCGATCTGCGGGCAGGGGAAGACTCTTAGGCCATTCGACTTTTAGACTATTCGGCTGTCCTGCTCCGCGGAGTGCGCCATGCAGGACGGGTTAGGAAGAATCGCCCGCGCCCAGCGCACATCCTGCGAAGCTCATCGAGCGAAGCAGGGACCGACGATGCTCCTTCGGTCGTGATCGAGACCCCACCCGGCGCTGCGCGCGAGGGGAACGTAGACAGGAGAACAGGAGAAGAAAAAACGCGCTACGGCGAGGATGGGGCACCCGCGGCCGGGGACGAATCTCACGCAGAGGCGCGGAGACGCAGAGCTGTGGTGGAACCGCCGGTGGTCAAGGCTTAGCTCCGCGGTCTTTGCGACTCTGCGAGGGAAACGGGCGTTATCGGTTGGAAGACCACGGGGATGAACCCCGTGGCTCGTCAAGACAGCACTCAGGTCAGCTTCGAAACGAACCAAACGCTGGCCCACGCCACTGTTCACCTAGTCTACTGTTCTCCTGTTCTCGGCGGCCCACGGCCGCGCACGTGTTAAGCGTGCGAGAGAGCGGGTCGGACCCGACTGCAGGGTCAGCCCGCGACCGGTTCGGTCATCCGCCATGCCCGGAGCAGTTCCGACACGCTCCAGGCCTGGGCAACGCAGCCGCGAGGGGTGTGGGGGGGGGCGCCATCGAAGATCTCGTTCACCGAGCCGATCCCCGCTTCATCGAGATGATCGATCAGCGGTCGGAGGAACTGACGCATCCGGCGCTTGGCCTCGGGCGAGAAATCGTGAACGCGGAGATACGCCTCGACATACGGCCCCATCAGCCAGGCCCACACGGTACCCTGGTGGTACACGCTGTCGCGCTGGTAGGGGTTGCCCTCGTAGCGACCGGCATAGGCCGGATGCCGCGGACAGAGCGACCGCAAGCCGTACGGCGTGAGCAACTGCCGCTCGACGATCGACAACACCGCCTGCTGACGCTCGCGGTCGAGCATTGAATACGGCAGGCTGACGGCGAAGATCTGGTTCGGCCGCACCGCCGGATCGGCCCAGCCGTCGCGCACGACGTCATACAGGCAGCGGCACTTGTCGTTCCAGAAGGCCTGCCGGAATGACTGTTCGACCCGGCCGGCCAGTTGGCCGTAGCGGCTCGCACGATCCGGGTCGTACGCCGAAATGCGTCGCGACAACAGCCGCAGGGCGTTGTACCACAGCGAGTTGATTTCGACCGGCTTGCCGTGGCGCGGGGTGAACACGGTATCGCCACACTTGGCGTCCATCCAGGTCAACTGCGTCGATGCATCGCCACAGATGACCAACCCATCGCCGTCGACGTGGATGTTGAACTTCGTGCCCGCCAGGAATGCCTCGACCACCCGCTCGCAGGCCGGCCCCAACTTCCCCCGCCAGCAGCCGTCGTCGCCGCCCGCCGCCGCGTAGGCATCGGCCGCGTGAACAAACCACAGACTGGCGTCCACGCTGTTGTAGTCGCGACCATCGCCGTAGTCGCTGAAACGGTTCGGAATCAGCCCGTCCTGCTGGGCGGAGGCGAATACCTCTAGCACCTGTCTTGCCTCGACCAGACGCCCCGTCTCGATTAACAAACCGGGCAGGGCGATGAACGTGTCGCGTCCCCAGTCGCCGAACCAGTGGTACCCCGCCAGGATCGTCGTCAGGCTCGGCCCTTCCGCCCGCTTGCGGCTGACAACAAACGCGCCGGCGGCCTCTCTGAGCCGCTCCTCAACCGACATCGTCCCGATCGATCCACCGGCATCGACGGATTCGAGAGGCCGAGGCTCGGGTCGGCCTGAGAAGTCGGAAGTGAAATCCGCAACCGCTCGAAACTCGACTTCCAGGCTGCCTGCCCCCAATACTCTGAACCAACCCGGCACAAACAGGTCCTCGTTGTGATCCAGCCCTCGGGCGGCCTCCTCGCGATGCTCAAACTGACGCCACCACTGCGGCTGGACCTCGAAAACCGTCTTTGCTTCATGCCCTCGCGAATCGGCCGTCAGCCAGACGCGCGGGCCGGTTTTGAAGGCGTCAACCGCAACCAGGTTGTCCACCTGCGTGAGCGGATAACTACCGTCGAACGAACGGGTCAGCGCGTGGAAGTCTCGCATGGCCAGGAACGGCAGCAGGTTGAAGGAGACAAGTGTCCCGGGCGGTGCCTCGACTCGGTAGCGAATGCAGACCTCGTCGCGATCCCTGATCAGCACGATGCGCTTGGTCATCGTCGCGCCTTCGATGGCATAGGTGAATCGCACCCACGGCATCTCCGCATTGTTGCTGACTGCAAAATCGGTCAGGAGCTGGTAGCCCTGGGGATGGAAGGTCTTGTCGAACTCGAAGGTGGCCGCTTCGGAGAACCGGCCGTTCACGCCCACACGTTCCAGAACGCCGCTCAGAAACAGCCACCGTTCCAACGGCGGGCGGGCGGCCGCTACCAATAGACCGTGATAACGACGGGTCGGCACCCCCGCTATCGTGCCGGAAGCGTAACCGCCACGACCATTGGTGATCAGCCACTCCCGCTTCAGCATCGCTTCAAGGCCGCCCGACAACAACGGTGTTCCGTTCGACGCTTCCATTGGGGCCATCACCGAACTATCCAGGACAGACGCTCCCATCACGCCCCCCGACATCGTGGCAAGCCATAGCAGATCATAATTCTACTGCCCTATCATCGGCACGAAAGCGGTCCTCGCCTGATGCATCTATCGACCAATCCGGGTCACTCCAGGGACAACTCACAGGCACTTCGGGACGCGCGATAGCGGCAACGCAACGAACACCGAATCGGCCTTGCGCCGGCGTCGTCTGTGGCAACCTGGGCGATAACCCGCAGGCCGCAGGCTCGCCAAGCTCATGATAAGCGCCTGGACACCTTCGTCGCCTGGGGAGAACTGGAGAGCCAGGAAGTGCCCCGAGGAAGATTATCGGACGATAAGACGGAGTTTAGTCTTCGCGTGACGGGGAAGGAAATGCGGATGAGAGGAGTCGAACCTCCACGGGGTTGCCCCCACAAGGACCTGAACCT
>CAZTQK010000380.1:0-6255 GCA_964615635.1 uncultured Planctomycetales bacterium
CAGCAGTTGACCTCGCAGTTGCGTGAACTGAAGCCGACGCTGGCGGCGGCGGACATGATTCAGGCTGCTCGCCAGGCAATCGACGCCGAAGCCGCCGATCCCCGATCACCGCGCGTCATCACCATCGTGACCGATGGCCGAGCTCACGGCTGGCGTGCCGACAGCACAGCCAACTGGCGCGATTTGCAGCAACAGGCTCAACTGGCCGGCGTTGTCCTGCAGGTACTGGTTGCCGGCGAGGACCAGGGCGGCATCAGCAACCTCTCGATCGACGCATTCGGAGCGGTGCGAGCCGTGGCGGGCGTCAATGAAAGATTATCGCTCAGTGCGACCATCAGAAACACAGGCGATCACGCTGGTGCCGCGAGCGTCGTCAGGCTCTTCCGCGGCGATGAGGAACTGTCCACCTCGGCGCTGCCTTCTCTCGGCCCCGGCCAGACCGCGACGGTGACCTTCACAACGGCGATCGACGTTCCCGGCGTCCACCTGCTGCGGGCCGAAATCGCGTCGACGGACGACTTGCCGCCGGACAACGAAGCCCGACTGGCGGTCGAAATCGTCGAGCAGGTCCCCATCCTGCTGGTGACGGAGACACGAGAGGCACAGCCGTTACTCAGTGATACCGGTTACCTCGAAACCGCGCTAGGCCACCTTGACGGCAAGTCTGGCTCCACAACCGGATCTGCCTTCCGACCGACAATCATCACCGTTGACAAGCTGACCCCTGAGAACGTTCAGGGCTTCAAGTGCATCCTGCTGGTTAACGTCGCCAAGCTGACTCCTCCTGTCGTCGAGGCTCTCAAAGAGGTGGTTCGTCAGGGCACGGGCCTGTGGATCGTGCCTGGCGATCGAACCGATCCGTCGTTCTTCAACGAATCGCTGTACGCCGAGGGCCAGGGGCTGTCGCCTTTGGCCGTCGGCGAGGCAATCGGTGACTCGGCCAACCATGAGAAGTACGAGCCGATTCCGCCGCCGGCTGCCAATCATCCGGCAACCCGCTGGCTTGCCGACACCCAACGGCTGGATATTGACCGGGCTAAAGTGTTCCGCCGATGCCGTCTGGTGACGGCGCAGCCTGGCGAGACCCGGTCGACAAGTGTCGGCATTCTCCTCGCGACGGGTGCCGGCGAGCCCCTTGCCGCCGAGAAGCCGTTCGGCCGCGGGCGGGTGATCGTCCAAGGCGTGCCGATGAACGCAAGCTGGAGCAACCTGCCGTTGTGCCAGGCCTTTGTCGTCATGGTCCACGAGTGGCTCTGGTATCTGGCCCAGCCTGGCCTGACAGAGTGGAACCTCGGTCCCGGTGAAGCGCTATGCGTTTCGTTGCCTGCGGATCAGGCCGGAGAATGGGCCGAAATGGTGACACCCGGCGGGGCCCGTCTGAAGGTGGCCTCCGAGTTGCGAGGCAGTGAGCGCTTGTTTGTCTTCGGCAAGACGATGTGGCCGGGCACGTACCATCTGAGCATCACCGATCCGAAGGGAGACACCCAAACGATGCCGTGCGTCGTGAGTCGCGACCCGGCCGAATCGGATCTCACACGGCTTGGTGACGAGGAGCGCCAAGCGCTGGCATCCGTTGCCGGCCTTCAATTCGGCGATCAGGACGCTCCGGCAACGGCGGCCCCGGTGCGCATCGCACGGCCGCAACCCATGTGGTCCTGGTTGCTGGTCATCGTGCTGGGCTTCATGGCCATGGAATTGCTGCTCAGTGGACGAATCACCCGGCGGCGATTCGAGCAGTCTCCGGGAGTTGCCCTGGTTGCCGGGGAATGAAGGGGCTTTTGCGTCGGGGGCTTATGCGACTGATGATCCGAGAGGGCGGTCACAAGTGCTAGCCAGCCAGGTACAGACCATCCGGGAGTTTGCCTACGCCGGGCAGTTCTCGCCGACTTCGCTGGTTGTTGCAGGGGTCGTCCTGGGCGGTTGTGTTGTGGCACTGACGTGGTGGGAGCTGCGCCGAAGCTGTCCGCGGCTCACCCCGGTGCTCGCCATCCTGCGGGTGACAGCCTTGGCCGTGGTGCTGTGGATGCTGGCCGAACCCGTGACGCGAACCACCGTGCGGCGGACACAAGCCAAGACGGTCACATTCATGGCCGACGCCAGCGCAAGTATGGGGATCGTCGATCCGGTTCAGGATCAGGCGGAGGCGATCCGATGGGCCTCGATGCAGGATGTTTCCGTGTCGGCAGATCTGCTGAGCGGCCTGGACGCGGCGGCACTCGAGATCGCCATGACCCGTGATCTCTTTGCCCAATCCATGGAGGCCGCGGCCAAGCAGGAACAGGTGAAGACCGCTCGCGAGTCTTTCGCCCTCGTCGGGCGCTGGGTTGCCTCCGCCGACAAGCAGCTTCGCGCCTCCGCCGAGCATGCGAACAAAAACAACGATGCGTGTCGGCAGAATGTGCGGAAGATCAGTTCAACCTGGCACGATCTGGTCGCGCCGACGATCCGCGAGTTGGCCGACGACCTCGATCAGGGCCGTTGGAGCGCAGTCCAGAGCCAGAGCGGACGTACCGAGCAGGTCCGTCAGATCATGAACCAGGCAATCACCGATCTGAGACAACTGGCCTCGCAATGTGCGGAGGACCTGGGTCAACAAGGGGGCACCGTTTTCCGTCAGACTCTGGAACGGCATGCCCAGCTCAGCCGCAGGGAGAAGCTGAACGGATTCCTCGAAGCCGTCGAGTCGGCGGTGATCGGAAAGATCGCCAGGCAGGTGGAGGTCCTGCGTTACGGCTTTGACTCGCAAGTGTTCTCTATCGCGGGTCGAGGATGGTCCACACCGCTTTCCGCGGACCGCGCCGACGCCGGTCAGCACACCGACCTGACGGCCCCGCTGACGCAGGTCGAGCAGGACTCAGGCAGCCGGACGACGGCCGCGGTCGTCCTGTTCACTGATGGCGCCCACAACGTCGATGCCGACCCGGTCAAGCGGGCCGCGTCGCTGACTCAGACACCCGTGTACATCGTGCCGCTCGGCAACACCAAGCCCGTGCGCGACGTCATGCTTCACCACGCCCAGGCACCGCGCAGCGTCTTCCAGAACAACCTCGTGGTCATCGAGGCAATGCTCGATGCCCAGGACTGTGCGGGTGAGCGGCTTGAGGTCGAGCTTCTCGAAAACGACGAGGTCGTTGACCGGCAGACCATCGTCGTGTCGAGCGATGCCTTCTTCACTCCGCTGAGCTTCAAGCGCAAGGCCGAGCGTGCCGGCATGAACGAATACCATCTGCGGACCACTCCGGTGGCGGAGGAACGCACGAAGGAGAACAACCAGGCTTCTCTCCGCGTTGAAGTCACCGAAGGCAAGATTCGGGTGTTCCTGGCCGATCAGTTGCCGCGATGGGAGTTCCGCTACCTCCGCAATCTTTTCAAGCGAGACGAGCGGATTGAATTCGAAAGCCTTCTGCTCGATCCGGTCGCGGCCGGCGGCCGACCCGGCGAGACGGTTGGTATACCGAACAGCCTGGACGGCTGGAGCCGTTACCGCGTCGTGATTCTGGGGGACATCACGGCAAGCATCCTGACCCCGGCTCACCAGGAACAACTCAAGGAGTACGTGTCGGCGAGAGGCGGAACACTGGTGCTGATCGCAGGCGACACGGCCATGCCGTCCGCTTATCTGGATGGGCCGTTGGGCGCCGCCATGCCGGTCGAACCGGCGAAGAACATTCTCGCGGACAGGGAAAGCTTTCACGTCGTGGTCACCGCCGAAGGTCGAACCACTGACGTGACGCAGGTGGCCGACGACGCCGCGACCTCGGATCAACTCTGGGCCGAGCATGTTGAGGTCCACAGGCTCTCGGAGTACTCGCTGCCCAGACAGACTGCTCACATCTGGCTGGCTGCGGTTCCCGGGTCGGCGGCCAGTCCGGCGGGCACCGAAATCTCCGCATTCCTCTGCTGGCAGCAGTATGGCCAGGGCCGCGTCGTCTATCTCGCGGCACCGGTCACGTACCGCCTCCGATACCGCTTCGGCGACCTGTACCACAACCGATTCTGGGGCCAGTTGATGCGCTGGTCCATCTCCCGCGAGATCGGCAGCGGATCGACCACGGTGCGACTGGTCACCGACAAGACGCACTACCAATCAGGTGAAGACGTGCCTGTCACCGTCCGGCTGTCCCATCCCAACGGCCAAGCCGTGGGCAAGCAACAGTTGAACGTGGTGGCCGTGTTCGACGGCAGCCCCCAGGCGACCGTCGCGGCCACGGAGGAAACCGACGCACCGGGCGTCTATCACGCAACGCTGAAGGCATTGCCGACCGGCAGCATCACCATCCGCGCCGAAGGCCCGATTATTACGGGGCTCCTGGCTGAGGAGCACTTCACCGAGACGGTGGAGACGCAGGTTGTGATCGAGCCGCCGGTCTCGATGGAACTGCGGAGCACGCGCTGCAATCTCCCGCTGCTGACTCAGATGGCCGCGACCACCGGAGGGGCCGTGATTCCGCCGACCGCCCTCCCCGCCGCGATCGCGATGCTGGACCTGTCTCCGCAGGTAACGGAGGAGGTCAGCCAGCAGGCCCTGTGGCCGAGATGGACGTACCTGGCCTTGTTCATCGGCAGTCTCGGTATCGAGTGGATTCTCCGAAAAGTGCTGGGAGTGGCTTGACCATGACGCGCATCAGTGAATCACTCACGCTTCCGTCCGCGATCGAGACCCGATTGCGGTCCATTCGTTTTCGATGGCGACTGACCCAGGCCACGGAAGGCTTGCTGACCGCCATGGTCGTCCTGCTGGCGGCCATGATGGTCGCAATGATTGTTGACGAAGTCTTCGTACTGTTCGACACACGATGGCGCTGCCTGCTCACCTGGACCTCACTGTGGCTGGCTGCGGTCACCCTGCTGATCAGGTTCATCAGACCCTTGGTCATGCCGCAACGCCTATCGATGGTGGCCATGAATGTCGAGGCAGCGGTGCCTCGGCTGGAGGAACGCTGGTCCACCATCGCGGAGCTTTCGGAAACTCAGGACCCTCCTGAAATCCGCGGCTCAGACGCCCTGATCCGACGCGTCGCGGACGAAGCGGTGGAACTCGGGCCGACCGTGAGCATGCGTGCAGTGGTGCGGCGCGACCGCGTGCGCGCCTGGGCCGTCGCGATGTCGGTTCTCCTGGCAATCCTGGCGGTCACCTGGCTGGCTTACCCGTCACATGTGGGCGTGCTCATACGCCGGTTCTGCATGCCGCGCACGCCGATCACCCAGACGCAGATCGCTTCGCTGACCGGCAACCAGGTGGTATGCCGGGGCGAGCCGTTGACGCTTGAAGCTCGCGTTGAGGGACGCGTGCGTCAGAAGGCCGACCTCGTGATTCATCGCGCCGGTATGCCCGAGCGGCGAACAACACACAATCTCACCGCGGGCGCACCGGACGTGTTTGCCTGTGCTCTGCGATCAGTGAAGGAGCCCTTCTCGTACCGCTGGGAGTGCGGCGACGGCACCTCCGATTGGTTCGAAGTTCGTGCCGAGGACCGACCGGCAGTCGCCAAAGCCCGTGTGCGTGTCGTTCCGCCCGCCTACAGCAAGCTGCCCGAGGAACAGCACGACGGGCTTCCGCAGCGCGTTCGCGCCCTTCAGGGCAGTCTTCTGCAGGTCGACTTTCTGCCCACCAAGCCTTTGTCCCGAATGGAGGTGATCCTCGACAAGGAGCGTACACAGACGCTTGCGCCCGGACCGGGGCTCTGGTACCGCTATGAAGCGACCCTGGAAACCAGCTTCATACTCAGTTCTCGCTTGACGGATGAGCATGGCCTGAACAGCCTGGGGCAAGCATCCTGCCGCATCATCGTGTACGAAGACAGGCCTCCGAAAGTCGAGATCGTCTCGCCCAACGATGATGTCACGGCTCGTCCCGATGAGAAGATCGACGTCGAATTCAAAGCGGAAGACGAATTCGGTATCGCCAGCGCGGAGCTCGTGGTCACCGTCAACGCCGGCGATCAGCAGACGACGAGCGTCATCCCGGTGCCTCTCGGCGAATTGCAGGGTACCAAGGACGTCAAAGCCACGGCCATCCTCGATCTCAAGGCGTTTGATCTCAAGCACGGCGACGAGTTGAGCTATGCGGTGCGTGTTCATGACACGCGGTTGATGGAAGCGACGAGTCAGGCGATGGGTTCAGGATCGCAGCAGCAGGCCCAGTTGGCAGATGCAGGCGATCAAGGGGCTGCCGGGACTCAGCAGAGCGGAGCATCGAGCACTCATCAAGAAGCGGCAAACGCCGGGCAACAGGCGTCGTCGCCGGGGCAGCCG
>CAZTQK010000381.1:0-6249 GCA_964615635.1 uncultured Planctomycetales bacterium
CGAATCTGTACACCTACCAAGTGACCCCCGACTTCGATCTGGACGGCGACGTGGACGATGACGATCGGAGTGTTTTCGTGGCCGCCTTCGGCACGAGCGAGGGCGAGCCGGGGTACATCGCTGAAGCCGATCTTGACTCGGATGGCACAATCGGTTGTCTCGACTGGAGCGTTTTTCAGGCCGCCTGGACGGGGCCACCGGTTGAGGTGCCAAGGTTGCCGCCGTGCGACGGCGTTGTCATGACCCAGAGTGTTCCGGCCTCGGGGCAGAGTCTGTGGCGCAACCAGAAGAACATCACGCGACTGACGTTCGACTGGGATCTCAGCACACCGCCTGCGGGTGCCGTGATGATCCAGGAGATGATCGCGGGCGGGACATACGGCGAAGACCTGTCGGCGGGCTTTACCTTCACTATCGAGAACAACGGCCAGGGGCAGCCGCGGGTGCTCAAAGTCCGCGAGACCGGCACGACCTTGCAGCATCGCAAATGGTATGCCGTGCGGAACACCGGAGCATGGACCGGCGTTGCGCCGTTCACCGTACAGTACGTGGTCCAGGTTGGGGATGCCAACAACGACGGCCGGGTGCTGAACACCGATTTTGGTGTGATCAACGCGGTGATCCCGATCTTCAGTGCGGCGGACGACGACCGGCGGGACATCAACGGCGACGGGCGGGTTCTCAACACCGACTTCGGTGTGACCAACTCGAAGATCCCCTCGTTCACAGTGGCCAAACCAGAAGGACATTGATCTTAAAACCGTCTTTATCAGCCTTAAGCTTCGTTATAACTTTTTATAATGTATTGCAGCCTCTGCTTGTTGGCGGTCGGCCGTGGGCCTTCAGCAGTCAGGAAGAACGGATTGCGGCGGGTGTTCGGTGGATGAAGTCATGAGAGCTCAGCGATCGGCATTTAGCAGGATAAGATCCCGTTCAGCCCCGTCTAACCGAGAGCTGAACGCTGAAAGCTGATTCAGCCGGTGGCAAGGGAACAACCCGTCTGAACAGGCGAATGAAGACGATTTGGCCGTCCGATAACCATCAGTCCGGAAATGCTGATCGGCATATCTTGCAGGGTTGTTCTGACGCGACAAGAGGAGCGGATTCTGCGGAGGCTCGGATCGTCAGTCTCGCAGGGCATATTTTCTCGGGCGGACGCAGCCCGAGCAACAAGTAGATATTACGTTGCCCATCTCGCAGGTCGATAAACGATATGTCATTCCGTCTGACTGCTCGGACCGGCGGTGGAAGCGCGCACGTCGCGCGCCGTCGAGAGGAGTCCTCGGACAAGGAGATGTCTGATCTCCGTTCCCAGCGGGCGGAGGAGGTGCCGGTGGCCAGTTATCCGCAGACCTACCAGATCGCCCGGAAAGGCGCGGTGACACCGGTGACGGTCGGGAATGACGAGGAAGTGATAGCGCTCCGCACGGAGTTGGAATTAATGTCCAGCTTCGCCCAGGGAGCCACGGCCGAGATCGTGGACGCCCTGGAGGACCGGCTGGCTGCGGTGAAGACGGGAGGCGTCAACGAAGGCGGGCGAACCGCGGAAGATATCGAGGACATGATCGCGATTCTTCGCGATGCCATGCACCCCTCGACCGCGGATGCGATTGCCAGGATCGACGCCGAGCTCCCGCAAGCCAGAGGAGAAATCGACATGGCTTCGGTCGAGAAGGAAAGTAACGACTTTCATGAAGACGTCGCCAAGCAGGTCGCAGCGTCGGACAAGCCTGCCGCCGGCAGGTTGAGCCAGGCGTTCAAACAGGCGATGCTCAAGAACGCCGTAGCCGCCAGGCAGGCCACCCAGCAGCCCGCCGACTCTGCCCAGGTGCCGGCAGCCGACAAAGCGACTGAGGCCGGCCCCGCCTCTGAGCCGCAGCCGACCGTGTCGGAGAAGGTCATCACTCAGGAATCACAAGCCGAGTTGACGGCCGAGACGACGGAGCCCGATCCGGTCGAGGCCGCTCTCAAGGAGGCACTGGGGATGGCTGAGGAAACACTGGCCGATGAAGCCGCTGACCCGGCAGACGCCGGCGACCAGCTTGGCGATGAGGGTTTGTCTGTCGAGGAACTCGAAGCCGAGGAAGCCATTGAGGCGGATGAAGTGACCGGTGCGGAAGATGCGATCGAAGTCGAGGAAGTCGGGGAGGCTGCAGAAGTCGAAGAGGTTGCCGAGGTCGAGGAGCTAGTCGAGGCCGACTCGCTCGCAGAGATGGCCGAACTCGCCGAGGAGCTTGAAGATCGCGACCCCGTCGAGGCCGCATTGGCGGAGGCCATCGGGCAGGCCGCCGAGATCGACGAACAGACGGGTGACCCGGTTGCCTCAGCATTAGCCGAAGCAGTAGAGGCGACCGATCCCGTTGAGGCGATCCTGGCCGAGACCGAAACTGGAGATCAGTCGGGTGAGACGGCGACCGACCCGCTCGAACAGATCATGGCTGAGCAGGCCGGCTCATCGAACGGCGAAATCCAGCCTGACGAACTCACCGACATGTTGCTTGCCGGACAGACAAGTGATGCTCCGCCGGAGGGTCAAAAGCCTGACGACGCGATGGGAAGCGAGCAGGCTGAGGCAGCTCAAGCGGCCGGCGCCCCACAGTCGTCTCCTGATGTCGGTGGTATCGACGAGATATTGGAACAAGCAAGTGATCACGTGGAGAGGAGCAACGCAGATGCAGGTCAGAATACCGCTCTTGTGCCGCAAGATGATGCAGGTGATGCGGACGTGGCGGCGGAAGAGGTCGCCGAGGCCATCCAGGCCAGCCGCAGCGAAATCGATGCCATTGCTTCCGCGTTCCAGGAGGCCACTTCGGACTTGGGCTCGCTGGCGGGCGATGTCTGCGACGCTGCGACTCCGCCGGACGAGTCAATGCTCCCGGAAGCCGATTTTGTCGGGACGACGGAGATCCCGGATCTCGCCCAGGAGGTGGAGATGTGTATGAACGAGGGCAGCGAGGTTGGCAGCGGTTCGAACGCTCCTGACGTCGATTCCTTATCAGCATCCCAGACGTTTAACCTGCCGAGCCTGAACATGCGCGATGAATTGCAGGCGGTCCGCCAGACCATTCAGACGGGTCTCGAGAGACTGATCCAACTGTTGGACCGCGTTGACCAGACGCACATCGAAGCCGAGAACAGGCTGGCCCAGGCCAGGACCTTCCAGCAGGCCGCTCAGCGGGCCCAGGAAGTCAGCGAGAAACTGGTCCAGGCCCAAACGGACGCCGCGCAGGCCAAGGCGGCATACGAGAGTGCCCAGCGCCGGCTCGATGAGACCAGAGCAGCTTGGGAAGACGCCCGCCAGGCGGCGGACGATGCCGCCTTCTGAGCAGCGAGCGAGGTCGGGCCGGTAGATAGCGAGCAGTCACCACCCAGTCGTTGTGATCGATCAGCTTCCTGCAACCAAGGCTGGCTGTGGCAGTCCCTGGCCGAGTGCCCAAGGTTTCAGGCCGACAACTGGTCGCCAAGAAGGACATAAGTCTTTGTGTAATAATAGTTAACATCGATATCGCGTTTAGCTTCATTTGTGGCGTAGACAGAAATGAATTTTTTTGGTAGACTAAAACCAACCGCTCCTGTAGTTTGATGGTGGGGTTTTGTGATTGGTTTCGAGTGTGGAGTGATGACATGTCAGTTCCGCCGAAGGCCCAAAACCAAACCAAGACCGAGGCTCGGAACCGGGTGGCCGCGTGGCGTCGTGTGGCGGCTTTCACGCTGATTGAGGTCCTGGTCGTGGTGGCCATCATCGCCCTCTTGGTGTCGATCCTGTTGCCGGCGCTCCGCCGAGCCAGAGAGCTGAGTCGCCGGGCCGTGTGCCTGTCGAATCTTCACCAGCAAGGTCTGGGGATGAATGCGTACGCGTCGGAAAATAACTCCTATCTTCCCATACGCGGCCGCTACGGGTACCTGATCAAGCAGCAGATCTCCGACTACGAGTGGCAAACGGTCAACTACGGCGCCTTGTACGGGCGATTCCTTGTCGAGACGCCCCCGCCGCAAGCCCCGCTCAAATCGAAGAAGAGCTATGTCGGGAAAAACGTCGATCTCTTCACCTGTCCACGTCTCGTGGAAATCGCCAAAAGCAAGGAGAACTGGCAGCAGTTTGGCACGCATACGTTTCTTGAACGTAACAGTCTGACCTTCGGCGGTTACATGTACGCGGCCCCGGTGGCCGAAGGACAGCACCCACGTATCGGCGTTAAGAACATCTATAGCCCCAAGGGTATCGTCGAGAACGGCGGCATCTGGAACGACAATTACCTCATCTGGTTGGCGAGCGAGAAAGGACTGAGCCGTGCCAACGCGACGGACTACAACCCACCCGCTGTCCAGGCATTGGAGTCGGACCAGATCATTGGTGGTCCGGAAATGGGCTGGGTCCGCAACCTGCACGAAAACGGCTTGAACGTTCTATACAGCGACTTCCACGCCAAGTTCGTCAAGGATAACGCCGAAGGCTTACTGAAGACAGACGCAACGAGCGGAACAGGAGGCGCGGTGCAACTCTACACCATGTGGGACTATTTCAACAGGAACCACTGATCGCCCTGCGCGGAAACGCCCAGAGCAAGAAACCTGTTTTCCCCATCGTCAATCGCCGATGCGCCACTCCAGAATTCCGGCGGAGAAACCAGGCTGCGATTCCACCTTGATGCGGACCTTGGTCGCATCGACCGGTTCGAATGACACTCTGTTGAACGTGTCTTTTTCCGCGCCGTAGGGGCTGGTGTTCTTTACGGCCGTCCAGGGCCCGCCGGCCTTTGGGCGATACTCAACCGTCCATGACTTGGGCACTCGGCAGGAACCGACGCCGCTGTCGTCGAACCAGTAGACCTCGCACGACCCGATTGTGCGAGGTTCATACAGTGCGCGTTCGATCCATTCGCTCGTACCGCGGTGAGGCCACCAGGTGAAACGACGGACCGACTGGTCACCCGAGCTTTTTGGGACCACGCCGTCGGCCACGGCCTGGAGGCTGTCCGACGAGTTCGAGTGTGAGGCGGTCAGGGCCGGGGTGGGCGGAAGCTTCTCCCACACCTTGGCGTCCGGTCCGTCACCGATCTGCGGGAACGCGGTGATGCGCAGGCGGGCGCAGCCCATTGGGATGAGCGCAATCTCCTCGACCGGCTGGTCGCTGCGAACGGGGCTTTCGTGGATCTCGCCAACCATCCCGTTGTCTTCATGCTGCCACTCCGGAATGCGTTTGCCCTTGGCCTTGAGCATGATCGGGGCGGCTTCCGGGCGGAACGGCTGCTGACCGACCCGCACGCCCGTCCGGCTGAACTCGAAGGAGGCGGCCGGGTCTCTGGAATCGATGATCAGGCCGTAGTTCCACGGCGTTGTGGGGAAGACCTCGTAGGCCGCCCACGGTCTGCCGTTGTCATACTCCTGCCATTTCTCGCCGATCTTCAGCGAATACGTGAGCGGCCCGCGGTGTACCGACACGCTGCTGCGGTTCTTCGTCCAGACTCGTGTGCTGATCTCCATTGGCAGCTCCAGACGCAGCTTGTCGCCGTCGGACCACTTCCGCTCGTAGACCACCCAACGTGAGGATACAGGCTCCTGGGCGCTGCCGTTGATGTTGACATAGGCCAACTTGCACCAGCCCGGTATGCGCAGGGTCAGCGGGAATCTGACCGACCTGGCCATGGAGAAGGTGAACTCGATCACGCCGTCGAACGGGTAGTCGGTCTTCTCATCGATCGTCAGTGTTGTTCCGTTGCCGACCTTCGCGGTGACCTTGCTGGGGGCGTACATGGCGGCGGCAAGGCCGTTGCCCGGCGTGGCCATCCACAGGTGCTCGGCGAAATAAGGCCAGCCGAAAGCCACATTGTGCTGGCAGCAGCGGTACTGCTCGTATGGCGAGTATGACATCATGTCGCCGCCGTTCTCGATCATCGGGGCCTTGTTTGCCCGGTCGCACTGAATCTGGTTCGGGCAGGTCAGGTAGTGCAGCCCCTTGAGGTCCGGCGTGAGCGACGGCGGGAACGAATTGAAGGCTACTTCTTCGCAGCGGTCGGCCCAGAGACACTCGCCGCTGACCTTGAGCAGGACTTCGTGGCTGTGCATGATCTCGACGAACGAACAGGTCTCCGTTCCCTGTCGCGGTCCGTCGAAGCCCTCGCGGCAGTTCTCGTCCGCTCCGTACATCCCGCCCGGGACCTGGCCGTACCTGGCTCGCACCTCGTCATCGTTGCGGGCCGCTGCGGCGAGGTGTCGCGGATCGGGACTCTGGCCGTAGTACTGTCCCGG
>CAZTQK010000382.1:0-6239 GCA_964615635.1 uncultured Planctomycetales bacterium
GAACCCTGCAATTCACGCTCTGCAGGGCGGCGTAAAATGGCTAAACCGTACAAAATTACTCGCGAGTTTTTTTGACACCTGTCAAAAAAGTTCGGGGGCAAGTGGAGCGACTCGCCCGTCGACAAGGGGCTGCGATACCTGAAGGCTCGCTTTCCCGACTGCGAGGCGTGGCGGATCTCGGCCGCCGGGACCAAGGACTACGCCACGCCGGAGGGGATCCGGGTGTCGAACGCCCTGACTCTGCTTCGGACGCTTGTGTAGACGCGGTTCAACCGGTTTCTTCAACCACGAATCACACTAATCACACGAATCCGGAGGACTCGGACCGAGTACTCGAGCACATGTCGGACCAGTCTCATCCCCGGCTCTTCATCTTCACCCGCTGTTGCACCGATGGCTCCTGGCCGTGCGGCTCTGACCACACACGCAAGCCACATCAACGACTTGTGAGGTCGGGCCTTGCCGAAGCCTCTTCGTTCCGTCATGGGAATCTGCGGGCGGTGCACGTTTCGCCTGGCTTGCTCACCACGAGGGCTGGACGTAAGGGCCGCCAACACCATCGATACCGTACAGCGTTTCCGAGATGTGGATGTGATAGAAGACCGCCACGAAGCCGACGAGCCAGCACAGGACGGCCACCACCGGCCACCAGAGTTGTCTGCGACCCAGAAGACAAACACATCCAATCGCAGGGGAGACGCTGAAGGACAACAGAATGCAGAGTCCGAAAAACCAAGGACCGACAAGCTCATACGTTCCGATGATGCCGCGAGATTTGACCAGCAACAATCCTGCCAGGTATAGGGCAACCACAGCAACTGACGACCAGAACGCAAAGGCGGCAAGCGGACGATGTTGTCTGACCAGTTTTGCCACGATAACGCAATAGACCGGCACAGCTACGAGGCCAACACACGCTCCGAGAATAATGCTGAACATCTCCATGCAGACGTCGTCCGAGCAAGGTCTGGAAGCGATCATGCCGCATAAACCGGCGACACGACACGTTCTCCGCTCTGCTTCCCATCGCCTACCACCGCCGATACGGGAACCGGACGCACGGCTACACCAGTTCTACCGTCGTCGCGCCTTTTTCTATCCTGCCGATGGCCAGGGCGTCGAGCTGGTGGCGGCGGCGGAAGTGGCCGATGATCGAGTGGGCGAAGGTTGGGCGGACGACCAGCGTGTAACCGATGCCCATGTTGAAGACGCGGAACATCTCGTCGCGCTTGACGCCCAGAGATTGCAGGTAGCGGAAAACCGGCGGGACCGTCCAGCTCTTGGTGTCGATCACCGCCTTGAGGCCCTCGGGAATAACGCGATCGACGTTGCCCGGAAGGCCGCCGCCGGTGATGTGGGCCATGCCGCGGACAACTCGCTTGACCTTGTAGTTGTGCAGCAGATCGAGGACCGGTTTGACGTAGATGCGCGTCGGCCGGAGCAGTTCGTCGCCGATCGGCCCGCCGATCATCGGCACGACGGAATCGTACTTGAGCCGGGCCTCCTTGAAGACCAGCCGCCGGGCCAGGGCATAACCGTTGGAGTGCAGCCCGGTCGAAGGCAGCCCGATGATCACGTCGCCGGCCTCGATCTGTGACCCGTCAATGATCTTCCTCCGCTCGACCACCCCCACCGCAAAACCCGCCAGGTCGAAATCGTCGGGCTTGTAGATGTCGGGCAACTCGGCCGTCTCGCCGCCGAGGAGCGAACAGTCGGACTCAAGGCAGCCGGCCGCGACGCCGGCCACGATGTCCGCGACCCGCCTGGGCTCAAGCTTGTTGATAGCCACGTAATCGAGGAAGAACAGCGGCTCGGCCCCCAGCGTGAGCATGTCGTTTACGCTCATCGCCACCAGGTCGATGCCCACGGTGTCGTAGTGGCCGGACTCGCGGGCCAGGAGGATCTTGCTGCCGACGCCGTCGGTGCAGGCCACCAGGACCGGTTCCTTGTAGTTGCGTTTGAACAGAGCCTCGCTGTAATCCAGCCGGAAGAGCCCGGCAAAGCCGCCGTGCTTGCCGAGCACGCGGGGACCATACGTCTTGCGAACGATGGGCTTGATCAGATCGACCATCACTTCGTTCGCGTCAATATCCACGCCGCTGTCTTTGTAGGTGATTGTCTTGCGTCGCCTGGCCATCACGACAATCTAACGGCCGCCAGCCGACAGGACAACCACAATAGGGTTCAGGGTTCGGGGTTTAGGGTTCAGCTAGGACTTGGACAACGCCAACGACCCGGCGCGAGCATGCCACCCCCTCTTTTCGGGCTGATAGCTGATCGCTGAATGCTGACAGCTTCAGTGTCGGCCGAAACCATCCGATGCACGCGATACGAGAAAGTGGTGTTCGGGACCTGAAGATGCTCGACGCTATCGCAGGATTATCGGCCATGGCCGCCGGGATGGTCGCCCCGGTTTCGCTTCACCGCACGTATGCCCTGGCCGAGGCCAAACCTGCCTCCCGGACCCCGCCCGTCGCCGAAGACAGTCTTGAGCTGTCGCCGGGGCACCTCCACGAGGATGGGCAGGCGTGTCCGATCTGCGGCAGGGAGATTGTCATAGGTGACGGCATTGCGTCAGGCATTCAGGACGGGTCCAAAGGGGCGACAACAGGCTTGGCACCGGGCCGAGGTGTCGGCTCGGATTCGCGACTCGATCCCGAGCAGCAGGAGCAACTCGACAAGCTGAAAGAGCGCGATAAGGAAGTCCGGACCCACGAGCAGGCCCATAGGGCGGCCGGCGGCCAGTTCACCGGAGCTGCCAGCTACAACTATCAGACCGGGCCGGACGGGCGACAATACGCAGTAGACGGGGAAGTGTCGGTAGATCTGTCGCCCGTACCCGGAAACCCCCAAGCCACGATCGCCAAAATGCAGCAGATCCGCCGGGCCGCTCTGGCCCCGGCCCGGCCGTCGTCCCAGGACAGGCGGGTTGCAGCCCAGGCCAGCCAAATCGAGGCGGAGGCCCGCGCCGAGATGGCCGGCCGGCGGAGCAGTGAAGCCACCGGCTGTTCAAACAGGAGGTTGCCGGAGGTCGCCCCTGTGCGAGGCGCCATGACGAGCATGCCTCAATCCGGTCTTGCCCTCGAGGTTGCCGGCGAGACCCACCCGGTCGGAACCCTTCTCGACATTGCCATCTGAGGCTCCTGAATTTAGCATTTCCATGGGAACCCGGAGCGCCTGCGACGGGCCGTGCTTGTGTCGCCGGACAGACATCAACCCCGCACTTGGGCCTGGGGTTCTGTCACGGCGCTTGAGCATCGAGCCCGCCACGGAATGCCGTCCGACGTCATCACCGTCCGCTCTGTAGTGGGAGAAGACTGGAAAAATGACCCTGAGACCGTTCGGCCATTCGGTATCGTGGCTGATGTTCCTCGGACTCATCGGACTGCTTGCCTGCGGCTGCGCGATACATGGCCCGGGCCCGGCCATGTTCCCGGTGACGCCGGTCTCGGTGCAAACCGCCTCCGACGGGCGCACCGAACGCTTCTACGACACAGACTACGACGGCAAGATCGACCACGGCGAACGTCTGAACCAGGCGGGGATCGTCGACGCCCTTCGATTGGACGACAACAAGGACGGCTGCCTTGATGAGAAGGACGCCTGCATTCTTCTCGCCGACGTTCCGGAGAAAGAGCAACGCCATCTGGTGATCATGCTGGACAGCATCCCCTTCGCCATGGTCGAGAGCCTGTGGCTGGAGGGCCGATTTCGCCTGTTCCACCAGCCCAGCCGGGTCATCAGTCCGTTCCCGGTCATGACCGACCTGTGCCTCTCGGATTTTGTGGGGGTCTCGCCATGCCCGGGCGTTGAGGCTTCGTATTTCGATGGAAAGCGGCTTCGAGGCGGTTACTCCGGCTACGCCCTGAAGGACAATGTGCCGTGGATGGATCTGGTGGACTGGCACCTCGAGCCCGCCACGCACGCGTCGGTCTACCTCAATGCCCAGCCGTGGTATCTGCACGAGCTCCGACAGATCCAGGACTACTCGCTCGGGCCCGACCGGCAGCGTGTCCTCGCCTATGTGGTCGGCACGTCGGCCCTCGGCGCCAGGATCGGGCGCAACGGTCACCAAACAGGCCTGATCCAGCTTGACCGCTTCTGCCAGCAGATGGTGTTCAAGTCGCGCGGGCGAATTCGGATCAGCCTGCTTTCTGACCACGGGCACAGGCTGCTGGCAAGCCACCGAATTCCGCTCAGAGCCATCCTTGCCGAATTCGGCTACCGCGTCGGCAGGACTCTTGAACGACCGGGGGATGTGGTGGTGCCGGAATTCGGCATGGTCACCTGTGCCGCCATTCACACTCGACAGGCTTCTGAAGTCGCCCGCGACACCGTGGGGATCGAAGGCGTGGAGCTGACCGCTCACTGCGACCAGGCGGACAGCGTCACCATTCTGAGTCGCGACGGCCGGGCGCGCATTATCCGATCGTCCGCCGGAAGCTTCGCCTATCGAAGCGACTTCGGCGACCCGCTCCAACTCATTCCGGTCTACGAGTCGCTTCGCGCCGAAGGCAAGCTCGATGCCGAGGGTTTCGCCCCGGACGCGGTGCTGAAGGATGCGATCGCCTCGCATGTCTTCCCCGATGTGGTCCACCGGCTGTGGCGGGCTTTTCATGGGTTGGTCAGAAACACTCCGGACGTGCTCGTCTCGACCGAGGATGGCCACCATTGCGGCAGTGCCCTGATGTCGAGCCTGGTCCACCTCACGGCCGCCCACGGTAACCTCCGCCAGGCCAGCTCGACGGCCTTCAGCATGTCGATGTGCGGCCGGCTTCCCGACATGGTTCGCATGGAGAACCTGCGGGGCGAATTCTCGCGCATCGGTGTACCTCTACCGGACCCTAAAGGCCCGCCGAGAAGACCGTAGCCCCCTCCAGGTCATAACTCGTTGTTTGGAAATGGGATACGGTGAAGAATCTCTCCACGCGGCGGTTGCGGGAGGTGCCTATGCGCCGGCGCGCAGAACTGATACAATGGGGTATTGGCCTTATTTGTGGGTTGTGGAGATCGGCGCGATAGTGCCTGGATGACCAATCTGCAAGCCACAGATTGCCTATTACGGCGTACGGAAATACCTCGCTCCGGCGCATCGCCGACAGGAGACATGTCCTGATGATGCGAGGGGCACAGTGCCGAGATCTACAGACATGAAGGGGGAAGAATCATGCGATCCAAAACTGTTCTCGCTCTGGCTGTGAGCACAATTTTGGCGGCGGCCGCTTCCTCGCCGGCCAGCATCAGCTACAGTTATGAAATTCTCGCCGCCCAGGTCGAGGCTGGGGGGTCTCTGCTCCCCGGCGAGACCTTGACGTTCGTCGAGCAGGTCATCGACGACTCGCTCGACGTCGTCAACCACCCGTACCACGACATTTGGCTAAGCACCAACACGCTCACCGGCACAGGGGGCAGCTACCTGGACTTGGGGCTTGCACCCGGCAGCAATGAGCTTCAGCACATCGACGCCATGCTCTATGACCTTCAGGCCGAGTTGACCGACACCAACTACTCGAAGGTCTTCGCCCAAGGAGACAGCCACTTTCAGTTCTGGGTCAAGCCAAGGGACAAGAACTACGAGTACGTCGTCAGAGTGACCAAGGAGCACGATGACGGGCTGGTGCCGGCCTATCTCCCAGATGGCAGTCGCTCATTCGATTCGTTTGCAGTGCTCGAGGGCGTTGGATACTGTCCCCAAGGCGAAGAGAACATGTGGTACTTCGTCGGAACGCTCACCGCTGGCAACGATTACCACTGGTACGGCAGTGTCCGGGCGGCAGCCGAGAGCGACGGCCCCGTATCGGGCCCCTTGAATGCGCGCTTGTTGCTGGAGTTCACCCTGCTGCCAGAGCCGGATGACTACCTGTGGATCGGGCCCGATGGCGGGCTGTTTGCCGACTCCGCCAACTGGAGCCCCTCGGGCGGTCCACCCTGGGAAAACGGCCGTGCGATCATCAACTCGCCCAACGGAGCCGACCAGACCGTTTCCTTCGACAACGATCACTGGACGGCCCGACTTCTGGTGACCGCACCGGCGGGTCAGAACACCGGCGATCAGCTTGTGTTTGACCTGGACGGCCAAAGCTACTGGATTCTGAGAGAATGGAACGACATCTACCGCGCCTCTCTCACCATCGGCAACACCGCAGACGCGACGGCCAACCTGGTTATCATCGACGGGGAAGTTGACGCCAAGGACGTCGAGATCGGTCTCAACGGAACCGGGCAATTGACCATCGGCG
>CAZTQK010000383.1:0-6202 GCA_964615635.1 uncultured Planctomycetales bacterium
ACCAAGCCCACGGGCGGCATCCTTGGCGAGCGTCCGAAGGAGGAGGCCGATCCGCTGCTGGCCGGCAAGAGCGTACTGGTCATCGACGATGAGGAGATCATTCGGCAGACGGTACACGACGTGCTGAGCAACGTCGGCTGCGATGTCGAGATGGCCCGCGACGGCACCGAGGCCCTCGCGATGATCAAGCAGCGCGGCTACGACCTGGTGGTCAGCGACATCCGCATGCCCGGACACAGCGGCTACGAGATCTTCCACGCCGTCAAGGAAGGCAACCCGAACACGCCGGTGATCTTCATGACCGGCTTCGGCTACGACCCGAACCACTCGATCATCCGGGCCAGCAAGGAGGGCCTCTCGGCCGTCCTGTACAAGCCCTTCAAAGTCGATCAACTCCTGGCCGACGTCCGGGCGGCGATATCGCCGGGGAAACAGTGACCGCAAGCTCGCTGGCATCGTGACCCTGTGAGAGGTTCACGCACCTCCACAAGCAGACTTGCAGACTGGCGCCGCTTCACCTGATAATAGCCCGGATGATACCACCAGTTGCTCGACGAGGTACCGGGAAGCTTCTTGTTAATTCATTTGGACACATTCTGCGTTCTGGGGGACAGATGGGATGACACGCCGAACAATGAAGACCGTGATGGCACCAACTCTGTTGGTGGCGATCTCTGTATCGATATCGCGAGCGGATAGACCCTACGCCCCGCCGATCTGTCCGCACATTCTCGGATGGCCTGACGACGTGAAGAAATGGGCAGAGGGCGCTCCCTGGATCAAGGCACTGGACATCACGAGCTGCGGAATCGCCAAGGACCGAGGCGCACGGGTTCTCTACCGGGTATGGGATCATGCTTCCGGGCCGGACGGCGACACGAAGATCGGAGGCAAGAAGTTCGGCCAGGAGATCCTCGACCGTTTGAAGCATCTGCCCAAGCAGAAGTGGCCTGACGCGATCGGTTTCCAGAATGAGTTCAACGACGTCAGCCCGGAAACAGCCAAGTGCTTCATCGACATGTGCGACACTCTGCGCAGGGGCGGTTACGAGGGCTTGATCGTCTTCGGTTCCTACGGCCCGGGCGGGCCGACCGACCCGAAAGAGTGGGAGCGCCCCCACGTCAAGGAAGCCTGCCTGATGGCCGACGCGATCGAGACGCACGAGTACTGGGACCTGACGGTCAAGCACTCCGACACCTGGCTCGCCCACCGCCACGTCCGGGCGATGAACGACTACCCGTGGCTGCGGAGCAAGCCGTGGTTTATCGGTGAGTTCGGCAGCGACGGAGTCAACAAGGGCGAGGACCCGCAGAAACGCAGCGGCTGGCGCGACCGCGACAAGCTGACGGCGGATGAATACATCAAGCAGATCGAGATCTATCGGTACGGCGATCCCAAGAACGAAGTGGTCGCCCCGGCCGAGAACATCATGGCCGTCTTCCTGTTCCAGCAGGGCGCCCCTCCGCACATGTGGCAGGGCTGGGAGACACGCGGCACGAAAGTGATGGACTACATGAGGTCCACGTGGAAGCCGACCCACGCATTCGTCACCGGGAAGGTCACCGATGCGAGCGGGAAGCCGATCGAGGACGCGGAGGTCGCGATTTCTCCGGCGGACAAGAAGGCAACCACCGATGCCAAGGGGATCTACTGGCTTTTCGCCGTCAGGCCCGGGAACTGCGTCCTCAAGGCAACGAAGACCGGATTCAGGGCCGGGTCGGACAAGCTGTCCCTCAAGCCAGGTGACATTGGCAAAGCCGACATCGCTCTGGTCAGCCAATCTGTTCGATGACACCTTTCGCCGATTTGTGACCGCAGTCGGATCTGGGGGAGTGGCCCGGAAACGCAAGACACGAATCAAGATGGCGTCTGCAGCGAATACTGCGGAACCTTCAGCGTTTGGCCGTCTTTCATCGCGGACAAGTGTGCGTAGTAGCCCGGGACGGTCATGTTCAGCGCGTCGATGACGTCGACGGCCGGCTTGCGACCTCGGAGAATGGCGTCGATGAAGTCGTCGCCGAGGTAACCATGCGAGCCGCCGTGTCCGCCCGGCTCGACGCCCGGCGGCAAAGCGTATTTCTTGATCTGCAAACCCTTGGTCAGGGCCTCCTCGTAGCGCTTTTTGCCGGTCGCATCGCCGACGAACGTCTTGTTGAAGCCGCCGTACTCTCCGCGAATGCGTCCCGCTTCCAGGTACTCGCCCTGCGAGTGGCAAACGATCATCCGGGAGATGCCGCCTTCAGCCGTTCGAAACAGTCCCGCCTCAGAATTGAAGATGTTCCCGATCACGTTGGGGGTCCGTCGGGATTTGTCAAAGTCTGGAGTGCCCTGACACGAGACCTCGACGAAGCTTTTGTGCGTGACGCCGACGTAGTAGGCGGTCGCGTGCGTTGGATACCACATCGGGCAGCCGTTCTTGCGCCAGTCTTTGTACGAGCCCAGTGACGGGGTGCCCAAAGAATGAGGGTGGCAGTACTCGCCTTCGCTGTAGACGATGTGGCCGAACACCCCGGCGGCGAAGAGCTTCTCCATCGCGTACAGATCGTCATGGAAAACGGAAGTCTCGAACATCGCATAGACCAGTCCCTTGTTCTTCTTGCAGCATTCCAGGAGCCGTTCGGCATCGTCAATATCGCCCCGGAAGGCCGGAACCGCCGTGGCGACATGCTTGCCGTGCTCCATGCAGAGAATGGCGTGCTTGGCATGGGAGGGAGCGTCAGTGGCGCAGTAGATGGCCTCGATCGAATCGTCCTTGACCATCTCTTCCAACGAGGGGTAGGTTTTCTCGCATTTCGCCTTTCGGGCCATGTCCGCCAGGCGGTCCGGAAACAGATCGCTGACGGCGACTAGTTCGACGTTGGGATGATTCTGAAGACTGAACGCCAGACCGAATTGGCAAACGCCATGGCCGACAATCCCCACACGAACCTTGCGGTCGCTGAAGGGCTTCCATTCCTTCGTTCGGTCGTAGTCGGTCTTGGTCTGGTCAAAGCCCGGAATGCTCTCGGCCGCTTGAGTGCGGTTGACCAGAGAGCCCCCGGTGGCAGCAACTGTAGCGGACGCGGCCAGGAAAGACCGGCGGGATAGTCGCGACATGTCAGGACACTCCTTCAGTCAGGACGGGCGGAGAACCCTTGGGCACAGACATGAAAGTTCTCACGCGATGAAGATCGAAACGAGCGCTTTCATCCTGAGAGTATAACTGCCCGGTCCGGCACATCAAGCAATCGCGCCTGAATGGGGTTGAAGCCCTGATCCGTCGCAAAGCACTCCGGCGTGCAGCGGCGGCTTATACTTGCGGCTGTTCAGGTCACAGCACCGGCGGCAGCAGCACATTCCGCTTTCCGGTAATCATTGTTGGGACCCGCGGGCGGAGACTCGCTCGGGCTTCTCTTCGTGCCCAAGCTGCTCAAGATTTTCTTCGGGTCTTCAGAACACCCAAGGAATAACCCGCCAGCGTGTCTGCTCGGCGTACTCTTGTGTCCGTCAGCGCATTCTTGGGCGCCAGGCCTTGACGGCCTGGAGCGACTGTTCCCGCGATCGATTCTCGGCTGCGCAGCGAGCAGGGGTCGAAGGTGCTGAGGCGCGGCTCTGCTGCGTCACCCCATCCCGTTGCGATTGGGGCACTTTCAGGTTCACTCGTGGGTGGGGTTGTGGCCGGAGCAGCAGCCGGGGCGGTGGCGGGCCGGGCTGTCGAAGCCGTGATCTTGTCCCAGATGGAGGCGGCCGCGAAGATTCCGTAGAAGACCACCATAGCGGCGACCAGACAACGCGTGAGCACGCCGGGCCTCAACGCCCGCGGCAGGAGGCGGTGGTTGACGAGAAGCACCTGGATGCCGGCGATGACGAAGACAACGCCGGCGACGTTGGCCGACAGGATGACGAGGCCAAGCGGGGTCCCCACCGTGAAGAGAGCGCCGGTCCAGAGCACGAAGGCAGCGAGTATCCCATAGTAGAGCCTGCGGATGTCGCCGCGGCACCAGTTCCTTACCACGGGGCTGGTCTGCCAGAGCAGTTCGGTGCTTTGCCGGACGCAGGCGTCGCTGCAGTTGACCTGCGTGGTGAAGAGGACCCATGCACCGGTGCCCAGCACGAGCAGCCAGCCGATCGGGCCGATCTCGCGCCCGACGGCCTCGCCCTGGTAAGCGGCGATGCTCCACCCGGCGAGATTCGTGCCGGCCGGGATGAGACCGACGGCCAGTAGCACGCAGAAGTACATTCCCACCATCGCTCCGAGTCCGAAGAGCGTCCACTGATACGTCCGCACATACCAAAGCCAGGTTCTCCAGCGCGGCAGTGAGGCATCACTGACCCGGAAGGCCGTACCTGTGCCGCCAAGCGTGACCTTGTCGCCGCCGATCAGGGCTGGAATGTACCCGACGACCTTGCCCATCCCATACCCCTTGTCGCGCGACCAGTTGGAGGTGGCCGTGTTGAAGATGCCTCCGGCCGCCGAGTACGCGGCAAACGCGGCGAGCAGGACGGGGCTGACGCCGCTCGGCAACTGACCGAATTCAACGAAACCCGTGGCGGTGCTCGCCCAGGTTGAGAGCGGCACGAACCGGATCACCAGGAACAGGAGTCCCGAGAAGATGAATGCGCAGCCGATCCACGAAAACCGCTCGATCGAACGCTGCACGCTCTTGCCGATGGAAAGCAGCAGGAGGACGAGAAGCATTGCGACGAAGCCGCATGCCATTACCACGAACCTGTCGCTCGGATTACCATCCTGCGGGAGCCGTCGGAGGATAATCGCCGCCATGGCCGTTGCCGACGCCAGCGCCCACCCCGGCCCCACGGAGAGAAACAGCAACGCCAGCCAGATCACTCGCCAGAACCGCGGGCCCGGCGCCAGCCGCGCGAAACCGACCATGATCGGCTCGCCGCAGTACAGCGTGTATCGGATGCATTCGATGTTGAAGACGGTCTGGAGGACCACCGCGATGGTGCAGATCCACAGGAGGCTGGTCCCGTGTTCGACCGCTGTCTTGGGACCCAACAGCCACTCGCCGCTGCCGATTGACAGTGACAGGATAATTGCCCCCGGTCCGGCCAGTCGAAGATAGCTGCCCAGACTCTTGGCAGGCGGCGAGGGAAGCTCGCCGACTTGCCATGGTTCGCCGCGGCCCGCGGATATGCCATCGTTGCGTTTTGCGTATTGAAGCGCTTCAGACATGTGACACCTCTGACAAACATGGAAATCGATGTGATGACCGGCGTCGAGACGAGATTCTCGCCGAACTGGCAGCCGGAAGCAATAGCCCATCCTGCGGCGATCGTCGCTTTCCGATTTTGACGGCCCGGCCCGCCGGCGTCATGCAGCGTGGAGATGGGTGCTTGGAGCCTATCTCGGTAGGCTCAGTTGGCTCGGGCGCCACTGGCGGCTTGCCCGCCAGTGCACGGGCAGACAAGCTGCCCGTGGCACCCAACCGGGATAGGTTCTTCGCTACTTGCCGCCCTTGTGATTCACGCCCTTGACGCGCATTCTCACCGCATACAGCCCCTTGCTGGCGGTGATGAACAGGGTCCTGCGGTCCTTGCCGCCGAAACAGACGTTGGCTGACCATGCTTCGGGCACGTCGATGTGGTCGATCCGCTTGCCAGCCTTGTCGAAGACCGTCACGCCCTTGCCAGTCAGGTACACGTTGCCCTCGCTGTCGACGGTCATGCCGTCCGAGCCCATCTCGCAGAACAGCCTCTTGTTGGTCAGCGACCCGTCAGGGCGGATGTCGTAGGCATAGGTGCGTTCGGCTCCCAGATCGGACACATAAAGCGTTTTGCCGTCCGGGGTGCCAGTGATGCCGTTGGGCGTCTTGAGATCGTCGATCACCCGGGTGAGCCGTCTGGCGGTGCCGGGCTTGTCTTCCTTGCGCTGTGGGGCGAGATAGTAGACCCCTTCCACTTCCTGCTCCTGCGGCCCTCGCTTCCACCAGTCGCGCTTGTACCACGGGTCGGTGAAATACAGGCCGCCTTCGGGCCGCAGCCACAGGTCGTTGGGGGCGTTGAGCAGCTTGCCCTGGTAGTCCTTCACCAGGACGACCACCTTCTTGTTCGGCGTGATCAACCAAAGCTCGTTCTTCTCGTCCGCGCAGGAGTAGAGGTTCCCCTTCGTGTCGAACATCATGCCGTTGGACCGGTTGCTCGGGGTCATGAACACGGAGAGCTTGCCGTCGACGCTCCACTTCATGATCCGGTCGTTCGG
>CAZTQK010000384.1:0-6195 GCA_964615635.1 uncultured Planctomycetales bacterium
GCGATCTTGAGATCCGCCAGGGCCTCCAGCAGCACGCGCACGGCGCTGCGGGCCAGCCTCCGGCAAGACTACCTGGTCAGGGACCTGGGCCAGGGAATTTGGACGCGATTGCCCTGGGGCCCTCCCCACAAACTTGGTGAATGCCTTTACTGCTTTCCTGGAGTAGTTAAAATAGGAGCTCGTAATGGGGTTCCGGCTCGCCTTTGCGGCTTGGGCAGCAAGGTACTTGTTGCCCAGATCCTTTACGGTGGGGACTTCGTCCTGTCGGGTCGCGCAAGGTTGTCGTCCGGCGTGTCAATTTGGCGCTCGGCGGGTATAATTCTGCAAGGTGGTCCTGGAGTCGGCCCAGACCCCGAAGAAGTGGACCCAACGGCGGATCTTCTTGCACCACTGGCCGTTTGCGTGCGGCGTGAGTGGAGAACCCAGGTATGGTCTCGAGGGTTCTCGTTTCGTTCGATTGGGGCGAGTCATGACGGTCGATAAGCGCCGGCTGATCGGCGACGTTGCATGCAGGCACCAGATTGCCGTACCGTCCGGTTGTCGGCAAGGTTGTAGTCTAGATTCATTGTCGAATAGGCAGCATGGCATAAGTACTTGTAATCAAATAGTTTGGCGGCGTAGCTCAGGTGGTTAGAGCGTGGGCTTCATAATCCCAAGGTCAGTGGTTCGAATCCACTCGCCGCTAGTTGCAGGGTCGCGCATGTCTTTTTCCAGAAAGCCTTTGTGATCATCAGCAGGCAAACCAGCCAAGACGGGTTGTTGGTCTTGGGCGTCGTCTCACTGCGGCTCCACCGCGTTTCTCGCCTCGCCTGCGGGGCCAGATGCCTCATTCCCGATCATGCTGGCTTCCCGCCGGTCGCGGGCAATGCCCTGATCTGCTGCAGAGACTGGCTTATGCCGCCTTGCTTTTCTGGACGGCGACCCGGGCGGTTGAAGGGGATTTCGGGCGGGTGGGCCTGAGGCATTTGACCGCCGCGATTCCCGCCCGCATGGCGACCAGGATCGGGCGAATTGCCAAGCCCCAGCCGCGTGCATAGCTGCGATACAACCGGCCGATGTGGACCAGGTAGCGGGCCTGCTGGTCGAGGTTGAGCTTGCTCTGGCCGCAGGTGCGGTTTGCGAAGGAGATCGGCACTTCACGTACATTCCGGCATCGGCAGCGACACATCAGTTCCAGGCCGATCTTGTAGCCGATGGGATTGAGCGGGTCAGCTTGTTCGAAGGTGTCGCGCCGCAGGGCAAAGAACCCAGCCATCGGATCGGTGACCTGCCCAACCAGAGGCCTGCAAAGCGCCGTCGCCACCCAACTGTTCAGACGGCGGAACACCCCCCAGCCCTCCTGTGTCTGCCCGCCGGACACATAGCGACTGCCGATCACGAAGTCCGTTGGCGGCTGTTCGAGCGCCTCGAGGATTTGAGGGATCTGCTCCGGCGGATGGCTCAGGTCGGCATCCATGACCAGCAGGATCTGGCCGCGGGCTTGACGCATGCCCTCAACGACGGCCAGGCTGAGATCGCGCTGACCGGTGCGGGTGATCAGCCTGACGGGATGCCGCTCAGCCAACTCCTGCACTGCAACGTCGGTACCGTCGCGGCTGTCGTCGTCGACGATCAGTATTTCGCAGGCACGGCCAGCCAACTGCATGGCCGCTACAACTCGGCCGACCAGCGGTCGGAGGTTGGCCGCCTCGCGGTAGGTGGGAACTATGATCGAGACGAGACGAGGGTTGTCCAAACGCCTGTTCCTCACACGGGCTTCGGGGCCGTGTTGCGCGGCGATTGCGAAGCTTCGCACAACGACATATAGTGGCACTCCGCGTCAACGGACGCTTGATAGCAGGTGCCCTCTTGAGCCTATACAACCTACAGACTCCGTCAGCCTCCGTCCAGCGGAAGCAGCCGAGCCGCCTGGAACGGATTACCGTGGGCATACTGGCCAGACTGGGTGTACTGACCCTGGCCGTGGCAGCCACGCTTGGGGCCGTTTGGGGAGGCCCCGGGCTGGGCGACCATGAGGCGATCGTGGCCGAGTGCGCCCGGAACATGCGTCTGAGCGGCGACTGGGTAGTCCCGACCTTTCTCGACACTCCCTGGATGCGCAAGCCGCCGTTGCCCTACTGGCTGGTGGCGGCAGCTTCGTACCTGCTCCCCGATGATCCTCAGTTGAATCTTCCCGTAACCACTGCGGCGGCACGGCTGCCGACGGCAGTCTCGGCTCTCCTGACCATTCTGCTGCTTTGGCACTTGGCCTCCTCGATGTTCGGCAAGCGCGTGGGCATGGTGACAGCCCTGGTTTCGGCTTCCAGCCTTGCGTTTCTGCTGTACTCGGCCAATGCCACTGCAGAGATGCTGCTGACGTTCTGCTGCACTTGGGCCTTTGTGCATTTCTGGCACGGCGTCACCACTCGAAGGGCATGGATTCGATTCGTCCACATGATGTTGTTCTATGTCGCCCTGGGTGCAGGCATGCTGGCCAAGGGACCGGCGCCGATCGCGTTGACGGCCATTCCGCTGGCCGTCTGGTGGTATACCGAGCGCCCGTTGCGGCTGCTCGCATACCTGGGCTGGGGTGGATGGAGACAGGTACTGACCTGTTTTGGCCGACAGATTTCGCGGCAGACGGCCAAGGCATTCACCCATTTATATCTGGTGCCCGGTGTGATCGTGTTCGCGGCCGTGTTTGTTCCGTGGATGGTCGCCGTGGGCAGTCGATTGGAGCATGCTTGGAACATCTGGAATTGGCAATACTTCCAGCGGGTTCAGGGCAACTACGAAGACACGCGCGTGCGCGGCCTTTTCTACTACGTCCCGATCATGATTGGCCTGACCCTGCCGTGGATCTTCCTGCTGGCCGAAGCAGTTGCCGCCCCTTGGCTGAAGCGCTATGCCCGGCAACGACGGGCGTTGCTTTGTGCCGGCCTCTACGCACTGGTCGGCCTGGCGGTGATGTCGCTGATGTCGTTCAAGAAACCGTATTACATCCTTCCTGCCGTGCCGGGTTTGCTGGCGATGATGGGGCTGGTCGCCGAACGCTTCTACGCCTTCATACCGACAACCATACCCATGAAACTGAATGTGTGGTTCGGCCGCTGGCGTGAAGCTGTCATCGAGGATCCGCTTCGCTTCGCGTGGATCACTTGGGTGATCGTGGCCATGTCGGCGATTCTCATGCTGATCTTCGGCAACTACTGGATGAATGAGCATATTCCGCGGGTTGCCGGGGCCTTGACGGTGATTGCGGCCGGGGCGCTGGTCGTGGTGTTATGGGCCGGCCTGTTGTATGTCTTGGGTCACGGGTGGTGGTCGCTTGCTCTGACCTCACTGATCACCATCGCGGTCTTCCACTCGGCATGGTACCTCTGCGGACCGAGCCTGGCGGCCGAGAGCAGCGATCGCGTGAGAATGCTCGATGAAGCCCTCGACCAGGCCGGGGTACCGGTCGATGCAAAGATCTACTGGGCCGATTCACGGCCCGATGCCAGACTCAGTTTCTACTACGGCCGCCGACCGCGCTACACCCTCACACCTGAAGAAATCGTCAAGTTCTTCGGCGTCGACCGAACCAAGCTGGGTTTCAAGGAACGGCTCAAAGCACACGGCCGTAAGAAGGCCGAGAGCATGTTGACCGGTCCTGAGACCGTTTACCTCTTGGCGAGCCTGGAGGAATACAACGAAGCCCGTAGTCTGATCAAAGGAGTCACCTTCTACGAAATTGCCCGTGTGGAGTGCGACCCCGAGAATCCCGACAAGGACTGGATGGTCGTTTCGAATCGGCCGCCCCCAAACGCGGCGTCTTTGCCGGCAACGCAGACATCTCCGTAGGTCCTGCCTGTCGCGGCGTGGGCGAATTCTCCGATTTCGGCAGCCTCTCCGGCCGATTCCTATGCCTCTTCCCCCTTTCGTGTTACGCTGTCTCGCGCGGGGCACGCGTTGTGCCGCCGGGGAGGATTGCCGTGCCGACCGATGAAGACACCACCGTCGCCGATCTTCGCCGCGAGATCGCCGCATTCGTCAGAGAGCGCGACTGGGACCAGTTCCACGACCCCAAGAACCTGTCCATGGCCATCGCCACTGAGGCGGCTGAGCTGATGGAGCATTTCCGCTGGATCAAGAACGACCCCTCGCGCGAGTGGATCAACGACCCTAAGGTCAAAGCCGAGGTCTCCGAGGAGTTGGCGGACATCCTGGCCTTCGCCCTTTCCTTTGCCAACACCACGGGAATCGACATCAGCAGTTCGTTGCGGGCCAAGATGGCCAAGAACGCGCGGAAGTACCCTGTGCGGGAGTACAAGGGGAAGTACTGACACCATGCTTTTCCAGCTTCTGCTCCTGTTCACGCTGATGCCGCTGATCGAACTGGCGGGGATGATCAAGGTCGGCGGGATCATCGGCGTCGGGCCGACGATCGCCACGGTGCTGGGAGCCGGCCTGCTTGGTGCCGCTTTGGCCAGGTATGAGGGGTTGCGAACACTGCACGGCGTGCAGGCCGATCTGGCTGCCGGGCGGCTGCCGGGCGACCGGATGATCGACGCCTTGCTGATCCTGATTGCCGGCGTGCTGTTGGTGGCACCGGGGTTCGTGACGGACGTGATTGCCCTGCTGTTGCTGATCCCGCCGGTGCGCGTCCTAGCACGGCGCTACCTCAAGAAGCGGTTCGCCGCGAAGTTCACTGTTATCAACACGGCCGGCCCGCACGCGGCACCTTCGTCGCGGCGAGACGATTTCATCGACGTCGAGGCCCATTCGCCGCAAGACCATGAGGGGCGATGACGAGAAGTGGAAATCAGAGAGCCACGGAGACACCGGAGTCGCGCATGACACACACCTCCTACGAACGGGTCAAGGCCGCACTGGAACACCGCGAGCCCGATCGTGTGCCGTTCGATCTCGGCGGAACTGTGCTGACGGGCATGAACAAAGCAGCCTACCGCAACCTGCGGAAGTATCTCGGTTTCCCCGAGGTGGAGATCGAGACCTACGATGCCAAACAGCAGCTTGCTCGGATCAACCAGGACGTGCTCGACCGGTTGATGGTGGACGTTCGCTGCGTGGATCCAGGGCAGGCGAGGACCTCGCTGGCCACCGACCTCCGCCGGGAGGGCGATTACCACTGCTACGAGGACCAGTGGGGCATCACGTGGCGCATGCCGATCGAGGACGGGCTCTACTTCGACATGTGGAAGCACCCGCTGGGCGACGCCGAATCCGTGGCCGACTTGGAAAAGTATCCCTGGCCGGACCCGACGGCCCCGGAGCGATTCGCCACCATGAAGCAGCGGGCCGACCGCTTCGTGTATGAGGAAAAGAAGGCGTACATCCTCGGGCGTCACGCGGCCGGCCTTTTTGAGGTCGCTCTGTGGATGCGGGGATTCGAGAATTTCCTTGTGGATCTGGCCGCGAATCCCGGTTTTGCCCATGCCCTGCTGGACATCATTACCGACCTGAAAATGCGCTACTGGGAGAAGGCTCTGGAGACCGTGGGCGAAAACGTGCTGATCGTCTCCGAGGCCGACGACATCGCCACCCAGCGGGGCCCGATCATGTCAATGGAGATGTATCGGGAGTTCATTGCCCCCCAGCACCGGCGGATGTTCGAGCACATCCGGTCCAGCGCGAAATCCCGCGTCTACATTTTCTACCATTCCTGCGGGGCCATCAAAGACCTCATCCCGCAACTGATCGACGAAGGGATTGACATCCTCAATCCGGTGCAGGTCAGCGCCGAGGGTATGGATACCAGGGAACTCAAGCGTCTCTACGGCCGGGACATTACCTTCTGGGGCGGGGGCGTCGACACGCAACACGTCCTACCTCGGGGTACGCCGCAGCAGGTCCGAGACGAAGTCCGAGGGCGGATTGAAGATCTTGCACCCGGCGGCGGCTTCGTGTTCAACCCTGTCCACAACGTTCAAGGCGATGTCCCGCCGCAGAACTACATGGCCATGTGGGAGACGCTGCAGGAGTACGGAGCATACGCTCGTTAACCGGCCGCGGCGAGGGTGCCCGGATCGACATGCGGCGCCCGGAACGGCAACAAGTGCTCCGGGGCAGGTGCGGTTGTTCCAAGGCAGGATCGGGAATGCCGGCACCCCGGGTTATTGTGAAATAACTCACGAGAGCGGGTGTCCTATCTGCGAGGTCCTTCACGGGGATCATCAAACCTCTCGGTGATACGAAAACGCCATCTCAGCAATT
>CAZTQK010000385.1:0-6193 GCA_964615635.1 uncultured Planctomycetales bacterium
TTCTTGCGTGTTGACGAACTTCTCCGGATTCTTCAGCCCGGCATCTCGATAGGCATCGAGCAGAATCGCTTCCGGCTTCAGTCTCGGCGCGAACAACGGATTCTGAGATGCGAAGGCGTGTACGTTCATGACCTTCTGCGTGCGCTGCTCTTCGCCAAGCAATCCCTTGGCCCCGACAACATCGAACATCGCAACGGGCGGAAGATCCTCACGAGTCACGCGGACGAAGTCCTGCGTATTCATGTCGTCGCAGTAGAACCAATAGTCCTCCAGCTTCTGACGGTTCAATTCGTGCTGCATGTAAAGCCACGGCATCAGTGCCGTATCGCCTAGCACTTCCACGAATGCCACCGTGCGAACTTCCGCACCCTGTCCCTGCTTGACGATCTCCGTCGCGGTCTGCCTATCCGACGACGCTACTCCGGATCGGATTGAAGAAACTCCCGTTCCTTCCTGTAGCTGTCGGAGTCCCAATTCAACGGCGTTAAGGGCAAACGCCGGATCTCCGATGTCCAGTGCCTTGAAGCCCTTGCCCATGCTTCTAGTCGGGGTCTTGGCTCCTGGCGCGATGGTCGGCCCGTCATTGGCAACGTAATCGGGGTCGTTCGCGTCGTACTCAATTGGGGGCTCTACCTTTAGCTCAGTCGCATCGGCAAACTTGTTCGCCATGATGGTCGTGAACTTCTGCATCGGGGATTGCTTGATGATCGGCGACGTGTAATACGGATCGCGCACGTCCTGCCGCTGATAGCCGGTGTAGATGATCGACGGATACGGCAATTCGTTCGGCGACATATAGACTATGACGCCGTTCGCAAGAATCGCCTTGGAGTTCGGGAAGTACATATCCCCGTCGCCGCGCTCAATGACGAGGTCGCCATACCACTTCGTCAGGCGCACGTCGGACGTTTCAACATCCTTGACCTTATGCGTATCCTTCGGGACCTTCTTAAGTCTGTCAGGCATCCAACCCTCGCCGCTCGCAATCTGGCGCAGGCGCCATAGCGGCATGTACTCCTCAAGAATCATCGCCCCCGTGTAAAACAGGTTTGTTCCGATGATCGAAGGCGACGGGTCCGGGTAAGCGTTCCACATCGAGTACGGTTGCAGGACAGGTGCCGCCAAATACTTGACGCGCGATCCCTCCCATACCATCGGCTGTTGCTCCCATCGAACTTCGAACACGACAGAGCCATGCGCAAGGCTCTCCGTGACGCCCAACTTAAAGCGATTCTTGAATCCGAAGTCCTTCTGCTGTTGCGCCATGAACGAGCGCAGCAGGCTATCCTTCTGTTCCTGTTCGTTCGCGTCGTAAAACCGCTCGCCTGTTTCCTCATCCATCTGCGACTCGGTTTCGGTGTGCGGATCAAACCATCGCCGGTCCTGAGGAAATATCATCCGCATCACGTCATCGCAGATGATCTCCAGCGACTTTGACAACTCGCCAAGCTCGAATACGTTGTGCCACGACGGCGCCAGCGGCTGCCCGACCTCATTAACGCGCTGCATCGGATTCATCGCCAGTTGGCGATCAATTTCCTTCCACTTCCGTTCCGCATCGGTGCGATAAGTGGACTTCTTGCGCGAGTCGAGTTCGTTGTTAATGTGCGTTTCGAGTTTCGTCCAGTCGGCTTTCTGGATCTTGCGAGGCTTCACCAATTCGACGCCCCACGAGCGAATGCGACCTTGCGACGGCGCACCGTCTCAGTACGGGCGTGACGAAGCATCATGTGCGCATATCGCACGGCACTGATTGCGTCGTCCCTGATATCCACGATTTTCCCGTCCTTCCGGTGATAAGTTCGCCGCTCCTCCAGGAAGTTCTTGCACGTCCTGAAGACCTTGATACGTCCAGTTTCGAATCGCTCATACATCGACAGAATCGCCGCCTCGCGCGAGTTCCCGCCCTCGCCCTCCTCCTGCCCTGACTGCGGCGGATTTGTTGCCTTCTCGGGCAACATCAACAACCCTTCGTCTATGTAGAAAGAACGCAACTGCCGCCCCGTTCCTTTCTCCGTGTTCAACCCGTCATGAGGCCACGCAACCGGCCAGTTGCCCCAGGGCTTGACCGCCGCTGCGTGAATCGCAGGAATCGCACGAGACTCGCGGTAATCCTTGGTCACGTAGACCGTATCCGCATCACGATCCCACGCCAGTTCAGCCGCGCCGAACGGGTGATCCGAGCCGAAGTCAATACCGATGATCCGGGGCCAATACTTCGGTATCTCGATGGGGTCAATAACAAATGCATCTTCATTGAACGGAAACACAAGCCCAGAACCCATCATCGGAATTCCCTTGGAGCGCATTTCTCGCTCGTGAGGCTGGAATCCCGCCCACAACTGTTTTGCTTCCGAAGTCCACTCGCCCTTGTCATCAACAAGGTGCTTTGCGTCTTCCCACGCCGCGCCGACCAGTGCCTGCCCTTCCGCCAGCGACTCCATGAACTGCGTCACGACCTCAGTCATACCGTTTTCCGGCGTGAAGGTCATGTTCAACACGGCATCCATCGAGATCGTTGCTCGCAGATATTGCGACCAGATTTCTACGGGGGGTTCCTCGTCCAGCCAGCCACCATTGACGCGAATCCCCATGTGCTTGGCCGGCCCCTGCTCGTAAGCCCGAAACATCAACTTCGACCATCGTCCCGTCGCATGCTTGACCAGCACCGTATCAAACGCATTCGGCACACCGGGCTTCATCGTCCGCTTGCCGATACAATCGATAGGAATAGAGCCAGTCCCCAATGCCGCAGGATTGGACGGATCGCCAAACAAGAGTTTCTGATTGACGTCGCGGGTCAGTTCATTGGTCTTGCCGCCGATCATCCAGACCGTCGGCCCCGTGAACCGCTTGCCCTTCCACCAGTCCGGATACTTCCCGGTAACGTGGATCGCGACTTCCATAGCGCCGCACCAGGTCTTCCCGGTGCCGTTCGCCGCCATCAACAATTTCTGTGCGGCCGGCTTCTCTGTCTTGAAGCCTCGCGCGTTGTGCCACTTCCGCTGAAATTCGTAAGGCTCGTAATGTTCGAGCTTGTGCGTCTCACGACGACGATCCAGCAGCATCAACAATTCGGCATACTGCCGAGTCGGGTCAGGCGTGGGCAAGCATCGCCTCGCGTTCTGCTCGCCATAACTCCGCGAAGTCCTGCTCCGCGTAGTCAGGGAAGCACGGCGTCCCCTTCGTGTAGTGGATCAGTTTAGGATCGCCCGTGGCGTCGTATCCTTCCTCGCCAACAAGCCAATTCCATTCTTTCGGCATGCCGGCAATCTGATGGTCTTCGCACCACGTAAACTGATGCAGGTCCAGACCGTGCGCACGGTTGACGTATTCAAGCGTCAGTTTCTGGCACATTCGGTTGTTGAAGATCATCACACTCGACCAGTTCTTCCGCTTGTAGGCGGTCTGAGGCTGTCCGAGAAACTTGGTCTTGTCCTTGACCGTGTACTCGTGCTTTACCACCCTTACCGCGTAGTTGTACGAGTCCATCAGCGTCATGTACCGCGCCAGTTCCGCCACGTCTCCACGTACCAGCATGTCGCAGTCCATGAAAACGGCGAAACCTTCGTATCCACATAGGAACGGCACCAGAAAGCGCGAAACGGAGAAGTCCGTAGAGTCGTATTCACCGCGTTCACGATAAAAAAAACCGCGCATGTTGGCGCGGTTCAGTGGGGTGATTGCGACGGGGATCGAACTTCGCTCAAGAATCGAGTGGGCCAGCACGTGATACGCAACCGTCTCGTTCTTGTCGTAACCGATGAAGATTCTCAGACTCATTGGGCCTCTCGGGCTATTGCTGCCTTGATAACAGACGCGATCTCGCAGAATCAACAGCCGTCTTGAACCTATGCGGCCGCCCTCTTGACGGAATCAAGAGCGTGATCGATGGCACTCACCACCTCGTCTATAGAAATGCTATCCATCGCCTGACGGCAATGCATGCAGTTGGTCAGCATCCCACACCCGTCCCGCGCCTTGCAAAGATTGGTGTGCATGTCGTAACCAAGGATTGAAGGAGGCGCAAAACCGCCCCACACGACAACAGCACGAACACCGAGAGCGGCAGCAGCATGATGCAAACCGCCATCCGTCCCGACGAATAGGGAAGCGTGCGACAGAAGCGCGCAGGCATCGCGGAATGACTTGGTATCAACCGCTTCAACGCCCTGTAACGCAACAAACTGTTTCCCATTTCCAACGGCCTGCAAGAAGCGAACATGCGGCATCACCCGCACCACTTCTTGCCACTTCTCGAACCCCCAATCCTTGTTGTTGTTCCCTAACGCCCGCTTAGTATTCGGCTCGATCATCACGAAGTCACGCTGCGGATACGCCTTGCGTTCGTCCGCCGTCAGTTCGATATGTCCCGGCTCAACCTTGAATCCGTAATTCCACGCGAACCGACCTTGCTCGCACTTCGCGTAGTCGATATATGGCCGATGCCCCGTGGAACACTTCAACCAAGGCCCAGAAGACTTGTCTAGATAGGGCGAGTGATCGAACACCGCAGACCACTCGACTTCCACCCCATTCCCGGGACGAACCTTCTTGCCGATCTGCTGGAAAGCCCGCTTGGCAAGGGCCGTCGTGATTACATCGTCCCCGAATCCCAAGGCTTCGGACCCTCGTCAGTCATGACATGCACCCGCACGCCATAGTTGCGCTCTATGACCGGCAGCATCGCATTCTCAGCCACCCAATCATGATTGGACTTCCACGACCCCTTGTCCGCCTTCATGTAATGCAAATCCGGCCGCAACAAGTTGTCCATGCCCATCAACACAGGCACCGACCCGCGCTCGCATACCTTGATCACAGCATGCAACCCGAGACAATAATTCCGATGCTTGTCCGTCAAACACTCGTAAACGAAATTCCACCGCTGAAACAGCGATAGATCAATCTGCGGCTTGATGCCCTTAGCACGCACCATCCGCTCGTTATCCGGATTCCATACGTGCTTCTTCGGCTGCGCCCAACATTCCCGCGCCACACCAGGCAGGAACCATGACGCCATGATCTCGGTGCTACAGCACCAGTAATCGATCCGCGACCCGTAGTCACGCGCATTGCGCCGCTGCCACGAGTCCGGCCCGAAATCCTTCATGCGCACTACCTCGTGCGCGTCCACCCTCTTCCCCCACCCACGCCCAAGCGGGCTAGGCCCGTGACCAACAACGATCACGAACGGCCGAGATACGCTTTCAGACTCGGCCAAGTCTTCACCCCATACACCCCATATTTCCACGGGAACTTGTTGAACTGCCCCATCTGCGGCGCCAGCACAACATCCGTCTTCACCCCGCTGCATATCGCCAGATGCGCAACAGTAGAAGAAACCGTAACCACCCGATCCAGATTCGCCAGCAGCCCAAGCACGCCCTCGATGTCATTCCTGACATCCAGTCCCGCAACCTCCTCGGCTACCTCGTCCCACTCAAGATCGTATTGCAGGCTTACAGGACGCTCCGCAACCCGCTGGAAGTCGACGAGCTTGTAACTCCCCGTCCGCCCACGCCAACAGATCCCTACACGCCCCCGATACGCCTGGAACCGCTCCACCTGCACCGGGTCAGCCGTCAAATACGGAACACGCGGCTTGCAATACCGCAACAAGTCGCCCGCAGGAAACCAGTAATCACACCCCGCAGGAATCTCACGCCGCCAACGATGCGTTCGCCCCTCGGCAAACACAGACGGCACACACTCAACACCCGCACGATTCAGCGCAGGTATCAACCTCTCGTCACACTCCACCACACAGTCAGCAGGAAGGAACGCATTGAAGAAAACCTCGTCCCCTAACCCCTGCTCACCAATCACATACACCCGGCCAGCAGACTTCCCATCCCACATCGGCAACTTGTACGGGCTGCGATGCCACATCCCAGCCGCCCACTTGTCCCGCAACTCCCACCCACCAAAGTCAGTGAAGTCGCCCAACAAGAACCGCGCCTCACACATCCGCCAACGCTGCATCAAATCCTCGTTGACACGACTCAATCGCCCCTCCGCATACCGCTTGCGCAATGTCCGCTTCAGACGATCCCGCTTCAACGGACTCTCAGGCGCCGAGTCAATCAGCAGTTCGAGACAGCGAAGGTCGATGGGACGCATAAGTCTCCGAAAAATTCGGGAGGGGGTACACGTGCTCGCGCTTGGCGGCATGGGGGGGGTGGCCTTGCCC
>CAZTQK010000386.1:0-6135 GCA_964615635.1 uncultured Planctomycetales bacterium
TCGATTTCGCGATCAACGAAGCGATTACCAGCACATGTGCGAAAGAGCGTCTGGTCGATCACATCACGCACATCGTGGGCCGAGATCCCATGCTGGCGATCGCCCTTCTGACTCGTGCCGCCGGACAGGGACACCAGGAACTGGCGGACGGATCGTGCAGTCTCAGGGAGACCGTCGAGTTCCTGGGCGATCGCAGTTTTCACAAGATCGCCGAGTCCCTGCCCTCGCTGACGATTGACGAAGACTCGGGCTGGGACGCGGGGCATTTCTGGCTGCACAGTGTGGCGGTCTCGCGGCTGGCTGGCTTGTTCTCGCGGATGCTTGGATTCGGTCGGCCCGCCGAAGCGATGAATGCCGTCCTGTTTCACGACATCGGATACTACGTGTTGGCGCAGTTGTTTCCCGCGCATTTCGCCATGCTGTTGAAAGCGGCTGCCTCCCGCGATTGCGTGACTGCCGAGACCGAGACCGAACTGATCGGCATGCACCACGGCGCCATCGGGGCGGCGACTCTCAAACATTTCGGCCTCTCCGAGGGCATGCAGGCCGTGGCCTTCGCCCACGAGTTGGACGCGGGCGCATGCCAGTCGTTACGAACTTCCTCGCGCATCCTGACGATGATCGTGCAGGCCGCGGATCAGATGGCCACCGCGATGTTTCCCGGCGATCCGCCGCTGGTGCCGTTGGTGCCCCTGACGCCCGACTTCGAGGCCGCCCTCGAATCAGCGGGCGTACTCCCGGGTGAACTGGTCAGCAAATCACATGCGCTGGTTGCGGATCTGGTTGCGGAAATGCGCTGGCTCTTCCGGAAATCTGAGACGTGCCCGCACCATTACCTCGAACCACCGATCAAGGATGCGATCTATTTCTCACCGGGGAAACGGCCTATCGATACGGTGAAGTTGTTTTTTGACGCACGCTGCGAAAGGCTGCGGGCGCTCAAGAACAAGAAAGAAGCCAGTGGCCTGAAGGACGTGCCGCTGGTTGTGAATCTCATGTACGTGGCCGACGACTCGGTCCAAGTGGAGGTGATCACTGCACTGATGGCCATGGGCCTGTTCAACGACCGCCGGTCGATCGTGTTGTTGGATGATCTACCGAAAGAGTCGTTCGGTGAATTGCTGCCCGAGACGTGCCGGCTGGTCACCGGTCGCCCGCAGCCGGCCAAGTGGCTGAGATGGCTGGCCGGCCGCGACAAAGCGGTTGAGCAATCGGGGCAGACGCTGTCGGTGGCATAGTGCCTGCATTGGGCGGGGCCGACCTCCAGCCACTCGGCCCCCAGAGGTTTGAAGGAGAATCCCAGGCGGCCCGAATGCCGCCCGTCCTTATCCGTTTCGTTTTTCGCTTCCATCTGATGTACCTTCCAGGCACTGAGGCCCGATCCGGCGGATCGGGCCTCTTGCTGCGCGCCGGGCGGCACTGCAAGACTGCCTGTCGCTGATCGGTTCTTCATTCGGCAGTCTCGGATGAACGGCATCGCGTGCGGCTATGACGCGTGAGACTGGCAGCGACTATTGAATAGAGGGCGGGTCGTCATCACGACCTGTGCCCGAGAAGAGAGAATTGCTCCCGGATCCTATGAGCGGGACCGTGCCATCGGCGTTCACAGTGTATCCAAGTTCCCGGGCGCGACGCCGCTCGACGTGGTTGTCGCAAAAGACGACATTAGCCTTGCCGCGGTGTCTCTCATCCGGGGCGGAACGAGCTTTTCCTCGCAGGTTATCGTCACAGAAGTCGCCGGTGTCAGTCAATCGCGGCGGATCGAGGGCCCAACCGTGATTGACCACGCGGGCAGGGTCGGTATTGGCGGAGGTTCCGGTCGCATCGTAGGGCAAGCGGTTCTCGACGGGGGTGCTTGCCGCCGTGCCGAGCGAATCGGCTGCCATGACCGTGCGAGACGGCGACTTGATCTGTCCGGTCTTCACCGGCCAGCGAATCCAGTCGGTGGAGCCCCCGCTGAGCCGTCTCCTGCTGTTGCCCAGGAACTGGAAGTTGTAGCCATACGGGTAGTTGCGGGCGTTGTTGTATTCTCGGGCCTCGGGATCCAGGAAGACCTCACCGTCCACCGGCTGGGTGTTGTCCAACGCCGGGTCCGGGCTCGGTTTGGAGAAGGCGAACAGCCGGACCTGTGCCCCCAACATCGCGTACCAGCGGGCGCGGTACTTCATGCCGTTTCCCACCCAGTAGAGATTGGTTGATCCGGTCATCTTTGGAAAACGGCCTGCGACGGCTGCATCCTGCCACTGGTGTGCATACATATTCCATCCCATGCCGATCTGCCGAATGTTGTTGGCACATACGACGGCCCGGCCTTGCTGGCGGGCGGCGACCAGAGACGGCGTCATGATGGCCACGAGGAGTCCGATGATCGCCACGACCACCAGAACCTCGATCAGTGTGAAGGCAGAGACTGCGTCGCGATCGTTCGGTGCAACACGTGCGCCATGGAAAGAGATCATGGCTCATGCCTCGTTCGGACTGAAAGAGCGACGGTCGATGGCCTGAGGTTCCCCGAGAGTCGTGGTTCGTTTCACCCTGATGCCCGCGTTGTCATTGTCCGCGCGGTTGGCATGCACTGCAAGAGCATGGTCTGCCCTGACGCTCGGACTTCGGGTTCCGGCGAAGGCCGCCCGTAGCAGGTGCCCGCTCTTCGCCCATTCAGGCGCGTCGGATTTGATCCTTGGGTGTCCGACCCTAGAATGCGGCTTTTCGGAGAGCGATCGTGTCGACGCTGGATGTGGAACCGGAACCGATTTCTCAACGGGCGGTGGATTACACCGGACGAACCATTGGTCCTTTGCGCCTGGCCCGAGCGATGTTCGTCAACATCATCGGCGGTTGCTGCATTCTCGTTGCCTTGGCGATCCTGTGGCCCACGGCCGCGCCCACGGTTGTCTTTCTTCAGGAGGGGCTTGGGGCCACCAAGACGCAGAACTCGCTGAATCTCGCCCTGGTGTCGGCAGCGGCGATTGCCGGCCTGCCGGGCGCATGGCTGTTCAGCCGGGTACGGCGCCGCAAGTCTCTCTGGTTGCCGCTGACGGCGGTCTCCCGGGCGTTCATGTTCATTGGCGTGGGAGTGGCACTACTCTCCGGCCGGACGGAGTATCACGGGTTTCTGATCGCCACGTTCATCTTCTGCCTGGTGGTGGTCAACGCCGGGACCACGTTCACCTCGCCAGGTTGGTGGGCGTGGATGGGAGATCTCATCCCCAAGTCACTTCTCGGGACGTTCTTCGGACAACGCTACCGGTGGATTCTGCTGGCTCAGTCCCTGGCGGCGGTGACGGCCGGCTGGTTGCTTGACCTGGCGAACAACTCGTCGCTGATGTGCGCCGGCGTGTTTCTGATTGCGGCCGTAGCCGCCGTCGTCGACCCGCTGCTGTTCGGTATGGTCCCTGAGCCGGTGCGGCCCAAGCCCGAGCCGGCCGGTTTCGGAATCGTCGGCCGCGAATATGTCGCCGTCATACGCGACAGGGCCTTCCTGCCGTTGCTGATCGCCGCCGGTGCCTATAGCTTCTTCTTCAATCTCCCTCTGGTGCTGCTGATGTTGTTTGTTCGCGGGGAGACCGTTGAAGGCGTCCGGATCGGCGGCAATGCTTCGATGACCGTGTTGTCACTTCTCACGGTGCTGTTTGCCGTCGGTACGGCGCTGGCGGCAGGCCAGTGGGGACGACTGGCGGATCGCATCGGCCACCGGATTGTCTGGATCCTCGGGTCGCTCGGCTACCTGACGCACACGACGTTTTTCTTCATGAACGAGCACAACTACGCATGGCTCGGGATACTGAACCAGGTGATGTTCGGTATTCTGTTCGCCGGGCAGCCGGTCGCGGTCCAGAATCTGGCTTTGTCCATGGCCCCCGTTCAGAAACGCGAGTTCTACATCTCCGTTTTCCAGACGGTGGTGGCCGTGCTCGCCGGTGCCGGTGCGCTGTTGGGCGGCTGGCTGGCCGACCTGTACCCCGTGCTCCCGTTCAAGCTGCCCAGCGGTCAGCCGGCCTGCTACATTCATCTGGCATTGACCATCGCCTTCGCGGGCATGCTCGTCTCGATGCTGGTGATGATTCGCGTGCCTGATCCGAAGGGAGCCAGCATCTGGCCATGGTTCGGTCGCCTGCTGTCGGGCGATCTGCTGCGGATGGCGTGGAACATCAGCGTCCTGGGCACAACGGCGAGCACGCCGAGACAGGTCCGGGCTTTGCGGCGGATCAGCCAGCGCGACGGCAACGTCATGCTGCCGGAGATCACCCGCGCCCTGGGAGATCACAACAGCCAAGTGCGTCGAGAGGCGTTATTCAGCCTGGGGCGGCTTGGGACGCCTGAGGCGCTCGATCTGCTCCGCTGGTACCTGTACGAGCCGGACGCAGCCATCCGCGCGCAATCGGTTGAGGCGATCGGGCAGACCCGGGTGCCCGATCTGGCCGGCCTGCTGAAGCTGAGGTTGCGCGACCTCGATAGCCGCGTTCGCCGCGCAGCCGCCGATGCCTTGGGCGCATGCGGAGATCGGGATGCGGCCAAGGCACTCAGGGCTTTGCTTGCCGCCGAGACGGATGCGGATGTGCTGGTCTCTGTGGGCATGGCCCTGTCGCGGCTCAGGACGCTGGAGGCGGTCCGGGAGATGGTTGACCTGGCACTGCGTTCCGACAACATGACCGTCCGCTCGCAGATGATTGTGGCGCTGGCCGATCTGCTCGGCGGAACCAGCGATTTCCAGAAGTTGTGGCGACAGGATCGGCATTGGCGCGGGCGAGGTTTCGCCCGACTGGCCGGCAAGCTCCGCAAGCAGGCGCAGGTGCTGAGCCGTTGGAGCGGGCCTTCTCAACCGCGGTCGCGGGTGGACCGCAAACGCCTCGTTGCGACCGTGGAAGCGACGATCGAGGTGTTCCTCGAGCAGGTGCAGGCGGAAGACTGGGGCGGGGCGCTGGAAACGCTCCAGATCGTCGCGTTTCAGTTCCTGGTGCTGCGATACCGGTATCACGGCGACCAGGAGCATGCGCTGGAATTCCTGTCGGCCGTTGCCCCCGAGCGGGCACAACGATATTGGCTGATTGACCACCTGCAGTCCGCTCGGGTCAATGAAACGTCACCCGAGGCGCCGTGGGACGGACTCGCCTTGCTCGGTCTGCATGTGCTGGTGAATGGGTAGTGGAGCTGCTAAGACCGAGGTGCGAAACCGTGCAAGCGGGCGGTGGCACGTTCATCGGCACAACTGCCTGACGCGCATCACGTGCGAGACCGCACAAGCCTGCAGGAAGGACGCGCTGCACCGGCATTGTCTATCGGAAGCTCCCTCGATCCACTCACCACAAATGCAGCACGTGCAGCGTCCAGCGGTAGTAGCCCTCGGTCTGAAGGTGCGGCTGCTGCAGGATGTAACCATCCTGCATGAGCAGGCGAACGTTCTGGATGGACTGAGCAGGAATCAGCGGCACGTCGGTGCTTTCGTCCGGGCAGATGAAGGTCTGTTGTCCGCTGGCATACCAGCTTTCAGTGAGACGCAGGTTCAGCCAGGGCTGGCCGAGCTCATCGGCTTCCAGTTCGCCCTCGACGACAACGTTGATCGTGAAGCTGCCGGTGATTGTGCAGTCGTCCGCAGTCCCCGTGATCGTGCCGCTGACCGTACCCTCGCCGGTGGCCTGCAGGGGTTCAACGTCGCTGACAACATAAATCGGCAGCGAGAAGAGGACTTGGCCGGTGACGTGGATGTTATGACTAAACGACTCTTCGTCCACCGACTGTACGTAATCGTACTCGACTGCGAACCGGTTCGTGCATTCGTTCAGCAGGTGCGTCACTGTGGTATTCAGGTTCTGCATCAACTCCGATTCCTCGTCGAAGCCCAGCAACTGAGCCTGGGAAAGGTAGGCCAGTGCTTCGCGGACATAGTCGTCGTCACACATGTCGATCGGCACAACGCGACAACTCGGGTCCAGAAAACACTCGATGGCCTCACGCAGGCTCTGCTCGGCCTGGTCGAACGAATCCTGCGCCTCGTCCTCCATGCCTTGTGACTCGAACCATTCCCCCCACTCCATCATCCCGCCGATGTCATCCAGCGTCGACTGCCAGTCTGAGGAGCCCGACGATTCACCGGTCGCCCGGCCTGCCTGCTGCGATGCCTCACTGTCGGACGGC
>CAZTQK010000387.1:0-6122 GCA_964615635.1 uncultured Planctomycetales bacterium
GGTCGCTCATGACGATGGTGACCTGGTGCAGCGCCTCGGGCAGCGAGGTCCAGAAGTCCCAGTTGTTGCGGGCGCTGCGCAGGTTCGTACGCGGGTCGCGCTTCACCGCGTGATTGAGGTCGGGGAACTTCAGCGGGTCTCGCAGAAAAAAGACGGGCGTGTTGTTGCCCACCAGGTCCCAGTTACCCTCCTCGGTGTAGAATTTGATCGCGAACCCGCGGATGTCGCGCTCGGCATCGGCCGCACCACGCTCCCCGGCCACGGTGGAGAACCGGACGAACAGGTCGGTCTTCTTGCCGACCTTGGAGAAGATCTTCGCCTTGGTGTAGCGGGTGATGTCGTGCGTGACGGTGAACGTTCCGTAAGCCCCGGAGCCCTTGGCGTGCATCCGCCGTTCCGGAATGACCTCGCGATCGAAGTGGGCGAGTTTCTCCAGGAACCAGACATCCTGAAGCAACTGCGGGCCGCGCGGCCCGGCGGTTAAGACGTTCTGGTTGTCCGGCACTGGCGCTCCGGCATTGGTTGTCAGTTTCTTCTCATCCATAGCGTTCTCCTTTCTGAGTCGAGAGTCATCCAAGACTAAGTCCCGTTTTAGATACAATCCAAATGATCACGAAAAAAACTTACTTGTTCCGCTTGCGGCCACGAAGCACGACCTGATATTCCCGCACACTGAACTGCCGAAGCGATTCCCCACCGGTCACCTGAAGCGTTTCCCAGGGCACGTCATAGACCTTCCCGGTCCGCTCGTCAATGAAGTGGTGATGAGGGTGAACCTCGGCGTCAAAGACGGCCATCCCCTCCTTGAGCACTTGCTGCCTCAGTAGACCCTTCTTAACAAACAAGTTAAGCGTGTTGTAGACGGTCGCCCGGGAGATCGTCGGGCATTTCCGACGGACTCTCGCCCAGGCTTCCTCCGCCGAGGGATGGCTTTCGCGGGTCAACACGACCCGAGCCACCGCAAGACGCTGCGGTGTCGGATGGATCCCATGCTGGCGAAGAATGGCGATCAGGCTCTGCATCCGGATTAGACTAGGTCTAAACCAGTACCATGTCAAGAGGCAGGCTGGTCACTTCTCCAGTTGCCTCCGTGACACCCGGGCGGCTCTTTCAGAAGCCCGAGCGTAAGCGAGGGGCCCTCGACCGGCCCTCGCAAGTCGGTCTAAGGCAGGCCAGGCCGCAAAGCGCCCGACACCACACGGCAGCCGCTCCCTCCTGCCTTCGCCGGGCTTGGCCGTGGCGAACGCTCGGGGTGCTCACGCAAACAGCCGTAGCCTCGGCTGGGTCGTGTTCATATAAGCCCTGTGTTCACAGGGGCTTGGCTTGGTGCCTCGACGAGTCTATTGGTGTTGCCGTGGGCAATCTGCTCCGCCCCTCGGCCCCGTTGGATCTGTAGGCGGTCGCCGCCGGACCGACGTCCGGCCGTTTTGAGCTGCTGGCGGCTCGCTACTCAGCCGGCCGAGAGGTGTGCTTCGCGACGACACCTCGGACCTCGTCCACGCTGAATCCGTACTGGCGGGAGAGCCGCCCGATGCGTTCCTGGGCCGACATGTCGGCGGGCAACCCGAGTTCGGATTTCAGTGTGTCCACCGACACGCCCGTGGCGGTTTCGATCTGCCCCAGGGACATCGAGCCGCTGATCTGTCCATGGCCCTCACCGTGCTCGCCCCCGCGTCCATGTCGGCCAGTCTCGTCCCGAAGGCGCCCCGGACGACTTTCTGTGTCGCCCCTCGGGCTGACCTGCGTGACAGCGCTGCCGGCGTACCAGGTGAAACCCACGAAAGCCAGGATCACCACAAGGAGAAAACCGACGCCACAAGCCGTGCATGCGCCGGCGCGAGGCTGGTCGGTCTGGGCTCCTCCAAGCATTCGCTTGACCATCATGCACACCCAGGACCAATGCAGTGCAACGTGGACGATCAGCAACACGCCGAGGACGACCGATGTCCAGAAATGCACGTCACCCCAGTCATGGCGCCCGAAACCCCAGAGGGCGAGGCCGCCTTCGCCGTGGCCGCCGCCCGTCCCGGGTGGCAGAGCGAAACGGATAACCAGCCCCGTGGCGACCATGACGAATATCGCCAGCAAGGCCAGAACATCCACGAGAAAGTTCAGCGTGCTTCTGCGCAACATGGCATCGGGCTCCTATTCCAGGGGACCGTAAACTGGCTGTTGGCATCCGTCTCGAACCGATCGAGCACGGGCGAGTAGGTCCGAATCTGAATCTCGTTGTCGGCCGGCACGAAGCGAATGATGCGCAGCCAGCCGTCACCGCCGTTCTCGCGGTCCTGGTAGTCGGCGAGCATCTCCAGCACGTTGACGCCTGCGTCGTTCTGCGAGATCTGGTGATATTCCTCGACGCTGCCGATGTGGCCGCAGAGAACCATGAAGACCTGCGGGCTGCGGCGAATGAGCTTCTGCCACATCTCCTCGCCCGAGTTGCCATCCTTGCGACATTCTCGTTGCGTCTGCCGACCGACGCCGGCATCGCCTCGCAGGTAGCTGTGCGTGGTGACGATCGCCGACCGGGTGGGATGCCGGTCGAGAACAGCTCGCGCCCAGTCGAGGGCATCGTCGGGCGCATCCAGTTCGAGATGCAAGATGACGAAATCGACCCCGCCCCCGGAGAAAAGCTGGTAAGAATTCAGGCGGTTGGGCGATGCTCCACCGTACCACGGACGGCCCCGGAATCGCCGGTCGGGGTCGAAGTGTCGCAGATACATCGTCGCGATGCCCTTGCGTGCGCCTTCGTCGCTGTCATAGTCGTGGTTGCCGATCGCGACGCCATAGGGAACCACTCCGTCGAGAACCGCCATGGCCTCGTCGGCGACCTTCCACTCCGAGGGCTTGTAGCCATGGTTCTGGACGAGGTCGCCCACGTGCGTGACGAAAACGATGTTCTCCTTGTCACGGTTCTGCCTGATCCAGTTTGTCTGGGCGAAAAAGAGATCCGGCCGCTTCTCGCTGTATATCTGTGTATCCGGAAGCATCACGATCGAGAACGGACGCCGGGCGTCGGTCTTGGCCGCCGGCCCCGTGCAACCGATACCTGACAGCAGAATCAGCAGCGCACCGAACCGAGCACATCTCGCGTGCGATGACCAAACGCTGAGGCGAGAGAGGTGTCTCATCATGTCTGATTTGCCTTCCTAGAGTACACTCTGATGAACCTAACCTCACGGGCTTCAGGCGATCAGAAAACGACATCAAGGTGGCGCCGAGGCATTGTTCGTGCGGACCCATCCGATGGGCTCCATCGTGAACACCTTCGACGAAGGCCGCGTGGTGCCGGAGTCTGCGTCCCTGGCCGCACTCAGAAGCAAGCCTGCCGCGGCGGTCACCAGAGCACCTGTCATCATCAGGTTAGCCATCATTTCTCATCCTCGCGGCGACTTCGGCCACGCGCCGACCGAGGTGCCGGGCGGTCTGGAGCCCGAAATCATCCTGCTCGACGCCACCCTCAACGCCGCTGAACACCGTTCCGCCGAAGTGGGCGGTCGGTTGGCCGTCGCTGACGCAGACCATGTCGTGACACAGTAGTGCCGCCTGCACGGCCTGAATGGTCAGTTCCTGACCGCCGTTGCGGACCCCGCCGACGGCGAGCACCGCCCCCACGCGGTTGCGAAAGAGCCACCCGTTGCGTCGAAACATGACACAGCGATCAATGAAGGCTTTGCACTGGGCGGTCATCGTTCCGAAGTAGACCGGTGTACCGATGATCATGCCGGCAACGTTCGGGTCGGCAAGACTTGGTATCAGGGACGCGAAATCGTCCTCGATGGGACACTCCAGCCCGCTCTTGCACTTCCCGCAAGCCTGGCACGGCCGGATATCCAGACCGGCCAACTCGATCACCTGTGTCGTCATGGCACTGTCTTGCGCCCGCGCCGCCTCCAGGCAAATCTCCACAGCCCTGAACGTGGTTTGACCTTTGCGGGGGCTACAACAGATGCCAAGAATCTTCATTATGCTCACTCCTCGGGCAGGATCCCGGCGATCGTTTTCCCCGGTTGCCTTGTGGCTCTGTAGTAAAGGTCCGTTCCCACAAGGATCCGCTCCACCATTCTCCTGCGAGTTAACTCACTGAGACACTTGATGGTTTCGTTTCGGTGCAGGCCATGCGCCGCCACGACTTCCTGGATTGTGCATGGGCGACGGCTCAAAGTGCTTAGAATCCGGTCGGCGTCAGGATACACCTGCTCGTCCCGCAACGGTTGTTCGTGATTGTCGATCACTTCCGCACGCGGCTCAAACAACTCCGCCAGCCGCACCAGTTGTTCGTGCGGCACCGGTTCGGCGCAGGACTCGGCAGGCGGACGAGCAACGGTGTTCAACTGCACCCGATCAGGCCTGATTTGTTTGACCCAGCCGGCGATCTTCTCCACTTCCGCCGTGACGGAGGTGTAGCCGGCCAGCAGGAACACCTCCAGCCAATACCGCCCCTTGAACTCCTGACGGAACGCCATCAGGCCTTCGATCATCCGCTCGAACGGGATGGTTTCGTGAGGTCGATTGACATGGCGGAAGAAGCGGGCATCGCCGGCGTCCAGCGAGGGAACGACCAGATCCGCCTCTCGAAGATCGCACCGGACGTCCGCGCGCCAGACCAACGAGCCGTTGGTCAGAACCGCCACGGGAGCGGGCGTCAACGATTTAATGCGGGCGATCAACTCGCCGAGACCCGCGTGGAGCGTGGGCTCGCCCGACCCGCTGAATGTGATGTAGTCGGGCCGGCTATCAAGGCTCCGCTTGAGTTCCTCGATCAACGGATCCCATGCCAGCCATTGCTGTCGCTCGACGGTCTTGCAGGTGGTCCGGCCAAGCTGGCAGTAGATGCAATCGTATGAGCACGTCTTGAACGGAACAAGATCGACACCCAACGAGCGACCCAGCCGACGCGACGGTACCGGTCCGAAAACGTGTTTCATCGCACGGCCTCCTGCGGAAATGCGAACCGGCAAGGCGAGAGCATCGAATACCGCACCGATGTGCTCCCGGTTGCGTTTCAGAATGTGCGCAGAAACCGACGGAACCGTTCGGTAGGGCAGCGTCGAGGTCGCCGTGGCGACCGAGACCTGCCATATTCTGCAGCCAGCACCGGCAGGTCTTCGCCACCTTCGGCGGCTCCGACCATCCCTACCGTCTTCACACACACTCTCAAAAGTTCTGCGGCGCCCTTTCCGGCACGCATGCCAGCGCCTGCTTCAGGTCCTTCACGAGTTTGTCGGCCGGTTCGATGCCGATTGACAGCCGAACCGTGTTCTTGCGGACGCCAAAGCCCGTGCGCCGCTCCGGCGGCAGGTAGAGCATCGTCGTCAAGTACGGAATGCAGATCAGCGATTCCGTGGCCCCGAGACTGACCGCGTGATAAATGGTTTTCAGCGCCGCCACAAACCGCTTGGCGTCCTCTTCGTCCTCGCCCACATCGAAAGCCAGCATCCCGCCGAACCCTCCGTGCATCTGGCGCGCCGCGACGGCGTGTCCGGGATGGCTGGTCAGGCCGGGGTACCAAAGCCGCGTGACCTTGGGCTGTTCGGCCAGGAATTCCGCGACGACCTGTGCCCTGTGGGCAATGGCTTCGGCTCGCAGTTCGAAGGTCTTGAGCCCCCGGTCCAGAAGGAACGCCGAGTAGGCATCCAGCGTCGTGCCAATCGCCTGTCGGGTGAACCACAGGTTGTTGTAGTGCTCCTTCGAGCCGGCGATCGCGCCGGCCATGAGGTCATTGTGACCGCCGAGGGCCTTGGTGGCGCTGTGAACAACCAGGTCCGCTCCGAGTTCAAGCGGATGCTGGTGGTACGGCGTGGCGAAGGTGTTGTCCACGACGACCATGGCTCCGACGGGATCAGCCGCCTGGCGGACGACGGCCACGTCCACAATCTTGCACAGCGGGTTGCTGGGCGTTTCCAGAAAGATCATTCGTGTGTTACGCCGAATGTGCTCGCCGATCCGGTCGGCCTCATCGGCGTCCAGCAAGGTGATCTCCACGCCCATCCGTTCCAGGATCAGCGACACATTGTCGTTCGCTCCGTAGGTGTCGTGGAAGATGATCAAGTGCTCACCGGTTTTGAGGTACGTCAGATACACCATCGTGCAGGCGGCCATACCGGAGGTGCAGACGACGC
>CAZTQK010000388.1:0-6085 GCA_964615635.1 uncultured Planctomycetales bacterium
GGGGGCTGGGGGGCGAGAGGCGTGGGCCGGTTCCCATCGCTCCGTTGCACGCGGAGCGGCTTCGGATGGAGGAGGAGGCCGCACGGGAGACCGCCGGCCAGTTGCACCAGCGGCTGGGAACCACGGCGGTCTATCGCACGCGGTTCGTGCGTGAGAGGGGGCCTGGCGATCCGGCGACCACCGAAGCACACAAGAACCCTGAGCCGTGGATCGGATGGGCAGCGGCCTCTGAGTTCGCCGTTCATGAGGGTGGGCTGCGATTCCTCGTGCGGCCGTACGATGGCTTTGCCTATGGGTTGTTCCTCGACCATCGCGACAGCCGGCGGCGGGTGCGAGAGTTGTCGGCCGGGCGGCGGGTGCTCAACACCTTCGCGTACACCTGCGGCTTCTCCGTGGCCGCGGCCGTCGGAGGGGCGGCCCACGTGGCCGGCGTGGACGTTCACAAGCGATACCTGGAATGGGGCAAAAAGAACTTTGAACTCAACGGGCTTGATTTGACGCCGCATCGGTTCTACTGCAGCGACATCTTTGACTTCTACAAGCGCGCTCGGCGGCAGGGGTTGCGATATGACCTGATTATCGTTGATCCGCCCACGTTCTCGCGGCAGAAGCAACCGTCCCGGGTGTTCGTGCTTGATGAGCAACTCGAACTGTTGTGCGCCGGAGCGATCGAACTGCTGGACCGAGACGGCCTTCTGTTGCTGGCGACAAACGATCGCCGGATCAGTCGGCAGCGACTTGAGCAGGCCGTGCAGGTCACGGCGGACAATCGGTTGTGCGAGATCGTTGAGCGACCGTCGCTTCCGATTGATTTCGCGGGTGATCCGGACTACTCGAAGACAATCATTACCCGGTTGGGTTAGACCCTGCCGTCAAGCCCTGGCTTCGCGGGAGTGCATTCTCGATACGATCTCGTCGAGTGTGCGATCAATATGCTCGAACGCGGATTGCCGGCCGGACTGCTTGAGCGGTTTCAAGGTGATGAGACAGGGGCTTGCCGGTGGGGCCTTGGCCGGAGCCTCCACCGCAGGCGCAATGGTCGGAGCTCTTGCCATAGGGCCAATGGGCGGGGCCTCTGCCGCCGGCGCGATAGGCGGAGTGTCTGTCACAAGCGCGACAGACGACTGTTCGGTCTCGGCGATGGGTTCATGAGCCGCCGGTGCGGCCGCATGCTCGCTCGCGACAACCGTCGCAGCCGTTGACGCTGGGCAGAGATCGCATGTCGGCTCGATTGTCTCAGTGCAGTCGTTCCAGGTGACGTCATCGGAATCATCCGCGGCGTCGTACCCATCGACCGTGCCTGCCATGCCCTGTGGACATGATTCATTGGCGACGTCGATGTCGTCGACGGGCTCCAGCCGCAGCACAGCATCGGCTCCCAGGCCTTGGAGCATCGGTTTCAGGTCCTCTATCAGTTGAGCGATGACGGCCTCGGCGTGCTCGGGCGAGTCCACCGGATGCATGAGGCCACAACCTGCGAGATACAGACCGTCGTCCCTCCGGACCAGACGCAGGGGCCCGAAACTGCCTTCTTTGATCGAGTTCAGCAGCAGGTCAATGAGCGATTGGCGCAGCGTGCGATCTCGGGGCTGAGGACCACCGATATCGAGTGCCAGCCCGCCGAACAACATGCCCATGGTGAACAGGACGGCTGAGTCCACAATGCCCTCCGCATTTGGCTCATTGTTGTTCATCGACTCTCGGAGAGATGTTGTTTGCTCGAAAGATGATTGCCGCGCAGTCGGCTCCCGCAGTTGTTACCGGGCTCTCACGCTCATAGATGTCGTCGGGTTTGTGTGCAACACGGTGTGTGATGTCAACGCTCGATGTGTCTTGCACGATGATATCGGTTGTTGTGGGGACGCGTGCGTCTCAAGAGCGGACGATCAGTACCGGTAATCATCAATCCGCGCAGAACACGACTAGGAGCGGGTCATCCACTTGTATTGCTGTTCGACGGAGTCGTGGGGCCGGTAATGCCGAACGTGGTCCGGTATCCTCTCGCCGAGGACGTCAATGCGAGACAGGTCGCCTTCGCCCAAGCCCGCCTTGGCGGCAAATGAGAGATAGCCGACCTTGTTGAAATCAAAGCCCATCAGTTCGGTCGCGACGCGGTCGGCGGCCAGCCAGTCGGTGCTGACCACAGCCACTTTGTGGTCGACAAGCGTGCCGCTGACCGGCCCGTTGTGCTCCATGCCCTCGAAGCCGTCGAGAACCGACAAATCCGGATGCAGACGCCGGGCGAGTTGGAACAGGTTGATGTTGATGGCCTCGTTGGCCGGCCCGCCGTGGATGATTATCTTGTCGTTGGAGCCGCTGTCGGGCGCGCCCCATCGGAAGGTCTTGTCCTTTTTTGCTGCCCCTACGACGACATTTTTGAGTGACAGGGTAACGACGGCTCGGTCGTGGGTCTTGGGGATTGCCGCTGAGACGACGTAGGTGTCCGGGTCCAGGAGCAGGTCGGCTATGCGGACGGCCTGGGGGTGGAAGCGTTGATCGGACACGTGCACGATCGTTGAAGGCTCATCGTCGAAATCCAGGAAGCGAATCTTGTATTTGCGTGCCAGCCGGTCATAGCCGTAGTTCGAGAAGCCTTCATGTGAGGACCCCGAGGCAGAGGAGTCGGCGATGATGAACTCATCCTTGTGAAAGGCGGAGAGGAAGTCCAGAACGGTCTCGAGACAATCGGCATGCGTGGCAGCCAGTTGCCTGTTGGTGGAGACGATATTCGGCTTGATCAGGACGCGCTTCTTGCGGGCGAGCGTCTCGCGGATCTGCGCCTCCACCAGTCGCAGGGCACGGTGAATGTTGTCGCCCCGCGTGCCGCCGGCGGTCAGTGCCACCCGGCTGGAGCCCGCCGGCCTTGACTGTGCCGCAAGCGGGCGCGGCAGGCAGCCCCAAGCCAGCCCGCCCAGGGCGACACGTCCCATCGCGTGAAGGAAATCGCGTCGGCTGTGGTTGGTCGTTGTTCGCATGGCTTAGGTCCCATTGAACGGAGACTGCTTCCGGCGTCTTTGCTTCATTCATGTAATCTTGCCCCGCCGGTGTCGTCAAGGCGTGGGTTTCGTCAATCCGTTCTCGATTTGCCTGACGAGCCACTGCGCGGCCAACTCACCGGGAATCATGCCGCCGACCTTGACCCTTCTACCATCGGTCGTGACCAGGTGGACGGCGTAGTACTGAGTCACCTCGGAACCAGATTCGGCCCTTACAGACTGCGAGATCTTGATCTCCTGGATATCGATGCTCGGAATCTCGACCCTGCGGCGCAGGAGCGCGGGCCATCGTTCGATGATGACTTCGGCGAGGCGCACGGTGATGCGAGTTGATTCGAGGGAGCTGCGAACCACCGTCCACAGAGCGATGACGCCGGCCAGGCACAGAGCCGCCGGAAGCAGGATAGACCAGTCGCCGCTTGGCCACACCGCGTGCAGCCAGACTCCGCCGCCGATGAGCAAACTCGTGGTAGCGACCGTCGTGAGGATGAACGTGACCCATCCCGGCCAGCCGGACACAACGAGTATCAGGTCACCGCTCAGGCCTGCTTCGCGCCACATCTTCCGGGGTAGCGGCGACTCGGTGCCCTCCATGATGGCCTGCAAGCGGGTTGTCTTCTCGGGGGCCTCGCCGATTGTCGTCTGGCTCGCCTCCGTCCGAAATACGGGCACGTCGAATTTCAGGTCCAGGTTTGCGCCAGGGATGTCGGCTTTGGCTGTGAGTTGCCACAGGATCTGATCCTTGGGATTCGAATCATCGCACGGCAAACAATCGTAGGGGATCTGGAAATCGACGGGCAGGCACAACTCGGTCTGTCCGTAGGTCGCGGTGCCGGCTCGCAGGCTCCGCGTGTCCTCCCACATGGTCCGCTCAGTCGTTTCGTCTCCTTTGCCCTTGCGCCTGGTGATCCGATTGACGCACCGCAGAGCGACGGCGACGTCCTCGATGCCGGCTATGCCACCGGTAATGACGAGGGTACCCCGCAGGTATCCGCCGATGACGCCCGGCACGGTCTTCATATCAAAGCGGCTACGCCCGTAACGGCGGTATCGCAGGGTCGCCACGATGGCCGCTGAGAGCACGACCAAGCCGATCAGAGGGAACAGCAGAAAGATCAGCATCCAGTACTGTCCCGATCGCAATGCGTCGGGCACTGCCAGTAGGACTACAGGGACAGAGACCACGTTCCACAGGATGGCGAAGAGCCACATTCCTCGGATCTGTTGCTGCGGCCGAATCCGGCCTTCAGCCCATGCCGTCTTGCATATCCACGGCCGGTCGGAGTGTTAGAGCCGAAGGGCCTCGGTGAACCTGTTGCGTCGCCGTTTGATCCGGCCAAACCAGACCACGACCACACTGACTCCGCCAAAGGCAACCGCAAACAGCAGGTTGAAGAGAAGCAGGCTCTTTCTCAGGCTGCGGTCCAAGACGGCTTCCGCGGGATTGGTGGGGTTGACCCAGCAGCTCAGCGGCTCGCTCTCGATGGCGTCACGGTGGTGCTTGAGGCGGTCGTAGGTGTCCTGGTGCCACGAGCCAATGTTGTCGCTTCCTCCGGTCAGGCCGACCCGGTCGCTCTGGTAGGTTGCATCGTTGAACACATAGGTGTAACTGCACACGACGCGATAGGTCGTGCCGTCATCATCGTGGTCGACTTTTAGATCGAGGTGCTCGATCGTCGCTGGCGTCTCGACCCAACCCTTCGCTCTCTGCCAGGTGGCAACCATTGAGACTGAGCGATAGGCCATGAAGATGGCCACGCCCGGAAAGGCAAGGAGCATCACCACCACCATCAGACTAAACGGAGCGGCGATGATCTTGCCGATCAGACCGGCCTGTTTCGGCGTATCCGTCTTCGACATCTGCGGTCAGCTCCCGCTGTGATTCAACCTCTGATGGTTGGACGCGGCAACCCTCGCCATTGTTTCACCGTGATTCCCCTATTTCACCGTGATTCCTTGCCACACTCTCAGTCTCCCGGGAGCCGTGGGAGGCAGTGGGGGGCCTTGGGCGACTTGTTTGCCGGTGTCGTTCGCCGATCACGCCTGCACCGACGGACGAGTTCTCGACTCCGCCCGGAACAAAAGGTACTCGCGGCACCTGCAAAACATTCCTGCCGAATGCGTCACGGACTCTAACCTTCCCATCCTCCACCGAGAGCCTTGTACAGGGCGATCAGGTTGGTGACGATGGCCGTGTCGCTCTGAACCAGGGCCTCTTCGGACACGTACAGCGAGCGTTGGGCTTCGAGCACGTTCAGAAACGCCCCAAGGCCGCGGACGTAAAGCTCCGTGCTCAACTCCGCCGCCTGGCGGCTTGTCTGGACGGCTTCCTGGAGCGACTGGCGGCGTATCTGCTCGTTTGAGTACGCCGACAACGCGGAATCCACTTCGCTCAGTGCGTTCAGCACGGTTTGCTCGTATGTCGCCAGAGCCTGCTCCTGGCGGGCGTTCTGGATCTCGATGTTCGCCCGAATTCTTCCACCCTGAAAGATCGGCCAGGAGACTGCCGGCCCGACCGACCACACCAGGCTGTTGCGGTCGAACATGTAGCGGACGTCACGGCTCTGGCTGCCGAAAGCGCCCGTCAGCGAGAACTTCGGGAACAGGTCGGCGACGGCTTCGCCGATTCGGGCGGTGGCCGCAGCCAGTTGCCGTTCGGCCGAACATATGTCCGGTCGGCGGCGGAGCAGGTCGGAGGGCAGACCGATGGGTACCTCGGGCGGGTTTGCCGGAATCGCCTCAGTCTTCTCGAGCTCCGATATCAATGCGCCCGGCTGGAGCCCCAGCAGGACACTCAAGCGGTACATGGTCTGACGGATGGCGTCCTGCAAAGCAGGAACCTGCGATGTCGTCGTCGCGAGCTGTGTCCTGGCCTGCGCCGCCTCCAGGTCGTTTGTGAAGCCCACCGAAAGCCTTTCCTGGGTCAGCTCAACCGTTTTCCGCTGCGCTTCGATGTTCTTGACGGCGATCGCCAATCGCCGCTGGTAGCCACGCAATTGGACGTATTCGAGGGCCACCTCCGACACCAGCGACACGATCACGGCTCGTCGATTCTCGACGGAGGCCATGATATCCGCGTCCGCCGCCTC
>CAZTQK010000389.1:0-6073 GCA_964615635.1 uncultured Planctomycetales bacterium
CTTGCCGCCACACAGGACGATGCCCGCCATGCCGAAATCCGTGGACTGCCGTGCCCTGGAAACCGCCGCTCCCTCACCCGCCCTGGCCGGGCCGCTCCGATTCTTGTCCGCTTTCAACGCCACTTCTCGCCTCACCGTCAGACTTGCCACAAGAGATCCAGCTAGAAGGCTTTATCTTACACGGAGGGGCACGCCATCGGAAACAGGCGGAAAAGAGCAAACCCGTCCGTCACTCAAGAACCACTGTCACCCCCGGCCGATGGAATTGAATTGCAACCACACAGGTCCGGAGCCCTTCAACATTCGGACTTCGGATTTCATCGGCCATTCGGATTTGGACATTGGTCATTCCCCTCTCCCTCTGGCTAACAGCCAAAATCCAAAAGCTAACAGCTCTCGCTCTGAAATCTCAAATCTGAGATCGCAACTCCCAATTCTCAACTCTCCATTCTCAATTCCGCGTTTGTCCCGCCTGGTTTGACTGACAACCGAAAACTGACCACTGACAACTCGGCTCCGCCAAACGGAGCCAACTCTGGGCAACCTGGAGAACATACGCAACCTCGCCCACCCGCCGAGCTCCGCGATCCCACCCAGTGTCGAGCCCTCGGCTCGACCCTTCAGGCCCCCAAGAGGGAACGAGTACCTTCTTTAGGCTCTATAGACTGGTATCCTGTATGCACGGCCCAACCCGCCCGCGCTCCCCGAGCGCGCTGGCAGTGCCACCCGGCACAAATGGCCGACGAGGGCGCTCGCCTCGGCGAAGCCCCGAGTCGTAGCCGGGGCGGCCCCACTTCATCCGCGTCAATCCGCGTGATCTGCGGGCCATGCAAGCTGTCAGCTCTTAGCTTCTCAGCTCTTGGCTCTTAGCCGCCTGCCCCGCTGCTGCCCCTCCCTCACGGTCGGGGTTCTGAAAGACCGACCGCGGGCTTCTCCTAACAGCCTAAAGGTCGAATAGTCTGGCGGCCCAGTGATCTAGCAGCCTAGCTCCCGGCTTTGGGCTCTTGAGCAATGGCTTTTTCTTCCTTAACAGCCTACAGGTCTAGCGGTCGAAAGGTCTAACAGCCCAACAGACTAACAGCCCTCATCCTTCCCCCATTGCCTTGCTGGCTTGCTGGCTTGCTTCCCCGCTTCCCCGCTGCCTTGCCACCCTGCTGCCTTGCTCCCACCGCCGCCTTGGTCATTGGTCATTCCCCCCTCATGGGCCAATGACTTGACGGATTCGTTCTCGGGTGACCGGCTGGACGATGCCGCGTTCGGTGATGATTCCGCGGATCAACTCGGCGGGCGTGACGTCGAAGGCGGGGTTGTAACACTCGACGCCCTCGGGGGCCGTCTGTCGGCCGAAACCGCGGCGGATCTCATTCTCGTCCCGGATCTCGATCGGGATGGCCGAGCCGTCGGCGATGGACAAATCGAAGGTCGAGCTCGGGGCCGCGATGTAGAACGGGATGCAGTGAGCTTTCGCGAGAGCCGCCACCGAGTACGTGCCGATCTTGTTGGCCGAGTCCCCGTTGGCGGCAATCCGGTCGGCCCCGGTGACGACCAAATGGATTCTGCCCCGGGCCATCAGCAGGCCGGCCATGTTGTCGCAGATCACGGTCACGTCGATGCCCGCCCGCGACAGTTCCCAGGCCGTCAGGCGAGAACCCTGCAACAGCGGCCGCGTCTCGTCGGCGTACACGCGGAACCTGCGTCCAAGTTCGTGTGCCCGATACATCAGCGCCAGCGCGGTGCCGTACTCGGCGGTGGCCAGACCGCCGGCGTTGCAGTGCGTCAAGACGCCGGCCCCATCGGCGATCAGATGCTGGCCCGCATCACCGATCGCCCGACACATGGCCGCATCCTCGTTGCGTATCGCGCGGGCCTCGGCCAGAAGTGATTCCTTGATCTCCGCGAGCGGCCGGCCCTTGAGCGCCTGTGCCCGGCGCTTCATCCGATCCAGCGCCCAGAACAGGTTCACGGCCGTCGGACGACTGGAGGCCAGATAATCGCAGACCCGCTCGATCCGGACGCACAGTTCTTCCACCGTTGTCGCGTCGCGGACGCCCAGAACAACGCCCATCGCCGCAGCCACGCCGATGGCCGGCGCCCCTCGGACTCTCAAAACCTTGATCGCTTCCCACAGCGTTTCGACATCGTGGCACGGGATGACCTTGAACTGCTCGGGAAGCAGTGTCTGATCGATCATCTCGATATGGCCATCGAGGCCGCCGATCCAATCCAGCGTTCTGTGAGGGGCAAGATCAGGCACCGGCAAGCTTGTCCTTGAGACTGCGGTTCTTCTGTTCGACGGCTGCGGCCTGCTCGCACCGCAGATCGGCCAGGGCCTTCTTCAGGCGTGCGTCGCTCAACGCCAGAATCTCCGCGGCCAGCAGGGCGGCGTTCTTCGCTCCGGCCGAGCCGATAGCCACCGTCGCAACCGGAATGCCCGGCGGCATCTGAACGATGCTCAGCAGGCTGTCCACGCCCTGCAACACCCCCGACGGCAACGGCACGCCGATCACCGGCAGCGTCGTATGGGCGGCGACGACGCCCGGCAAAGCCGCGGCCATCCCCGCGGCAGCGATGAACACCTGCGTGCCTTTCTCCTCGGCGCTGCTGACGAACTCTCGCAGCCGCTCCGGTGTGCGGTGGGCAGACAGTACCTCCAGGAATGTTCGTATTCCCAGCGACTTGAGCTGCTGGTGGCAGGCCTCCATAACCGGCCAATCCGAATCGCTGCCAATGATGATCGCTACCGTTGCTTCAGCCATCGTGGTGGGCTCCAGAAGAGGCCGCTCTGGCCCGGTCGTCACTCGAACATCGGCGGGCCATTGTAATCCGGCTGGCAGGTCCGCGAAATCAACGCCCACCCCTCGGCCAAGCCCCCCACACGGGTCGACTGTTCGCTTTCGCCACCCCGAACCACCCCGCAACCGTAAGATAGTCGCCACAGAAGCAAAAAATCTGCTTCTTTTTCTACCCCCGGTTATCGGCCTTGGGGCCGGAGGCCTGCACCAATACTCGTAGGGGCAACTGCCTCGAGGCCCATACCTGGGGGGGCTGTGAGTTTTAGGACGCGATTGTTATCAGGCGATCACCTAAGTCTTTGCGGTTTCAGGAATTCACTCCCCTTGCTCATCGCAAAACCCGTGCTATTTTTACTCCGGCTGGCGAGGGACTACGACTTTTGTTGGGTGCCCGGATCGACCCAATCCGAAGCACCTGCCAAGGAAGGCAAGAATTCATGGATCTGCTCGCCGCCTTCGCTCGCCGTTTCATGAGGACAGTCCTCGATGTCCGACAGTCGGCGGGAGTTAGCACCTCTCGTGCGAGTAGCTCGTTTGTACTTCGATATCCAAAACCAAATTGGAGAACTCGTTTGCACTGCGACGGCCGGCCGCCATGTGACAGAGCATGTCGAAGCCGTCTCAGTTGACGAGCGAGCACAGGCCGCGAATCGGTAGATTCGCGGACCTCTCCGGGCTACGCAAAGACAGGATGGTGATTGATGAAGCCAGGGGCCAATGACACCGCAACGATCTGGAAGGAGTTCCTCAAGAGCCGCAGCCGGGAACACCGTAATCTGCTCGTGGAGCGGTACGCATCGCTTGTGCAGATGCAGGCGGCACGGCTGTCGCGAAAGTTGCCCGCGCAGGTGACTTACGAGGAACTGTGCAGCGCCGGCTACGATGGCCTTATCGAGGCAGTGGAAGCCTATGATCCGGAGAAGAAGGCCAAGTTTGAGACCTTCTGCCAGCAGCGGATCATCGGGGCGATTATGGACTGGTTGCGCACGCTCGACCCTCAGTCGCGGACCGTTCGGACATTCGAGAAACGGCGGTACCGGGTGGCCGAGACACTGGAGAACCGTCTGGGACGTGCGCCGACCCAGGAGGAAATCGCTGAGGCGATGCACATTGCTTTCGATCGCTACTCGGAACTGGCCCGCATCTCTCAGCGCGGCCGGGAGGTGCACTTCTCCTCACTGGACCCGCGTGCCGGGTTGGACCCGAACCGCCGCGCCAGTGAGCGAACCTGGGACGTCGGCGACGATCGCCAGCGCGATCCCTCGGACCGCTTGTCGCGGGCACTGATCACCGAGTTGATTACCAAGGGTCTGACGCGCGAAGAACGGCTGGTCCTGATCCTGTATTACTACGAAAACCTGACCATGGCCGAGATCGGCGTCGTCCTCGACTTGTCCGAGTCGCGGGTCAGCCAGATCCACAAGGATGTGCTGCAGCGGTTGCGAAAGCGATACAAGAGCCGGCTCGAACAGGAACAACTCGTGGCCTGACAACGCGGCGGAACCAGCGCCACCTTGAACAACCGTCTTCTTCCTCCTTTTTGTTTTGAAGGGCCGACGCGCCGGGGTTGTGTCGGCCCTGTCTGTCTTGACAAAAAAACAGAGAGCATGATCGGTCTGATGAGAACTCAGAACCGCTGCTCTCTGAGTTTCGCACGTGCCGTCGGAGTTCGCTGGAGCAAATACTGCGGCCTCACAAGCCCATCTGCTGCGGCGAACATGGCCGGCGACACCGGCGAGTCGACCTTTCCCCCTGTCGTGGTCTACATTGTATGTTATCGGTCACAAAGCGGTAATTCCAGCGTCTATCGCAAGTTGGGTGTATTTGCCCCAGTTTAACAAGGACGGGGCAGATGACAGGATTCAAGGCCGATACCTCTCTCTAACCAATTGTCAAGAAAAGAGTTAGAGGTGTCTCGCACCACGCCGACGCGTTGCTATTGACTGCTGGCGTCTCCGTCCGGTAGGTTTGCAGCCCGATGCGGAGTGCTCAGGAATGCTTGCCTGCCTTGTCGCGGTCTTGCGGTCAAAGGAGCGTTGACGGATGGCTGTGCCTGACCAGAAAACGATTATTGGGCCGGCTTTGCCGAACGTCCCGTGGGAGGCCAAGCCGACAAGCTGTCGCGACGTGGTCTGGCGGTACAGCCGGAACCCGGTCATCCCCCGCGACCTGATTCCCTGCTCGAACAGCATCTTCAACAGCGCGGTCGTGCCCCATAAGAGTGGTTTTGCCGGCGTGTTCCGTGTCGATGATCGTCGCCGCTTCATGCGCCTGCACAGTGGCCGCAGCACCGATGGGATCAACTGGCAGCTCAGCCCCGAACCGATCCAGTTCTTCGGAGAGGAACCGGATATCGCTCAATTTGACTATGGCTATGACCCCCGCGTTTGCTGGATCGACGACCGCTACTATGTCACCTGGTGCAACGGTTACCACGGCCCGACCATCGGCATGGCCTGGACTCACGATTTCGAGAAGTTTCACCAATGTGAGAACATCACCCTCCCCTACAACCGCAACGGCGTTCTGTTCCCGCGCCGGATCAACGGCAAGTACTACTTGCTGAGCCGCCCGAGCGACACGCGGCACACCTCTTTCGGCGACATCTTCTGCAGTGAGTCACCCGACCTGACGTACTGGGGCCGACACCGCTTCGTCATGGGCACGCGCAGAGGTTGGCAGAGCACCAAAGTCGGCGCGGGTCCGACGCCGATCGAGACGCGTCACGGCTGGCTGTTGATCTACCACGGCGTGCTGACCTCCTGCAACGGTTATGTGTACAGTGCGGGCGCCGCCCTCCTGGATCTGGAGCAGCCGTGGCGGGTCATCGGCCGCGCGGCCCCCTATATCATCTCACCGCAACGCGAGTACGAGTGTGTGGGTGACGTGCCCAACGTGGTTTTCCCCTGCGCCGCCTTGGCCGATGCCGCGACCGGCCGCATTGCTATCTACTACGGCTGCGCCGACACGGTCACCAGCCTGTGTTTCGCCCAAGTCGACGAGTTGGTCGACTTCGTCAAGTCCAATGCGGACGATTGATCCTCCCCCGCCGCTGGTGCCAGAATCCTTTCTGGCACCTGCCTCTTCGGCGAATCCGTCCGTCCTCCCTGTCCGGCGGATGGGCGCCCGCACCCGGGAGGCCCCAGATAGGAATCTGGGGGCCAGCGGACGTTGAGCCCGGCGGCGATCCGCACCCGCTCGCTACGGCCGGTACCTCCGCCAGAAGAGCATGAACAGAAGCACCGAAAGCAAGGCCAGCAGTGCGATGGTCCAGAACGCGA
>CAZTQK010000390.1:0-6057 GCA_964615635.1 uncultured Planctomycetales bacterium
CGATGCCCTTGGTGATCGGGCTGTCGTTTTCGGTGATGCTGACCTGATACTGCCGATAGTGCGGGTGCGTCTTGAACCAGCCGCCCACGAATGCCCGGTAGTCGGGATCCTCCCGGAACGAGTCCGCGCCCGAATGAAAGGTGGCATAGCCTTTGCCGGCGGCGATATGGTTCATCAGCCCGCGCTTCTGGGCCTCGCTGATATTGCCGAGAGTGTAGTAGAAAACGACCAGGTCAAACGGAGCGATGCGTTCCGGGAGAAATGCGTTGAGGTCCTCGTGGGCCCGGGTGACGTCGAACAGGCCGCTCTTGTTCATTGCCTTTTCAACAATATCGCCAATGGCCTTGCCGTCGTGGATCGGGCCGCCGGTGACCAGCAGGGTCTTGATCGGGCCGGAGGCGGCCGGGGGCGGGGAGGATGGCGCGGCTTGTTGCGCCAGGCTCGGCCGGGAGAACTCAGGGCTGAGAACCAGCAGGCCGGTCAAACACACGGTTGCGATACAAACCATTGGCATGTGACGGGTCATCATCGGATGCTCCTTGCGAATCAGGGTCCACTCGGGCCACACAATCAGCCCGCTCTTTACGTGAGCCTAACCGCTCTGCCTCCCGTTGTCAGCCTTACCTGCTGATCAGGGTCACATGTCGGATACCGATCCACGCGTGGCTGGGCTGTTTGTTCTCATTCACCATTTCCAGCCGAACCGCCCTGCCCCGCAAGCTGACAAGCGAGATCCGCTGCTTCGCAGTCATGGTGTCCTGCCAGGCCGCGCTGCGGCGACGAATCGCGGGGCTGAGAGGAGTCGGTGACGGCGCTTCCGCCCCCCGCACCGTTTGCGTCCACATGGCACCGGCCGACAGACCGGACACGACGAGGGGCACAAGATGCATCATCCCGATGAGCATGCGAGACTCCTTTTCGGTCAACAGCCAAACAGCTCAAGCCATCAATGCAGGCAGGTAACACGCAGCGCAAGCCTCGAGAACAACGTGGGCTATGCCGAATCAGATCCGGGCTGTCGGATTGGAGATCAATAGAGCAGGAGACGGCAGGCAAGCACCGCGCGCTCGACGGCGGGTGTTCCAGGCCAGTGGCCCTCTCACCGGGGGCCACTGATTGTCTTTTCGACCGCTCACGTGCTCTACCCGGCCCGGCCGTCAAGACAGCCGAACGGAGAGGGGGGGATTCGAACCCCCGGTACACTTGCGTGCACACTGGTTTTCGAAACCAGCCCGATCAGCCACTCCGGCACCTCTCCAACGCGGTCTCTGCCAAAAGCCTGCCGACGCGACCGGCCGGGCCTGCGTTTGGCTCCACTTTGCGGGTCGCCGGACGAGAATTCGCCGGCGCTTAGCTCAATTCGTCGTGTCGGCGCAGAGTCTAAGGCTGGCAGAGTCAGTGGTCAATAAGGTCAACGGCCAAGAGCAGTTGGCCTCGCAATGCCATGCCGCTACTATGGAAAGGCCCCCTGTATCGGGACCGTGACGGACGGCCTTGTGTCTGCCGGGCATCTTGACCACCCTGCCTGCCGTTCCGTATCCTGTTATGGTCGGGGTTCCTGCCCGGGAGGGTGCCAAATGGTCAAGAAAACACTGCTACTGGTGATAGTGGTTGCTGCGGCTGCGTTCCTCGGTTGTCGGCGTGATTCGCAGCCGCCTCCGCGGGCAGTTGCCGGTGACGCTGGTCCGCTCGCCCCGGTTGTGGTGAGCCATCGGGTCAACGACCGTTCGATCATTGCGTCCGCCCCGCCGCTGCCCCAGACGGGCACTGAAGCAACCGCTCCCCCTGCCGAAAACCCGCCGCCAGCCAGTGACGCACCTGAGGGTACAAATCCGACGGACGAAAAAACCGGCGAGGCGGGCAACGAACCTGCAGCGAGCCCGGCCGAGGAATCAGATGCCGGCGCCGACGCCGCGAACCCCCCTGCCGAGCCGGTTGCGGAACCGGCCCCGAAGCCGGCGGACAACACCGCAGCCAGACCCGCGCCGAAATCGGATCGAGGCTCAGGCGACTTCAACGTCGACGGCACTGCCGATCCTTTCATGCTACGGCGCCGGTAAGGTGAAATGGGCTCATCGACAAGTTCTGCGGCGATCCCTTTTTCACCGACGTGCAGACAGGACTCTCTCTCCGGAAGGAGGGGTCGGGGCTCTGCCGGCTGTGGGTCCGATGTGGCAGACCTGTCCCGCAGCGTTGAGCGTGCGACACTCAAAGCCGCGGGCTGGTGATGATGAAGTTGACGCCCCGGGAGTGTTGAACTCCCCGGGGCTTTTGTTTCGGGTTTGAGTCATGGCACCAGAGGACCTGCAACGAGGAGTAGAGCACGCTCGCGTCGATCTTGAGCGCTCGCCCGCTCTCGGCCGGAGCTGGTATTCTGATCTGGGGGCCCTCTTGAAGCTGGCGGTCCCCAATGTGGCCAGCACGATGACCCAGACCCTGCTGAGCATCGTGGACTTCTGGATCGTATCCCAATTGCCCTACGCGTCGGAGGCCCAGGCGGCGGTTTCCTCGGCGGGCATGATCTTCATCACCATGTTCGCACTGCCCTTGGGGACACTAACCTGCGTGACCACGATGGTCAGCCAGTCTCTCGGCGCGGGCAGGCGACGTGACTGTGCTGCCTACGCCTGGCAGGGCATCTGGTCGGGCATGTCTTTCGGGACGATTCTCCTGCTGCTCTGGCCGGTGTTGCCGAGTTTCTACGCGTGGGTGGGGCACGAACCGGCCGTTCAAAGCATGGAAACCGACTACACGCGAATCCGCTTGCTCAGCCTGGGGGCGGCAGGAGCAGGCGTGGCCCTGGACAACTTCTTTAACGGCATTCATCGGCCGGCAATCAGTTTCGCCTCCGCTCTGGCGGGCAACGTATTCAATGCCGTCATCAGTTACGGGCTGGTGCTCGGCAAGTGGGGCCTACCCGAAATGGGCGTGGCCGGAGCGGCATGGGGAACGGCAGCCGCCTCCCTGCTGCGGTCGGTATGTCTCATCTGGGCCATGTGTTATGGTCGCACCGCCGCTCCATACGAACCGCTGCGGGCATGGAAGCCCGACTGGAGCAAGACGATCCGGCTGCTTCGGGTGGGCATCCCGTCGGGCATGGCTTTCCTGCTGGACATCGGGGCATGGTCGATGTTTCTCGCGCTGATCATCGGCAAGTTCGGCACGACGCACCTGGCCGCGACCGCGGTGGTGTGGCGGTATCTGGAGGCGTCTTTCATGCCGGCAGTCGGTATCGGGATGGCCGTCTCTACCGCGGTGGGCAAGGCCGTTGGCCAGGGCCGCCCTCCGCTCGCTCGTCGCATGACCTGGATCGGACTGGCCATCAACACCACCTACATGTCCCTGCTGGCGCTGACATTTGTGCTCTTCGGGGCTCAGATGATCGGATTCTTCAACCCGGAACCGGCGGTCATCACCCTGGGTGCGCAACTGCTCATCTTCGCGGCCGCCTTCCAGTTCTTTGACGCCATCGGGATCACCCACAGTTCGGCGCTCCGCGGTGCCGGAGACACCCTGTGGCCTTCCGCCGTGGGCGCCCTGCAGGTGTGGACCATCCTCTTCGGGGGAAGCCTGCTGGTAACGTGGCTGCGACCGGAGTGGGGCTCCTACGGCCCGTGGGCTTTCGCCACCCTGTTCGTGATCTGCATCGGGATCACGCTGTTCATCCGCTGGCGGCTTGGAACGTGGGAGCAAATGGATGTGATTGGTCGCAAGGAACCGACCTTCGGGTATGCCGAGGTGCCTCCGCTGGAATCGGCTCTGGCCGATACCCCCAGCACGCCCGACTGGACGGCCAGCCGAGACTGAGACCGAGAGCCTGGTGCGGCCTGTCGCGTTTGGAGCTTTCAGAAGGCCCACAATCGAGCGAAGATCGGTCAAGCAATCATCTCCGGGCTGCAGAAACCATACGGACCGAGCCTGGTTCGCCAGCCCGTAGTCCGTACGCCCTCCGTTTGCAGTTTGAGCAGTTCGGTCTAACATACCCCGTTTCCAGGCTCGCGAAATCGAAGCGGATGCGGGCTTCGCCCCGCGACGGCGGGCCGGGTTGTCGTAGAGTGCGGGCAGACCGCCCGTAACTGACCGAGGCAAAGGCATTTATGTTCAAGGAAGTACCGGCACAGTTTGACTTCCCCAAGGCCGAGGCCGAAGTGCTGCGGTTCTGGGAAGAAAACGAGATCTACGAGAAGTCGCTCAAGCAGCGGGAAGACTGTCCGTCGTTCGTGTTCTATGAAGGGCCGCCGACAGCCAACGGCCTGCCCCACCCCGGACACTGTCTGACGCGGATCATCAAGGACGTTTTCCCTCGCTACAAGACCATGGCCGGCTACTACTGCCACCGCAAGGCCGGCTGGGACACACACGGCCTGCCCGTCGAGGGCGAGGTGTGCAAGGAGCTCGGCATCCACACCAAGGAGGAGATCGAGGCTCACGGCGTCGAGCAGTTCATTCAGCTCTGTCAGCAGAGCGTCTTTCGCTACACCAAGGAATGGGAGGATCTGACCCGCCGTCTGGGCTTCTGGATTAATCTCGAGGACGCTTACGTCACCTACCACCAGTCGTACGTCGAGAGCGTGTGGTGGGCACTAAAGAGCCTGTTCGACAGCGGGTTGCTCTACCAGGGCCACAAGATCGTCTGGTGGTGGCCGCAGGGTGGGACGGCGCTGTCATCGGGCGAGGTCGGCCAGGGCTATCGCGAAGTGGACGACCCGTCGATCACCGTGCGATTCCGGCTGAAAGGCGAGCCGAAGACCAGTTTCCTGGCATGGACGACAACCCCATGGACATTGCCGAGCAATACGGCGCTGGCGGTGCATCCGGACATCGAATACGCCCAGATCGAAGTCGAAGGCGAGCAGCTTATCCTGGCAAAACAGTTAATTCCGGCCGTCTTCAAGGGGCTGCCGGTCAATCTGGAGAAAGATGTTCGCACCGTTCGCGTGGTCAAGGGAGCCGAACTGGTCGGCATGCAGTACGAGCCGATCTTCCGCTATGCCCAGCCGAGTGACGGCAAGGCGTGGGAGGTCATCTCGGCGGACTTCGTCACCCTGGACACCGGCACCGGCATCGTACACGTGGCCCCGGCCTTCGGCGAGGACGACTACCGCATTGCCCAGGAAAAAGGCATCGGCATGCTCCAGTTGATCGCCCCGGACGGCACCTTCGTGCCGGAGGCGACGGACTTCGCCGGGCGATTCTGCAAGGAGGCCGATTCGGACATCATCCGCTGGCTCAAGGACAACGGCTTTCTGATCAAGCGCGAGCAGTACCGGCACGATTACCCGTTCTGCTGGCGGGCGGAGGAGGATCCGCTGATCCAGTATGCCCGCAAGAGCTGGTTCATCCGCACCACCCAGTTCCGCGATGCGTTCCTGTATAACAACCGGAAGATCAACTGGCTGCCCGAGCACATCCGCGACGGGCGGTTCGGCAATTTCCTCGAAAACAACGTCGACTGGGCGTTGTCGCGCGAACGGTTCTGGGGTACGCCGCTGCCCATCTGGGAATGCGAGAAGACCGGCAGGCAGGAAGCGATTGCCTCGTATGCCGAACTGATGGGCAAACCGGGTGTCAGCGGGACGGAGGTCTGGGACGCGGCGAAGAAGGCCAAGCCGGACCTGATCGACGATCTGAAGGTTCACAAGCCGTACATCGACGCGATCACCTACGATTCGCCGTTCGCTTCGGGAGCCCGGATGCGCCGCGTCCCCGAAGTGATCGACTGCTGGTTCGACAGCGGGGCAATGCCCTTTGCCCAGTGGGGCTATCCACACAAGCCGGGCAGCGACAAGTTGTTCAGCCAGCGGTTCCCGGCGGACTTCATCAGCGAGGCGATCGATCAGACGCGAGGCTGGTTTTACACGCTGCTGGCGATCAGCACGATGTTGTTCGGGGAGAAGAGCAGCACTCAGCATTCAGCACTTAGCACTCAGCCCTACCCCCACCCTTTCCGAAACTGCATCGTGCTCGGTTTGGTGTGCGGCGAGGACGGCAAGAAGCTCTCCAAGAGCAAGCGGAACTACAAGGAGCCGTCGTACATCTTCGACCGCGAAGGTGCCG
>CAZTQK010000391.1:0-6045 GCA_964615635.1 uncultured Planctomycetales bacterium
GGGAAAGTGCCAAACTCCAGAGGCCGCAAAGCGGCCAACACCACCACACGGGGGCTACTGCCTCACGGTCGCGGTTCTGAAAAAGCCATAACGTCTCCCCGCCTAGGCTATCACGCACCCGGCGAATGCAGAATTGAGAATGAGGTTTGCTCTGCTGCGAACCGCGAAAGGCACCGGCGACTGGCCTTCTGCGGCGGTCCGTGTATAGTGTTCACCCGTTTGCCCGCTGGTGCGGCGGCGGCCGGGCCGGGTCGGCTTGCCGCGCGGGACTCGTACATCGCGCCACAGCGGGCAGTATCCCCGGATGACGAGGCGGCAGCACGCAATGCCCATTCATCCCACCGCGATTGTTGACCGGCGTGCCGAAATCGACCCAACCGCCGACATCGGCGCCTATGTGATCATCGACGGCGTCGTTCGGATTGGCGCGGGGACGCGGGTCTATCCGCATGCTTATCTGACGGGCTGGACCGAAATCGGGCCAAACTGCGAAGTGCATCCCAACGCGGTCATCGGTCACGCCCCCCAGGACCTTGCCTATCGCGGGGAAGAGACGTACTGCCGGATCGGCGCAGGCACCATCATGCGCGAGGGGGTGTCTATCCATCGCGGGACGGCTCCTGGTTCGGCAACGGTGGTCGGCGAGCGATGTTTCCTCATGGCCAACTCGCACATCGGGCACAACTGTCAGGTGGGCGACGACGTCAAAATGGCCAACGGGGCTCTTTTGGCCGGGCACGTCCACGTGGGTAACGGCGCGTTTCTCAGCGGCAACCTGGCGATTCACCAGTTCTGCCGCGTCGGCGACCTCGTCATGGTCCATGGTGTTGTGGCCGTCACGATGGACGTGCCGCCCTATTTCATCGTCGGACCGTCAGGTCTGTGTGCGGGTATCAACATCATCGGTTTGCGGCGAGCCGGTTTCACCTCCGAGCAACGACGGGACGTGCAGCACGCTTTCCGGACGCTTTACCATTCCGGAGTGACTTTTCAGAAAGCTCTGGACCAACTCGCTGAAACGGTGACAACAGACGCAGGACGCAGAATCGTCGAGTTTCTGCGGGCCCCATCCAAACGCGGAATCGTCGGCTGCATCCACAATCGCCGAGGCCGGACATCAACCCCCGAAACCGATGAGTAGGCAAGCCGGCAGCATCATCTGCCGCAAGCAAACGTTCTCCGCCGATCACAGAGTGATGTCGACCGGCAAATCATCTTCAACTTCGCCTTCCGGTCCCAGTTGCCGAATCTGCTCGAGCAGTCTCAAGCTTACCTTCCTCAGGGCTTCTTTGTCACCGCTGGGGATCCAGTAGCGGCTCAGGTCGATCGGCTTGCCGAATCGAACGCGTGCGTGATGACGGCGAAGAAAGGCGTGGCCGATGCTTTCGGAGTAGTACGTCCCCGAAACGTGTACGGGCACGATCAGCGCCCCGCTGTGCAAGGCGAGCATCGCGGCGCCGAGTTTGGGTTCACGCACTTCGCCCGGCTCGGGAATGCCACCCTCGATGAAGATGCCCAGGACATTGCCGGCACGCAGATGGCGCAGGGCGGCGCGCGTGCCCGCGGCGTCATGTCCGTCTCGGCGGACCGGCACACAGCCGATCATGTGGATCAGTCGTCCGCCGATCGGGATATGCGTGTACTCCTCCGCCACCAGAAACCCGATCAACCGGTGGGCCGTGCTGGCAATGAGCAACAACGGATCGATTCCGCAGGTGTGGTTGGCCACGACAATAACCGGTCCCTCGGCCGGCACCGTACACGGGCCCTCGCGGCGGAGCCGGAACCACCACCGGCAGTAGAACTCAGTGAGGTTCCACCAGAACTGCTTGGTCCAACGCAGCGGCCCTCGCCGCAGCCGGGCGGTCAACGGTTTCGCGACGCCGGCCGCCAGGACCACGGCCGCGCCGAGAAAAACCCACCCGATCCAACCGGCGAGGTTCGACCAACTCGGAATGCCAATGGTTGCGATCACCGCCAGCAATGCGACAGCGCCGGCCAGTTCTGACAGACCGAAGACTCGACCCCGCAATCTGTTCGGCACGATCCGCTGCAACAAGGCATTGCACGCAATGGCGGCGCCGGCGAGGCAAACGCCCGCCACGATGGTCGCGGCGGACCCCACCCACAACGCTGCGTCAGATGAAATGGGCAGCAGGGCGCAGCCCGCCAGGGCAGCGATGGCCAACGTGATTCCCAACAGCGACCATACGATGATCGCCTCACCGCGCAAAGCATCTCCGGTGCTTGTCAGGATGAGGGCCCCGATCAACAAGCCGGCGACCAAGAAGGACTGAAACAGCCGAACGTCAGACAAGCCCTGTCGGCCGCATACGTCCTGCACCAGGGTGGGAGCGGCAATCCAGACCAAGGCTCCGAAAGCCCAGATGACCATCGTGACGACCATCAGCCGGGCCACGCGCTGATGCCCGCGGATGTATCGCACGGCTTCGGCCAAACCTCCAACACCCGCGCCGTGGGAAGACACAGCGTGCGCCTGACCTGCCTGTCGCCGAATAAGGAGCAAGACAATCGCGCTGATCAGGAGAGCGGCGGCACTCAGGGCAAAGGCGGTACGCACAAGCAGCCTGTCGGCCAGGTATCGGCCAATCAGGACCGCCGTTGCAACGGCCACTAAGGCCAGCATACAGTTCATGGCATTGGCTCGGGCAAGCCGGTCCTTGGGAACCAGCGCGGGCAGCAATGCCGATTTTGCCGGCCAAAGGAGCGAAACGATCACTCCGCCGACAACCAGAGGCGTCAAGGTCCACGGCGAGGCAAGAGGCTTGAAAATCGCCAAGAGTGCCAACCCGGCCATCAGTCCGATCGCGCCCAGATCGACGCCGATCATGAGGCCTCGCCGCGGCAGGCGGTCGGCCAGGAGCCCGTTGAGAGGTCCAAAAATGAAGAACGGGAACATGAAAACACAGATCGCGATCGCCTCGATTCGGCTTCCGCTCCCATCTTCGCCAACTTCCAGCCCCCCGGCTCCAACGGTGCCCGCAAGAAGGCCGCCCATGACGGCGGCTCCGCATGCCAGCCAGAGCAGCCTGAAAGCCCGGTTGCTGAGCAAGCCCGCATCCGGATCGAATTGACGATCACGGTCCATAGCGGTCGATGTGCTGGCCATACCTCTTCCTTGGGTTTCAATCACGACTTCACAGACGGATTGGCATTCTATCGGCAGCAGGCAGACCCTTCACCAAGGCCTGTTGTCCGGCTCCGAATACTCCCTCCATATACCCACGAGGGTGCCCTCGCGTTTCAGGGTCGCCGGACGGTGGCTATTGACGCCCCGCCGGAATTCGGTAGGTTTGGGGTTTGGCGCGGCGAGATGCACCATTGGATTGCGCGTAAGCCCTTTATCCAAAAGGGTTTGGGTTCCAGTGGCCCGTCGGTCGCCTGGAACCGGCCAGCACCGGCAGCACCCAAAGGGCCCCTTGATGAGGACTCTACAGCTTTACGTCACCCGCGAGCTGCTCAAGACTTTTGCGCTGGCCGCGGTGGGCCTGACGCTGGTACTGAGCCTTTGCGGAGCCATGTCGACCATTCTGAGAATCGAGGTTCCCACTGCAGGAACCGTGCTGCACATCCTCTGGTTGATCCAGCCGATGGTCTTGGCAGTGACGCTGCCGGTCTCCGCCCTGTTTGCCTGTGCCATCGTTTATGGCCGTCTGGCGGCCGACAACGAGTTCGATGCCTGCCGGGCCAGCGGGATCAACATCCACCGCCTTCTGGCTCCGGCCTTGGGCCTCAGCATCTTCACTGCTCTGTTCGCTTTCGCCTTCAGCAACTACGTGATTCCCAAGGCCGCCGCAGGCATCGCCAGTCGCGTCCAGCACGACATCTCCAAGGTCGCGTTTCAGGCCCTCAAGAACCGGGGCTACTTCAAGCGCGAGGACAAGAAGAAGAACGATGCACAGGTTTTGCATGCCGGCAAGGTGGACCTGGTTGAGGAGGCCGGTCACGACGTCCTGCTGGTTCACAATGCCGCGTTCATTGATCTGAAGAAGGGCGAGTTGGTTCGCTGCGGCACGGTCAGGCAGGGCCGGGCGGACTTCAAGACGACGCCGGAGACCGGCGAACCGCTGGTCGAGGCATTCCTGACCGACGTCCGATTGATGGATCTTCAGGACATCCAGCAGGCCCGAGTCTACCAGGAAAAAACTCGGCCGTTCGGTTCCAGGGAATTGCCCAAGTTTCTGCTCTACGATCCCAAGTGGTCGTCGCTGGGCGAGCTGCTGAGATACAAGAACGACCCGACCCAGTTGCCTCCGCTCCGCCCCCAGATTGCTGAGACCCGCCGCGAGATGCGCGAGAGCTTGTTCTATCGGCGGCTGTGCAACCATTTTGCAGCGGCCGCAGAACCGTTGATTCTGGAAGATGAGTCGCAGCGATACGAAATCCGCGCAGGCAGCGCCCGGATCATTGAGGAGAGCTATACGCCCGAGCTGAAAAACGTCTCGGTAAGGTGTACCTGGACGGAGGAAGGCCGCCGCAAACGGACTCGGGTTTACCAGGCGGACTCCGCCACGGTCAGGCTGCAGCGCAACATCGCTAACACGCGAGACGTCGTCCTGATCGGCCTGCAGGGAGGCGTCGCTTTCACTGACTCCGCCCAGCCCGGAAAGACCATCGAGCACGCGGCTATTGATTTGCAGCCTATCGCCGCTCCGGCAAGCCTTTTTGAGAAGGATCAGGAGTACTCAGACACCAGGCTGCTTGGTTCGGATGATATCGCGGGCAAGAAAATCCGATCTCTCAAGCAACTGCGGGCTGCCGTGACACCCCTGGGACTGGGGCCACAGATCGAGGAAATGCGACTCAAGACCCTGTTCGCCATGATCCGCCAGAAAAACGAGATCATCGGCTCTCTGCATTCGCGGCTCGGCCTGTGTGCCAGCGCCCTGGTGACCATTATCCTGGCGGCGGCCCTGGGTGTTATCTTCCGCAACGGCCAGTTTCTGACGGCCTTTGCGATCAGTTTTCTGCCGGCCTTGGCGATTGTGGCCATGAACATGCTGGGGCGGCGTCAGGCCGAGAGTGTCGACCCGTACCTGCACGTTGTCGGTGTTGGCATTATCTGGGCTGGTATCCTGTTGCTGGCCCTGGTGGACGTAGTCGTCCTCAAGAGATACCTGAGGCGTTGAGACGAGCGGGGCGATGATGAGGATTCTCGATCGATATCTTCTTCGCAGCTTCCTGGGCAACTACGCCCTTTCCCTGTTTGTACTGATCAGTCTCTACGTGGTGCTCGATCTCTCCTTCAACGCCGATGAGTTCACGGAAAGCATGACCGATGGGCCGCAGCAGCAGTCGTCGTTTCTCGGCGGAGTACTGAAGGTTGTCGGCAACATTATCGACTACTACGTTTTCAACATACCGCTCTACTTTGCTCAACTGGCTGGTGTGATTACCCTGTTCGCGGCCTGCGTGACGCTGGCCCGGCTTCAGCGGCAGAACGAAGTGACCGCGGTTCTGTCGTCGGGGACGAGCATGTATCGGCTGGCCATGCCGATCATCTTCGCCGGGCTGGCCATGAACGCTTTGCTCATTCTCGACCAGGAACTACTGATACCCGGGATCGCGCCCAAGCTCGCCCGGCCGCGCGACAATGTCGAGGGTGCCCGCATCCACAGAGACCTCTGGTACATCAAGGACGCGGACGGTCGGCTGTTCAGTGCTCAGGAATTCTCGCCGAAGGAACAGACAATTACCGGCCTGATCGTCCTCGATCGATTCACCGATCTCGGCGACGCCGCCAACTACGGTCAGCTTCGCTCGGTCGTCCGGGCCGACCGCGCCCGCTGGGACGAGCGAAACGGCGGATGGGCGCTGACGCAGCGGGGCTTCCGACTGGACATCAGCCGCCAGGCGGAGTCCGTCATGACGGATGTCGGCGAGAAACTGACCCCGGTGGCCACCGACTTCTATAAGACGGACCTTTCGCCGTCCAACCTGCTGCTTCGCAAGAGCGCCCAGTGGCTCGACTTTCTGAGTCTGGGACAGATCAAGTTGCTGCAGAAGCGCGGCGATGTCGACCCC
>CAZTQK010000392.1:0-6045 GCA_964615635.1 uncultured Planctomycetales bacterium
CAAGGCCTACGCCGACTATCGCAAGCTGCTCGAGGACACCGACGCGGATGCGGTGGTCATTGCCACGCCGGATCACCAGCACGCCGGGCAAACCATCCACGCGGTCCAGGCCGGCAAGCACGTCTACGTCGAGAAGCCGATCATCGGCCTGCACATTGACCTTCCCGAATTGAACAAGCTCTACGACACAGTGAAGGCCTCGAAAATGGTCGTGCAGCACGGAACGCATGGCGTCAGCTCGCCGGCCGTCCGGGCCGTTAAGCAACTCATCGCCGAGGGCAAGCTCGGCAAGCTCTTCCGAGTGGAGTCGACCGAGACTGCCTATGTACCCTACTGGGCCCACTACCAGGGTCCCAAGACCGCTTCAGAGACAGACTGGAAGGCTTGGCTGTACAACCGGCCTGAGCGTCCCTTCGATGCCAACATGCTCGCCAAGTGGATGGGCTACAAGGAGATCACCAGCGGCACGATCGGCGGCTGGATGACACACTTCATCACCTTCGTCCATTTCGTGACCGGATGCGATTATCCGATATCCGCGACCGCCTGGGGTGGTCGCTACGCCCCGACCAACGACCCGAAGTGCACCGCCCCCGACCAGACCATGGTCATGCTGGACTACGCCGATGGTTTCCACACCCAGTTCACCAGCCACTTCGGCAGTGAGATCGACAACGAAACCACCGTGTTCATGTTCGAGAAAGGCTGCGTCAAAACCCGCTTTGGCCATCACCCCGGCAATCCCCTGGTTACGGGCGAGGGCACGAACAGCAAGCTCGAAGCCTACAAGCTGCTCGGCGATGCCGTTGATCCGCCGTACCCGGGCGCTGAACACGTGAAAAACTGGTTCGACTGCATCCGCAACGGCGGCCAGCCAAACGCCAACATGGATCTCGGCCACAAACAGGGTGTCGCGGTCGCATTAGGCGACCTGGCCTGGGACCTGAACCGCAAGGTGGTCTATGATAAGGCCAAGCGCGACGTGAGGCCGGCGTAGAACGTCACAGGACGATTCTTGCTGCGGGTCTCGTGGCCGGCCCGCCACGGAAGACGGCAACCTTGCGCCGTAGTGCCGGATCGGAACACCAAACCGCTTTTCAGACTGAAAGGAATAGGATTCGTGTCTGTAGCCGGTACCCTGCTTTGCGCTGCAGTTGTTGCTTTGCCCTCTACAGCCGAAGAGACCAAGCCCAAAGGGACCGTGGCCGAAGTCCGTTCGCACAACGGGGTGCCCACGCTCTTCATCAACGGCGGGCCCATGGTTAACCTCGCGCTCGCTCCGATCGGCGATTTGCCCACCGAGGTCTGCCGCGATTTCAGCAAAGCCGGCATCCGTATCTACACGCACATCATCTGGAATTGGATGAACATCACTCCGGGCAAACAAGGACCCTTGCGCGAAGCCAACCGGTGGTGGCTCGGAGAGGGCCGGTACGATTTCGACAAATTCGACCACCGCCTCAAGGCGATCATCGTCGCCGACCCGGATGCCTACATCTTCCCGCGGGTTAAGCTCAACCCGCCCGATTGGTGGCTCGAGACGCATCCCGACGATCGCGTTCAATACGAAGACGGCAGCAAACACGCACAACACTCGATGGCTTCGCGGGCCTGGGAGGCTTCCTATGAGCGAATGCTCCGCGACATGATACGCCACGTCGAGTCCTCCGATTACGCCGACCGCATCATCGGCTATCAGCCGGCCGGCGGGAGCTCGAGCGAATGGATCTGGTGGGGTTCCTACAACAAGGGCGCTACCCGCTACCTCGACTACAGCCCGGCCGCGAGAAGCCGCTTCCGCGATTGGCTGCGTGATCGGTATGCCAACAATATGGCAGAATTGCGCCGTGCCTGGCGAGACGAGAACGTCACCTTCGAGACGGCCGAGCCGCCGTCCAGCAAGTTCCGTACCACCACCGAATATGGCTTGTTCCGCGATGCCGCCGTCGCCCGCCCGGCGATCGACTACATGCGATTCATGTCGGACATCAAGGCCCACAACATCGTCCGCAGTTGCCGCATCGTCAAGGAAGAGACCGGTGGCCGTAAGATCGCAGGCGTCCTCTACGGCTACATGCTGCATTTCGCCCACACCGGCACATGCACGTACAACGACGGCATGTGTGGCCTGAAACAGGTGCTTGAGTCACCCTACGTCGACTTTCTCTCCAGTCCCTCCCAGTATGAGGCCCAGGACTCCGGCGACCCGGGCCTCTTCCAATCGGGCTATTTCGGGAGCTATCGTCTGCACAACAAGCTCTTCTTTCAGGACGCCGATATCCGAACGCACCTTGTCAACCCCTCCTATGCCTACGGCCGCAAGGTCGCATCGGACCTGCCCGACACCCTGGGGCTGATGGGCCGGGAATTCGGAAACACCTTGACCGAAATGGTCGGCCTGTGGTGGTCGACGCTCGCCGGTGATGACAGCTTCCGCGACGAGGGAATCATGAGCCGCGTCGCCCGGTTCTCCGACGAAGCACGCCAGGTGGTGGAGCACCGCGGACTGCGCCGGCCGGACGTCGCCATCTTCCACAGCGAAGAATCGTACTTCCACATGAAGTGGGGCCCCGGCGCCGTCACCTTCCCTCTGGTGACCGATATGCGCCGCAAATTGAGCCGCAGCGGCGTGCCTCAGGACTACTACCTGATATCTGACATCGCCAACCCCGACCTACCCGACTACAAGCTCTACGTCTTCCTCAATCCCTTCTACCTGCCCAACGATCTCCGCGAGGCCATCGCCCGCAAGGTTCGACGCAACAACGCCGTCGCGGTCTGGTTCTATGCGCCGGGCTTCATCCAGGAAAACGGCTCATTCTCGGAAGAAGCCATCGAATCTCTAACGGGCATCCGCGTCCGCCACGTCAGACAAGAAGCCAAGCTCGGCCTGAAGATTACCGATCGTCGTCACCCAATCACCGCGAACGAAAAAGGTGACCACCTGCCCGGCTCGTGGAAGGATCACCCTGTGGACCCGGTGTTCTACGCCGACGACCCTGCGGCCACCGCTCTGGGCACCCTGACGCCGACCGGCAAGGCCGGCCTGGTCGTGCGCGAGTTCGGCGACTGGCGATCCGTTTACTTCGCCTCCGTCCCCATGACGACCAACCTCTTTCGGGGTCTGGCCCAGTACGCCGGCTGCCACGTCTATTCGACGACCGATGACGTCTTCAACGGCAACTCGCGTTACCTGATGTTATACACATCCTCGATCGGCCCGAAGGTGATCAGCTTGCCCGGTACTTACGATGTCCGGGACATCGTCAGCAATTCATCGATGGGGCAAGCAGTATCGAAGATCCATTTCGACGCCCAGCGCATCGGCGAAGCACATCTCTTCGAGCTGGTCCCGCGATCGAAAAGCCCGTAGGCTCCATCCGGCGAGACAAACGCTGCGGTCCTTCAGGGTTCTCTTTCAGAACCGCGACCGTCAGGGAGCGGCAGACAAACGCTGCTGACTGCCGACTGCTGACCGCTCTTTCAGAACCGCGACCGTCAGGGAGCGGCAGATAAACGCTGCTGACTGCCAACTGCTGACTGCTCTTTCAGAACCGCGACCCCACCTGCCCCGGCGCTTGTGGCCGAGACCGTTGGCGGCTACAAACCACAACCGATGTTCGCCAAATTGGGACAGCTGATCGCTCGCCGGCCCGGAACCCTGATTGCCGTGTGGGTGCTCGTCATCGGGGTCAGTGCCCTATGGGCATTCCGGACCGAGCCACCCCCGCCCCCCAAGACCGACTCGCTGCTGCCCGCCGATTGTGCCTACAACCGGGCCGTGGAGATGATCCACAGGGAATTCCCCGCTCTGGCGGCTCGCAGCCGGGTGGTCATCGTCGGCTATCGCGACACCGGCCTGGAACCGGCCGATCTTACGTGGCTGGGCACCGCCGCCCGGCAATCGGCCAAGGCCGCCGCGTCGGTCACCGGTGTTGACTCTTCCGAGCGCGTTTTGTCTCCAGATGTGTCCTACCTCAAGCCGCGGCTGGTCAGTCCGGACGGCCAGGCCGCCATGGCTCTGGTCAACCTGCCCACCAACTTCATCAGCCCCATCACCGCCCGGGCCGTCAACGCGATCGACGAGGCCCTCGGCCGGATGCGACCTCCCCGGGGATTAACAGTCGAGATGACCGACAGCGCCGTTGGCGGCCGTGACTACGCCCTGAAAGCCGAAGAAGCCCTGGATCGCACCACCTTGGTGACGATCATCGCCGTCCTGACGATCCTCACTCTCGTCTACCGCTCGCCGGTGGGCGTGGTCGTCCCGCTCATATCCATCGGGGCCAGCGTGTTCCTGGCCTTCGTCGTGCTGGCCGCCTTGGCCAAGTGGGCCTGGGAAGTCTCCGACATGGAGCGGATCTTCGCCGTGGTGCTCATCTTCGGTGCCGGCGTGGACTACGCCCTGTTCTGGATCTCGCGGTATCGCGAGTCGCTCCAGGCGAAGCTTGAATACGGCCCGGCCGCAGTCTCAGCCACGCGGTTTGCCGGGCCGGCCATTCTCGCCGGTGCCGCCACCACCATCTGCGGCCTGTCCACACTGGTTTTCACCGATCTGGGGCCGACCCGAAATGCGGGCAAAGTCCTGGCCATTGTCCTGACCATCGCCCTGCTCGCCGCCCTGACGCTGGCTCCAGCCCTGTCCCGAATCCTGAGAGGAGCTCTGTTCTGGCCCGTCGGTGCGGCCGGCGGCTCCAGCATTGGCCAACGGCACCTGTGGCCAAGACTGGCCGGCGTCGTGGCCGCCAGACCCCTGTCCTGTCTGCTGGCCGGCACCCTATTCCTGGGCTTGCCCGCGGTGTGCTCTTTGCTGTTGCCCGCCCGTTTCGATTCGCTGAGCGAACTGCCGCCCAATTCCGCATCCGCCCGCGGGTTCGATCTGATGAGCCGGCACTTCGCGAAATCGCAGCTCTACGCCAGCGCTCTGATGATCGAGTTCGAACGTCCCGCCGAGTCGTCGGACATGCAGAAGCTCAGTCAGGCAGTCGCCGATCGGGTTGCACTGATCAGAGAGGTCGATGACGTCTACTCACTCAACGCCCCGCTGGGCCGCAAGCAAAACGTCGCCATGCCGCCGCAACTGGCGAATCTCCTGTCACAACTCGCTGCCGAGTTCTACGTCTCCAAGTCATCGAGAGTGATGAGGCTGGAAGTCCTGATTAACCACATGCCTTTCTCGCCCGAAGCCATGAACGTCGTCGAACAAGCCATTACGATCTCCCGCGAGGAAGCCGGCCGTCTTGCGAGCCAATATGGAAAAGTGGAGATTCTCGGATCGGGCCTGACGCCCTACGTGCTCTCGGTTCGCGACGTGATCCAAGCCGATCAACGGCGGGTCATGTTCCTGGCCACACTGGTGATCGGGCTCATCGTCCTGGGTCTCATTCGCCACTTGCGGCTCACCCTCTTCATGCTGCTGGCGACGTGGCTGACGTTCGGTGCGACCGTCACCCTGAGCGATCTGTTCTTCACTCAGGTCATGGGTACATATGGTCTCGACTGGAAGGTCCGATTGATCGTATTCGTCATCGTAGTGGCTGTGGGGCAAGACTATAACATCTTTCTGGCGGCCCGGCTGTTTCAAGAACTCCCGCAAGCGGGGCCTGCCGAAGCGGCCCGTCGGGCGATCGTGAGCACCGGTGCGGTGATCAGCAATTGCGGCCTGATCATGGCCGCCACACTCGGCTCTCTTTGGGCCGGCCAGTTGACGCTCCTGCAACAGGCCGGATTCAGCCTGGCGTTGGGCGTGTTGATCGATACGTTCTTTGTAAGGCCGATTTTGATCCCGAGTTTCTTCCTGATCGTCATGCGTTCTCGGTGTTCTAAACAAGCAGAGGCCCCGCCGCCCGCTGCCGCGGGGTGCGTGACAGTCTAGGCGGCTCTTTCAGAACCCCGAGCGTAAGCGAGGGGCCCTTGACCGCGCTGCCCAAGCGGTCAAGGGCAGGCCACGCCGCGAAGCGGCCAACACCACACGGAAGCCGCTCCCTTACGCAGCGATTTTGCAGGGCGAGTTTTTTGGACTGTCGGCGGCACCGGGATCCGGGG
>CAZTQK010000393.1:0-6022 GCA_964615635.1 uncultured Planctomycetales bacterium
CCTTGACCTTCCAGTACATCAACGGCAACTTCCGGGTGCTGAAGGCCAACAGCGGCGGGACCGGCGGGGGCGGATGGTCATTCGGAGCCGATTTCGGAGCGGCCACAAGCTTCATTCCAGGCTTCGACGTCACGCAAGTTCACGAGTACAAGGTGCGGGCCCTTGACGGGCTGTTCGAGTTCCGCGTGGACGGTGTATTCATCGGCACCCAGGCCAATCCGAACGTCGGCGGACGCGTCTTCGACAACTCCTCGACCGGGACGGCGGGCGTCGCAGGCTGGGATCCGGTGGTCTTTCTTGACTTCAGCGTTACATTTGTGGCCGGCGGTCAGCCATCGCCGCTGGAGCCATCTCCCCGGGGGCAGATCGTGCTGCGTCAGAACGCCTACGACTGCGCAGACTACTACCTGTACGTGCCGGCCGGAGCCGTGCCGGAAGTGCCTCTGCCACTGGTGATCACCAGTCACAGCACGGTCACCACGGCCGACGAGGAAATCGGGCTCCAGCCGGACCCCACGTGGGGCTGTTGTGAGGAGTCGCCCTATCCGCACACGAGGTGGTACGAACTGGCCGAGAACACCGACAACGTTAACCGCCACAACCAGTGGTTTGTGGTGGCGGCGCCGGCCATGTCCAGCGCCAACGGTGGGCTGGTAGAGCCTTGGACCGGTGAGTCACAGGCAACCACCGACGAGCAGCGGCTTCTGGCTGTCTATGACCAGATCGTTCATACGGAGGCTGCGACTTACGGTTTCGCCATCGACACGAGCCGCGTCCTGCTGACCGGATGGTCGGGGGGCGGCATCCCTACGTATTACGCCGGCGTGCGTCACCCCGAGGTTTTCAGCATGATCGTTTCGCGGCAGGGCAACTTCGACGCGGGCATGTTCGACACGGCCCCTCAGCCACTCGATACCAGCCTGCTGGTGGCCATTCTCAACGGTCTGACCGATACCGTGGTGCCGCGGTCCAAGCATGAGATCGCCCGAGACTGGCTCGTGACCAACGGCTACCCGCGAGTCTTTGCCTCCCCCGCGGACCCGCACATTCGCGATCTGCCGGACAGCGAATTCCCCGATGTGCCCTCGAACCACTATTGCCATTCGCTCGTCGCTTTGGACACGTTCATGGATGCCATGCTCCCCGTGGGGCCCGTGATCGTTTCCGTGACGCCACCGCTGGAGATCGTGACGCCCGGGTCGGGATACCAGAAACAACTGAAGCTCATGCAGGGCACCCCACCCATGGGATGGTCTATTCCTCAGGGCCCGACGGGCATTCAGGTGAACGCGGCCGGCCTCGTGAGCGGCTGGACACCGGGTGTTGTCGATCTCAGCCAGACCTTCTCATTCGAAGTGCACGCGGACAACTCGGTGGGATCCGATCTGGTCACCTGGCAAGTCCGCGTGTTGTCGGCGTCAGATTTCGACAAGGACGGCGACGTGGATCAGGTAGATTTCGGCCATCTGCAAGGCTGTCTGTCGGGGCACGGAGAGCCCTGCGTGCCGGAGTGTGCCGACGCCGACCTGTCCTCCGACGGAGACGTCGATGAGGCTGATTTCGGCTTGTTCCAAGCCTGTTTGGCCGGACCGGATTGCGCACCCGGTTGTTGATAGGAGTACACTGAGTGCGACAGCTCTTGTTGCCGTCGTTCATCGTCTGCCTTGCGGCGGGGGCAGTTGCATTCGCTGACCCTGTCAGTCCTGCCGCCTCGGCTCCCGCCGGCGAAATGCTCCCGCCGGGATATGTCCGAGGCGACGTCGTGAGCTACTCGTATGTGCCCAATCGGTACTGGACCCGGGCGGAAGCCTTCGGCATCTGTCCCTACCTGTTCGAGTACGGGCCGATGGCATACGGCGACGCGCCGCTGGAGACATTCCACGCCGAGAACATCCGGCGTATCGACATGATCAGTCAATGGTCGACCGTCATTGGGCTCTCCAACCGTCTCGGAGATTGGCAGGATGAAGTCATCAACCTGATGATCCGCTGCTACCGCAACCGTCAACTCATTCTGCTGCCGGCCCGGCCCAGTTCCAACAAGCCGGAGAAGGACTCGTTCAAGCATCTCGTCGCTCTCCTGGAGACGCTGTGGAAGAACCGCGACAAGGTCTTGGTCAGCCCTGAGGGTGACCGCGCGACCGGTCTGCAGTTGATCAACAACATCCTCATGGCCGATCTGGGCGATGAGGGTCTCAGCATACTCAAGACCGAAGGACTGGCGAAGCTCAACCAGCGGTTTGACAGAGAAATCCGTAACCGGCTGATGGACGGTCAGCGCCCGTTCCGTCATATCAAGACCTGGTACAACGAGGTTCATTACGGCATTGGCTGCTATGCGGCGAATCAGGAAGACCTGGCCAAGGGCAAGGTGAAATGGCCGGCGAACTCCGAGTTCATCGGCGTCGACGTCTACCATTTCTGGAGCTTCGACCACACACCCTTCGATCCGGACGACATGGAGGTGCCCCGGCGGAAGGTCGTTCAACACGCGATCGCCTGGCAGAACGTGATCACGAAGTACCACGGCCCCGATTTCCGCGTCACTATGGGCGAGGGCTGGGACCCGAAGCACAAGAACGACACCCACGCGATGCTCCAGGGGATCGACCTGGCGGGGGCCAGCCGGGCGATGATGATCTATATCGGCAATACGCAGTATGTTGTCGGCTCATGCTACACCACGCCGATCGAGACCATGGACGCGTTCTACGACTCGGTGAAGGCCGGCCCCTGGGTCGGCCTGAGCTGGTGGGTGTTTGACACCGGCGGTGTCGGCGGAGGAACGCTGGATTACCTGGACGGCACGCTCCGGCACTACACGCCGGGCAACAAGAAAGGGATGCCCTATACCATGGCTGAGTTGGAGAGTTACCGCAAGAGGTTCATCGCCTCGCGGATGCGGATGTTCAACGATGTTGTCTACAACCAGTTCGGCCACCTGAACGGACCCGCGCCGAAGAAGTGACCGGAATCAGCGAGAAAGCGAAAATGACGACACAGACGCGCACAATCATCACGGTTATCACTCTTTCCACGGTCATGGGGGGATGGCGCTCGTCGATGGCCCAGGAGGTCGGAGCCACCGGGGCTTTTCCCATTGAAAAGCTGCCACCTGGACACGTCCGCGGTGATGTGGTGAGTTACTCCTATGTTCCGATCCGCCAATGGGGCCGGGCGGAAGCGATCGGCATCTGCCCGTACTTGTTCGAGTATAGCCTCATGAAGTGGAGTGGAAAAGAGCCGCTGGAAGCCTTCCATGAGGAGAACATCCGCCGCATCGACCTGGCCGGCCAGTGGTCCACCTGCATCGGATTGTATAACCGTTACGACACCTGGCGCGACGAGATCACCAATCTGATGATCCGCTGTTTCAGAAACCGGCAGTTGATCATCCTCAGTGCCCGCCCGGGAGAAAAGAAGGGCAAGGATGCGTTCCAGAACTTCATCGATATTCTCGACAAGCTCTGGGAAAATCGCGACAAGGCCCTGACGAGCCCCGAGGGCGACAAGGCCACGGGACGCCAACTGATCAACAACATCCTGGCGGTCAACATAGGGGACGAGGGCATTACGGCACTGAAGACCGCCGGGATCGAGGAGATCAACACGAGGTTCAAGAAAGAGGTCACGGACCGCATGCTGGACGGGCGGCGGCCGTTCGCACACATTCGCACGTGGTACAACGAAGTACACTATGGGATCGGCGGCTACGCGGCGAACGAGGAAGACCTGGCCAGGAAGCGGTACAAATGGCCGGCGAACTCGGACTTCATCGGTGTGGACGTCTACCACTACTGGAGCTTCGATCATACCCCGTTCGACCCGGATGACCCTGGCGTGCCGCGAAACCGCGTGCTTCAGCACGCTGTTGCCTGGCAGAACGTGATCACGAAGTACCACGGCCCCGATTTCCGCGTGACCCTGGGCGATGCCTGGGATCCCAGGCACAAGAACGACACCCACGCGATGCTTCAGGCGATCGACCTGGCGGGGGCCGACCGGGCGATGATGATCTTCATCGCCAACTCGCACTTCATACCCGAACGGTCTTACACCACGCCCATCGAAGCGATGGATGCCTTTTACGACTCCCTCAAGGCCGGCCCGTGGGTCGGCCTGAGCTGGTGGATCTTCGACCACGAGGAGGAAGGACCGGGCTGCACGCTGGCCTACATAGACAAGCGGCTCAAACGCTACACGCGTGAGCATCCGGAAGGTCTGGCCTACACGGATGCACAACTGGAGGACTACCGCCGGAGATTCATCGCCTCGCGAATGCGGATGTTTAACGACGTGGTCTACAACCAGTTCGGATACCTCAACGGTCCTGCACCGAAGCAGTAGAGGACGATAGGGACGCACGCAACATGCATGGGAATCGTGATCGAACGTGGGTGAAGGCCGTTGCTCTGGTCGCCGTGATGACCGCCGGTCCTGCCGGCTTCGTGCTGGGAGCGGGAGCGGATGTCAAGGCATCCTCACGGCCGGCGGGGAAGCGAGCCGAGGGGTTTCCGCCAGGTCACGTCCACGGTGACGTCGTCAGCTACTCGTACGTCCCTATCCGGACCTGGAGCCCCAGCGAAGGCATGGGAATCCTGCCCTACCTGTTCGAATACGCTCTGATGACGCTCGACAGCCGCAAACCCCTGGAAGCGTTTCATGCAGAGAATATCCGCCGGATCGACATTGCCAGCCAATGGTCCACCGCCATCGAGCTCTACAACCGACGTGTCTCGTATCGCGACGAGATCATCAATCTGATGATCCGATGCCACAGGAACCGCCAGTTGATCATCCTGTGGGGCCGCCCGTCAGCCAGAAAGAACGACGACAAGAACGCTTCCAGGAGTCTCACTGAGATCCTCGACAAACTCTGGGCCGACAGGGACAGGGAACTGGTCAGCCCGGAAGGGGACCGCGCCACCGGCCGGCAACTCATTAACAACATCTTGGCCGTCAGCCTCGGAGATGAGGGCGAATGCGGCCTGGGAACTCAAGGGCTCGAGAAACTGTTCGCGGATTTTGACCGGAACGTGCGGCTGCGTGAGATGGATGGCCAACGTCCCTTCAGCCATATTAAAGGCTGGTACAACATGCTCAGCTACGCGGCGCTCGACTACAACGGTTGTTACGCGGCCAGCCAAACAGACGTGGACGAGCACAAACGCGTCAAGCTGCCGCCGAATACCCAGGCCATCGGCGTGGATGCTTACCACTACTGGGGCCACAAGCACAGCCCGTTCGATCCGGCGGATCTGTCCATCCCCCGGGCGAAGGTGCGTGCCCATTCCGACGAATGGCAGCGGATTCGCACCCGATACTACCCCGACGGGGTCCAAGTGAAGGTCTGCGAGAACAGCGCCGATCCCAAGACCTGGACGCCCGAATGCTGGAGCGATACACACGCACTGATGAGCGCCATCGAGCTGGCCGAGGCGAAGAACGCCATGATGTGGTACATCGCGGCGTGCGGCCAGATCGAGGGCCAGAGCTACACCACGCCGATCGAGACGATGGAATCGTACTACGAGCATCTCAAGGCCGGACCGTGGGTGGGCTTGTCCTGGTGGACCTTCGGTGGTTTTCAGGAAGGCGGCGAACACGGGGCTCATTTCATCGGAGGCCTCGAGTACTACGATCGGGTTCTCAAGCATTACACACCGCGGCATCCCAAGGGCGAGCCCTATTCGGCCCAGATGCTGGACTACTGGCGTCGGGAGTACGTGGCGCTCAAGATGCGCATGTTCAACGATGTGGTCTACAACCAATTCGGCCACCTCAACGGCCCCAGACCAATAACGCAAAACAAGGAGTAGATCGATGTGCCGAAAGAACGGTTGTCTCTTCTCTGCTATGGTCATGGTATTTGCCGCGGTCAGTGCACAGACCCAGGCTGAGGTCTGGCGAGGTTCGACGACGCGGCCATCGGGGGAGAAACTGCCTCCCGGCTGCGTCAGCGGGGATGTGGTCAGCTACTCCTATGTACCGATCCGTACGTGGACGCCCAAGGAGGGCATCG
>CAZTQK010000394.1:0-5988 GCA_964615635.1 uncultured Planctomycetales bacterium
GCGAGCGACGTGGACAACGAAGGACTTTTCGAAGGCTTGATCAGACCTTCCCTAACGGAAAAGCTTCGCGCTGCTTGGCGCGAAGCACAACGTAGGTTCGTACTTTCACCCTACGCACGAAATTCGAACGAGACCACGCCGTGTCGAACCTCGAAGAAGACATCACCATCGGAGACATCAATGGGTAGCCTCTATCGGTTCACCTGTGATGCCTGCGGGCTCAACGCACGCGTTAGCGGAGGTACGGATTGTGGCTTTGAAACAATAACGAAGACATTGTATTGCCGAACCTGTCATGTTTTGGTGGATATCGCTCTAGGTGCTAGTGATGATCCGAATCGCGCGCTTCAGGATCAGGCGACCGATAACAACGACGGTTTTCTTCATTGTCCGATGTGCAAAGGAACACTGCTGAAGGCGTGGTCCGCTGGCCAGCCTTGCCCCAAATGTGGAGGTAAAGTTACCAAGGACCATTTGGAAGTCCTATGGGATTAACGACGAAATCGTCTGCGCCCCCTAACCTGTCGGTCAACACGGACGCCCCACGTGCGCGGCTTCGCCTGCGCAGCGGGTCGCCGGTTACCTTGGTTCGTTAGGCGGCTTATGCGGTACTTGGCGACCGGACGGGTACATCCAGAACGTGCCGACATCAGTTTCAGTCGGATCGAGCTTGGGTTTGGAAATACTGGCCGAGCCGTACTGAAGTGTGATTCCTCACAGCTATCGGTAGTGCTTGAGTCGGGCGAGCTAGACGGATGGCGCACCGCCTATATTGCCGCGGAGCACCTCACGTTGATGGTTGTGAGCGCACTTGGCTTTGCGCTGGGTTCCGGTTACTCGGTCGAACTCATCCAAGTAGTTGAAGAAGACGGCACACCCCACGTGTTTGGCGTGCGACCTGGCGGCCTCGATTTCACCCCATCCGACCCAATCCTCAATCGAGCACTTCGACTTGCCGCAGAAAACGTGTTCTTTCGTCTCGCACTCCGAGACTACGTGCGAGCCATCGCCGACGTATCGGACTGTGCTTTCTACTGTTACCGTTCCATTGAAAGTGTGAAGAACTCCTTTGTACCAAGCGATGGGCGCGGCAGTTGGGACGAAATGCACGCCGCGCTTGGGACGAGCCGTGACGAAATCGACCGGCGCGTAAAGGCGTTCGCCGACCCAGTCCGACATGGCAACTGGGTCGCGGCTCCGAGTACAGACGCAGCCACACGCCATGACATACTTCTTTGTACCCGCGATGTGCTGTCGAAATTCCTGGATCATGCGCGGCCAGCCGCCTAACCTGGCGGTCAACGCGGACGCGCGTCGGCGGGGCTTCGTCCGCATCTCGCGCGCCGGTTGCCTGTCACGTTGGGCGTCACTAGCTGACCCACGGAGAGGTCTTGGAAGATGATCGACCCCGCAAGCCAAGCTCAATTGAAGGAGGCCATCGCGGACTGCATCGGCACCGATCAAGGGGTGCTGGATGCGCTGCGGGAGGAGATCCGCCCTCTGAAGAGCGCCACACGCCTCATTCAGCCGCGCGCCACGACGTCGATCTCGCTGGTCGCCACCGATGGCGGCAACAACCAGCTCCAGTTCGACCCCTTCCTGATCCAGCTGGTCCGGGTGGTGGACAGCAGCAACAACGAGTACTGCCTGGAGGCGGTCTCGCCCACAACCCAGGTCCAGAGACTCAACGAGCGTCAGTTCGCTGCGGACGGGTCGGCTCGGACGGCACTTGGCGAGATGATGGCCTTTCTGGATGTGGACAGCCTACCGCGGCTCTCTCACATGATTCGCCCGACTGACAAGGGGAAGCCGGTTTCCCCCAGCTGGGTGCAGGTTTACCGGGAACTGGTCGAATGGGCGATCCTGTTCGCCATCTTGAAGAAGGACTTTGGCACCGACACCTTGATTGTCTGCGACGGCCTGTTGCGCAGCAAGGTCTTTGCCAAGGACCTGTTCCAGCGACTGCTCCAGGGCATAAAGGACCGCATCGACGCGCAGTGGAGCAATAGCCGCCGTCGGGTGTATCTCGCTGGCGTGGCTAAGCACAGCAAGGTGCTGTCCCGGTACCGCCTGGCAATGGCTCTGGAAGGCGTCCTTCAGACGGACTACCCGGCCTACGTGGAGGTGCCGCGCGAGGTGGAAGTGAAGGCCTACGTATGGTCGGAGTTCGCGCGAGGCGACGACCGCGCCGACGAAGGTGGGGAGATCAACAAGTTCGTCGGCGGCAAAATGTTCCTGGTGAAATTCGGCTCCCACCGGCGCGACCCCGTGTGGCCGGTCGACATCTTTGTGCCGCAAGTCGGAGAATCTCAGACCATTGTCGGCTCGATGCTCGCCGATGCCATCAACGGCTTCCCGGTTCCGCACTACCCGCGTTGCCTACAGAGGGCGCACGAGAACGCGGCCCTAGTCGAATTTGACTTCGACATTCTGCAGGACTTCATCTACGAAGGTGTGCGATCGAGTCTCGGTGGCGACGCGGGGATCTTGGATGCGTTTCAGCTTCAGGATGCAGATCCAGCACAACGTCGGTACGGATAAGGAAGCACAGCATGGCAGAAATTCAACTCTTCCCGAGGGAGCAGGTTGTTGGCATCTTCCGAGGCTTCCAGCAAGGGGGCATGGAGTTCCACGCCGACCTGGTTCTGCCGTACCGGAACGAGTTCCAGAACATCCCGATGCATGGGCAGTTCCTTCTCGTCCAGTTGGAGACGCCCGATGAGGCCGTCTTAGGCCGCATCGCCTCTTTCTCCTCGGAGGGCAAGCTGTCCTTCGGCTCCGGCGAGGAGTTCAACATTCGCGCAGTCCGCGAGGAAAGGCCGATCCCCGAAGATCTTCGCGAGCAGTACCTGAAGTACCGGGTGAACATCCGAGTTCTTGGTGTACTGCGGCGAAATGGCAGAGGGCTGACCTTCGTTCCCTCGCATCGCCGGCTCCCCCATGTTGGAAGCAAGGTGGCGTTTCCGAGCCATGACGTACTGCGCGAGATCGCCGGTCACAACATCCACGGCGCTCCCATCGGCCATCTAGCCTTCGGCGAGTACATCTACGCTGCGGGCAGCAAGTCATTCCAGTCGCAAGAATGGATGCAGGTGGTCGACCCTGAGGTTCTGGTTCGCTTCCCCATCGAGTCCCTGGTATCTCGCCGCAGCTTCATCTTTGCCCGCGCGGGCTTCGGTAAATCCAATCTCAACAAACTGCTCTTCTCGAAGCTCTATGAGACCACGCCCTTGGTCACGAAGCGCGCCGGCAAGCAGGTCCCCGTGGGCACGGTGATCTTCGACCCCGATGGCGAGTATTTCTGGCCTGACGACAAGGGCCGTCCAGGGCTGTGCGATGTCCCCGCCCTGGAGGACAAGGTCGTAGTCTTCACCGACAGGAAAAACCCAAGCTCCTTCTATCAGTCGTTCGTTGCCGGCGGCATCAAGCTTGATATTCGCCGCCTACGCCCAGGGGATGTGATCTCCATCGCGCTCGGAGCAGAACGTCAGGAGCAGCAGAACGTTCGAAAGCTTCGCGGGCTGCCGCAAGATCGGTGGGAGTCGTTGGTCAATCTGATCGATACCAACGGCAACACCACGCCACTTGAGGACGTCTGCCGACTGCTCGACCTCGACCCCCAACGACAGGAAGCCGAAGCGCTGGCGGCGAGGGGCAACATGACAGCGATCGTGAAGATGCTGCATGACAAGAGCAGCCAGCTAATGGACATGCTGGTTGACGCTCTCTCGGAGGGGAAGCTTTGCGTCATTGACGTTTCCCAGATGCGCGGCGGCCAGTCGCTGGTACTGTCCGGCCTAATCCTTCGCCGCATTTTCGATCGCAACCAGCAGCAATTCACTGCGGCCGACCCAAAAACTATCCCGACTATCGCGGTCGTCGAAGAGGCGCAGTCTGTGCTGAACGAGAACGCGCCGGCTGCCGAGCCGTACGTCGCGTGGGTGAAAGAAGGTCGTAAGTACGATCTGGGTGCGTTGCTGATCACCCAGCAGCCGGGCAGCATTCCTGTCGAGATCCTCAGCCAAGGCGACAACTGGTTCATCTTCCACCTGTTGTCGGCGGCGGATCTCACGTCCCTGAAACGAGCCAACGCCCATTTCAGTGACGACCTGTTGAGCTCGCTTCTCAACGAGCCCATCCCGGGCCAGGGCGTGTTTTGGAGCTCTGTGGGAGGCAAGCCCTATCCGGTCAGCCTTCGCGCCCTGTCGTTCGAGAAAATGTTCTCGGTGCGGGACCGCGACTACAACCAGCCCGCCGGGCATACCTACGCCCAAACGCTCCGCAGCACCTTCTCCGGGATGAGGCAGATCGCGACCACAACCCGTATTCCTGACGCCGAGGGCACAGGCACATTGCTCCCCCCAGAGGCAGAAACAGAAGAACCCGAGCCGGTGGACGTCATGGCAAGCATCGAGCAGCGGGCAATCGAGGCGCTGCGAGGGGATAAAGATATCCGCCAGAAGCTCGAAGCTGCCAGTGGCATGCCCTGGTATGGAGTTCAACAGTTCCTAATTGATCACCTGCCAGAACAATTAGAAGACCGCCGTCAGTTCGCCTACAACCTCGTCTCAAAAGCCATGAATGCTGTGTTTGGGCCACAGCCCGCAGCATGGGAGACATTCAAGAATCCGACCACGGGAAAAACGTGGATGAGGATCAAAAAGTGACAGACGGTTTTCAGCTCAGAGATGTCGCTCTAAACGGGATCTGTCCCTACTTCACGATGTTCCCGCTCGATTTTCCGCTCAAGATCTTGAAGCGGCGAGCACAGGCAGGTGATGTCGTGCTTGATCCCTTCTGCGGCCGGGGCACCACCAATTTCGCTGCACGACTTGTCGGCCTCCGTTCCCTTGGGGTGGACTCCAGCCCGGTTGCCGTAGCCATAACGGCCTCCAAGCTCGCGACGGCCACCGTTGATGACATCCTTGCCGAAGCACGCAGGATCCTGACCGAACGTGAGGCGCGCCACATCCCAACCAGCGAGTTTTGGCAATGGGCGTTTCATCCGACCGTGCTGGACGCGCTATGTCAATTCCGGGAGGAATTCCTGGACGACTGCAGCACCTACGCCCGCATCGCGCTCCGAGGCATTGTTTTGGGTGCGCTGCATGGCCCGAAGCAAAAGACCTTTCCGAGCTATTTCTCCAACCAATGCCCCCGCACCTTCGCCCCCAAGCCTGCCTATGCGACTCGCTTTTGGCAAGGGCGAGGGCTTGAGCCCGACCCCATTGATGTCTTGGCTGTAATTGAACGGCGGACGAAGCGCTATTACGCAACGTCTTCCGACATCACGGGAGCCGTGCGATTGGCGGACAGCCGGGGGGCCGAGGCGCTCCAACCGGACACGCCGGAAGCTCGGTTCGACTGGGTGATCACCTCGCCTCCGTACTATGGCATGCGGACGTACATTCCCGACCAGTGGCTCCGCAACTGGTTCGTGGGTGGCCCCGACGCTGTCGACTACACCAACCGCGATCAGGTCGTTCATTCGAGCCCTGAGGACTTTGCGGCCGATCTGCGTCAGGTATGGCGCAACGCGGAGAACGTGTGCGCGGAAGATGCCAAGATGGTCATCCGGTTCGGCGGCATCACCGACAGGCGCGCCGACCCCCTGACCATCATTAAGGGCTCCCTGAATGACAGCGGCTGGCGCATCACCACCATCAGAGAGGCTGGGTCTGCCACAGAAGGCAAGCGCCAGGCAGATGCCTTCCTGCGCGCGAAGACTGAGCCGATGGCCGAGTATGACGTATGGGCGATCCGTCACTAGTTCTCATCGGTGCTGTGAGCATACTTCCTGAACCGTAATCCTTGGGGTCAGAGCCGAAACTCTTGGACGCGAAACCTGATTCGATAGTTAGTCGCTGATTCCCCAATAGCCTCCCCGCCGCGCACACCCCGCGATCACTCGACCCGACCGCAGCACACCACCTCTCGAGGACGCGCTCTTGACCCCGCCCGAATCGGACTACCTCTTCCGCCTCGCAT
>CAZTQK010000395.1:0-5946 GCA_964615635.1 uncultured Planctomycetales bacterium
ACAAATACTTAGAGCAAAGCGCGGATGCGGCGCTGGCTCAGTTCGGGCTCCCACTCTGGCAACTCGACGTCCTTACCGCTCTCCGGCGGTCCGGTCCACCGTTCACCCTCTCGCCAACACAGCTCATGGAGCTGGTGACCCTATCCTCAGGGGCAATGACCAACCGGATCGATCGCCTCGAAGCTATCGGGCTTGTTCGACGGGACCCGGACCCCAAAGACCGCCGGGGCGTGCTCATCAGCCTGACCACCGAGGGATTGCGCCTGGTGGACGAAGCGATCGCGGTGAGACTGGACGAAGCCCGCGAACGTCTTGGGGTCTACTCGGATGGTGAAGCCGAGCTGTTGGCCGGGTTGCTTCGGAAACTGCTGGCCGCGCTTGAGTCAGCATCCCGTAATGGAGCCTCGCAGCGTCGGTCGCGGGTCACACCCGGGATCTGAACCGGCAGACGTTGAGGTCCGGCAGCTCAGAGGGCCGACTACAATGCGTTCGTCGTCAAGCCAACCACCGTCCGCGAAGCAGAGCCCCGGCCTGGCGACACACGACCGGCCAAGTCAGGGTACAGGGTCTTCAATCCAGAGACGGTAGCAGGGCACGCAAAGGTGAAGAACCAGTCGCCGATGGACTTGGTCCATGGCCTCCTGCTCGGACAATTCTTCGAGGCTTTTAACGAGTCTTTCAATTTCCGCCCGCAGATCGCGCTTCAGGTCGTCTTCCGTGAGCACCGGGGGGGTGGGGTCGGCGAACGCGTCGATTCGAACGACGTAGAAAGCGCCACGGCCCGGGTGAAGCTCGGCACCGCAACGATGGCACAGCAGCATCGCATCATCGGTCACGGGCACCATTGTATGCTTGCTGGCAGTTTCCTCCTATGCTTCGGGCTGCGAGGCGGCGTCACACTTCGAGTTGATGCCAGAGCCAAGCGATCCGCTCAACCGAATTGACTCGCCTTTCGGCCGGCGTTATTCTCTCCGCGATCGTGTCGCCTGTTGCGTCGACCCGGATCGCCATCAGTCGGGCTGAATGGCCCTTTTGCAGTTGGTGGCGGGGTTGGCCCCTGGGCGGGCGAGAGACAAGCAACGGATACGCGGTACCCCTCTTAGACCTCAAACTGAGGAGAAGGTCAGTGCAATGAGCAACACATCATCTGTCGAGAAAGCCTACGAGCTCGCCAAAGAGCGTTATGCCGAGATCGGAGTCAAGACCGATCAGGCCATGACCGCACTGAAGAAGATCCCCGTCTCGCTGCACTGCTGGCAGGGCGATGACGTCGGCGGCTTCGAAAGCACGGCCGGCTTGACCGGCGGCGGCATCCAGGCGACCGGCAACTACCCCGGCAAGGCTCGCACCGCCGACGAACTGCGAGCCGATCTCGATCTGGTCTACGGCATGCTTCCCGGCAAGCATCGTCTCAACCTGCATGCCATTTACCTCGAGGCCGCAAAGAGAATCGAACGCACCGACATCGAGCCCAAGCATTTCGCCAACTGGGTGGACTGGGCCAAGGGCAAGCTCCACGGATTGGACTTCAACCCGACTTACTTCTCGCATCCCAAGGCCGCCGACGGCTTCACCCTCTCGCACCCGGACGGGGGCATCCGCAAGTTCTGGATCCAGCACGGCATCGCCTGCCGAAAGATCGGCGAGTCGTTCGGCAAGAAACTCGGCACGCCCTGCGTGACCAACGTGTGGATTCCCGACGGCTACAAGGACATCACCGTCGACAAGAAAGCCCCGCGCGATCGGCTGGTCAAGTCGCTCGATGCGATCTTCGCAGACAAGATCAACCCGAAACACAACCTCGACGCCGTCGAAGGCAAGCTGTTCGGCATCGGTGCGGAGAGCTACACCGTCGGATCCCATGACTTCTATCTTGGCTATGCGATTTCGCGCGGCGTGTTGCTGACGCTCGATGCCGGCCATTATCACCCCACCGAGGTGATCTCGACCAAGCTGACGGCGGTTCTCAGCTTCGCCAAGGAACTGCTGCTCCACGTGAGCCGGCCGGTGCGCTGGGACAGCGACCACGTGGTGATTCTCGACGACGAACTCTACGCGATCGCCCAGGAGATCGTCCGCAACGATTACACCAACAGGATCCACATCGGCCTCGATTATTTCGACGCGAGCATCAACCGCGTGGCCGCGTGGGTGATCGGTGCGCGAAACATGATCAAGGCCCTGCTGGCGGCTCTGCTCGAGCCGGCCGACCGGTTGCGCAAGTATGAGCTGTCCGGCGACTTCACTTCCCGTCTAGCCCTGCTCGAAGAGCACAAAACCCTGCCGTTCGGGGCGGTCTGGGACTACTACTGCCTGCAGGCCGGCGTGCCCGTCGGGGCCGAGTGGCTGGCCAAGGTCAAGGATTACGAAGCCAAGGTGCTGAGTAAACGCTAGGAAGAACGAGAGAAGTGTCCAGTTGTCAGTTGTCAGTTGCCGGTCACTGAAGACTGATAACTGATAACCGACGACTCGGTTTCGTCATTCGGGCCTGAATAAGGAGCCCTGCATGGAACCCAACCCCGCATTAGGCGTCATGATCTTCGCTCTCGGCGGTCTGGCCGGGGCGGTCTTCTATCTACCCTTCAAGAAGGTCAGGAACTGGGCTTGGGAAAGCTATTGGATGATCTACGCGATCGCCGGCCTGATCGTCGTGCCGTGGGTGTTGGCCCTTTCCACCTCGCCGAACGTGGTGGCCGTGTTGCGGCAGTCTCCGAGTACGGTTCTGGCTTCCTGCTTCGGCTATGGGGCCTTATGGGGTCTTGGAGGCTTCACCTGGGGGCTGATGATCCGTTACCTCGGCGTCGGCCTCGGTCTGGCGATCGGCTGCGGCCTGTGCTCGGCCACGGGCACCCTGATTCCGCCGATCATCAAGGGCAATCTGGAGCAGCTTTATTCCACCGCTTCCGCCCAGGCGGCACTGGCGGGTGTGGCGGTCTCCTTGCTGGGCATCGTCCTTGTCGGTCTGGCGGGCATGTCCAAGGAGAGTGAGTTGCCGGAGGAAGCAAAGAAAAAGGCCGTCGCCGAGTACAACTTTAGAAAGGGTATCATCATTGCGATCTTCTCCGGCCTCGCGAGTTCGGGCATGAGTTTCGGCCTCCAGGGAGGTCAGATCACAGAGTACAAGGCCCGGTTCGGCTCGCAGACACGGTTGGTCAAATCGGAAGACGCAGTTGTTCCTCCCACGGATTTGGTCGATGCGGCAGGCGTATTCTACGACAAGGATGCCAAAACCTGGGTAGCCCCTGGCGTCCCCGAAGGCGAAGCCACCACTTCACAAACCTGGCGCGGCATGCCGATTCTGGTCGTTGTTCTGGCCGGCGGATTCGTAGTCAACTTCCTCTATTGCCTCTACCTGAATCTCAAGAACAAGACCGTGGGCGACTACGCCAAGAAAGACACGCCCTTGGTCGGCAACCTGTTCTTCGCCGGTCTGGCCGGGGCGATCTGGTGCTGCCAGTTCATCTGCTTCAAAACCGGCGAGCCGGCAATGGGCCAGAGGGCATACATCGGCTGGGCGGTCCTCATGGCCAGTGCGATTCTGTTCAGCACCCTGCTGGGCATTCTGCTCGGAGAATGGAACGGAACGAGCCGGCGGACCCGCACATGCTTGGCAGCAGGCTTGGTCCTGTTGCTCATCTCATCCGTGATCGCCGGCTACAGCGGCTACCTGAGCCTGAAGGCTGCCTGATGCTCGGCCATTCATTCGATTGTGCTGATCATGGCCCTGCGGCTGTGGCCGGCTGGGGCGAAGCATCGCCTTCGGCCAAGCCGATCTCCGCAGCAATTCAACTCCGGCCTTTGCACCTTCGTGCGTCAGGCGAATTCGCAGAGTCCCGTGACGTACCCCAGCGAGCCGTCATTGAGCCAGGGATCCAACTGGCGAACGTCCTTGAGCTGCTGGCCGCGAAGTCGAGGCACGACCACGTAGCCGCATCGGACGTCCGGGAGCGAGGTCATATCGCTCCAGAGCTTCTCGGTCTGGCAGACCGGGAAGACATCTTCCTGGCCATGCCCCCAGCGACGCTTGACGTCCTTGATGGTGACATACGTTGGCAACCGGGCGGCGACGGCCCGGATTCGTTCAGTGATCAGGATGTCCGGTCCGGTCAGTTGCTCGCGGTCCAGGCCGAAGAGAGACAGTAGTCGGTCGATGTCGATCCAGGTGGTCATCGAGTTGTAGAAACTGAGGCCGAACTCGTCGGACTCTCTGGGCTGGGCGAGGCCCTCAAGGAGTCGCGGCTGGCCGTTGACTCTGGCCAGTCCTCCACCCCGGTCCTCGAAGCGCCGGGCGATCACTTCGAACGTCAGGCAGTTGTCATTGGTAATGTGCAGGCCCAGCATGCCGGGATCGACGTCCGCTCCGAGCGTGTCGATGTTGTGCAGCATCAGGTGCTTCAATGACGGTTGCCGGGACAGGAGTTGCGCGAGCACGCCGTTGCGAAGCATGTTGGGCACTTCATACCAGTGGCCCGGTGGATGGAAACACTGCATTGGGACGTTCTCGACGTAGTCACTGGCCTCGCCCCGCTGTTCAGCCCATGCGATCAATGCTTGCCGAACGTTGTCCCGGGCCTTCTGCTTGTACTCGTCCAGTGTCTCCTGCGGCAGTTCCTCCCATAGGAATCGCAGATCGCGGGCCATGGGCACCAGCCGCATGCCGATCGATCTGCCCGGGGACAGGAGCAGAGGATCGACATAGCCGTAGTTGCGGTTGAGCTCCAGGTGCTTGGCGAGTGGTGCGTGTGTCAGGAAACTCGTGGTGAACACGTGTGGCAGCGGAGCTGCGAAGCGGCGGGCGATGCGTCTGCTCTTGGCCAGATGAATCTCCATGAAGGAGCGGTGCTTCCCGTGGATCAGGACGAATGGGTTGGCCGCTTTCACGACACCGGCGCCATGTGTCCACCGGGAACCGACACCGGCGGCCAGCGACACCACGGCCACCTGGCCCGAGCGGAGAGCATTTTCGCCGGCGGCAACCGCCTCTGCCGGGCAGAACCGCTGAGCGTCAATGACATCGGCAGGCAGAACGTCGCGGATCTCGGTGTCGGCAGGCAATTGATTCCGCCCCAGGCCGATCCGACCTCGCTTCAGGTTGTCGCGGATCTGCTCGTGCTGCACCGGGTCAAAGCCATTCTCCTGCTTGATCCGGGCGATCTCCTCCTGCCACGCCTCAACCTGGGTTTCGACCGAGCTTGATGGAACGGGGAACAGGTGGTTGACCATCACCCTCAGCACGCGGAGCAGTTCCTGCGGGTCCTTGTCCCTGCTGGTGAAGTTGTCGAGATCCGCGCGGCGAAGCGCGGGCACTTCGTCGCGTGCCAGCCGGCTCAAGGTCGCGACCTGCACGGCATAGTAGCGAGGCGGCATGCAGGCTTCAGCACCCCGACGCAGAGAGGCAGTGGAGCCGCTATCGTTGATGCGGAAGTCATACACCACCGGGTCGATGGCGAATGGCAGTGCATCGTGTAGTTCCTGCTTGGTCTGTCGCATGATCTCGAGGATCTCGTCGCGGAATCGATCGCGACGGTGGGGGGCGACGAAGAAAGCCATGCCGCCGCCCGACATGCCCCCGAGCATCAGGAACCCCCGGAAATCGTCGCCGATGCGCTGCCGTGACCTGCTGATGATCGTTTCAGTGAATTCGTTGGTGACTCGGGGGATGATGGTCTTGAGCGGACTGTCCCAGTTCCGGCTCGTGCATTGCGCGATGCGATGGACGTCGCCGCGTTTCAAAGAGGCCACCAGATCGTCGAAGATGGCGTGCAACTCCCGGCGGGCTCGCCACTCCTCTCTTCCACGCAGCAGGTACTTCTCCGTAACCATCTCCAGGATCGGGCCGACGTCCTGGGCCATCCCGCCGTGGACAAGCACGATCGACTCCGCAAGACCTGCCCGGAGGCCGTCGGGCACCTGCCGGGAGTTGAGTAGTTCGTTCCTGGGCAGCAG
>CAZTQK010000396.1:0-5935 GCA_964615635.1 uncultured Planctomycetales bacterium
ATCCCGAGTTGGGTGGCAGCGCGATAATCAAGAGTGAGGGGGATGCGTACTTCGATGTGCGGCGGGGCCGTGTGTACGTTACTCAGATATTTGACGGCCTGAACTGGATCCTGTTTGAGCTTGACCTCACCCATGACCGCCCCGGCCTGATCAGCCGCGACGATTTGGAATTCAGGTGGAGTGCCGCAGCGACTATCGACAGCGATTACCTGATGCTGGTCAGAGTGAAGCCCGGCGAGCCGCCGGGTGGGCCTAGAATCGACGATATCGGGGTCTACGCGATAGCAGAGAAGGAACTCCGGGACTATCGGCTGCCGGACAATCTGCGGTTGCCTCGCTGCGTTCCCTGGCCCATTGCTGTTGTCGGTTCCAGCGTGTTACTCGTGGACCGAGGGACGTCGCCAGGGATGTACTTGCTGGACCCGGAGGCCGATTCTCTGCGAGGGGCCAAGAGCCAGAGTACCGCCCCTTGGCGCTGCAACTGGTCAGCGGTGTGTTCCCGTCGACGATTGCTGGTGGCGGCCGAGGCCACGGTAGGAGCCGAGGTGCACTTCTCGCGGGACCCGTCTCGTTTTCGCGTCCGCACGTACGATCTCCAATCGCTCCAGCCTGTCCGCGACATCGATTTCGGTGCCTACGGCCCGCTGGCGATTGTGCCGGGAACGGACCTGCTGCTGGTGAAACCAGAGGAGGACAGGCAGAGTCTTCGGGTCTTTGATGTGACCAACGGCGCCGAGCTTGTCCGCCTACCGCTCACCGTGCAGGCAGGCGGCGGGGAGCCGTGGCATCGGTTAGTCTGTGATCAGTACGGACGCTATGTGGGAGCCCTGGGCTACCGCTATGTGAAGTTGTTTGGGGTGCCAGAATAGGATCGGCCGAAAAAGGAGCAACGCCAAAGCCGGGCTTGTCCCGGTGTGTTCGGCTCGCACTGTATCCAGCTCTTCGGGATACGCTCCGACGGCCCGTTGTAGTAATTTGTGACAACCGTGACGGCCAGTACATACTCGGTTGTCCTCCGTGTAATGGGGCAAGAGGATTGTCATGTCGGTCACCAAACAACTTCGTTGTCGCCGGTCACGCGCGATGTCCAAGATGACTCTGGTGTCAATCCTCGTCCTGCTGCTGTGTGGTGCCTGCAGTGCTCCCAAGCGGGTCGTCGGGATCCCAACGACGGCAGATTGTCTCGAAACGATGGGCCCCGAAGTCACCAGTGTTTTGATCTGGAGGTTCCAGACGCCGGATATCAGCGGTTGCCGGGAGGCTGAAACATGGATGGCAGCGTATCGTGGTCTCCCCAACAGCGGGTCCTCCAGCGAGTTGATGAGCCACGTCTACAATGCCGTTCTCGCCGCAGCACCGGTGCTGCATGTCGAGGGCGGAGCCGATTTCACGTGGCCCAAGGGGTTCGGTGCCGGTACCTACCGGTCCACTTCGCTCTGGGTGACGCGGGACAGTCTGTCGCGGCTGGAGGCCGAGATCAAGGCTGACCCAACCGCCCAAGACGAATCCAGTTCTGCCCAACTGGCGATATACGCCACGGATGTGGAAGTGCCTCAAAGCGTCGAGCCAGAAACGCAGCCATTGGTGAAGCGACGTCATCTTGCGGTCTGTGGGGATCATGTGCTCATGGTGGCGGAAAGGCGCGAGGACATCATCTGGGCGGCCCGAAGATTCGAATCACCTTCCGGCTGCCTACCGCGTCGATGGATAGGATACGAGCATCTTCTCGAATTGGATGGATCGGGAATCGTGCTTCGAGATCGTACGGCAGATGAGTTCAAAGCCGGGAGCCTCGAATCCCAGTTGTGGCCAGAACCTGAGGGCGAGAATCCGTGCATGTCTGGCTTGGGGCTTGCTGTTACGGTCGAGGATGCCCACACACTGCAGATGACAATGCTGGCTCGGAATCCTGAGGCAGAATGGGAGCGGTTTTTCGAGCTCTTTCTTTTCGAGGAAGGCGGCGGCGTTGACATCGTCGATCGAGGGTCAGACCATGCGGACGTCATTGTCTTGAGATGCCGGGCAGCGAAAGACAGCGAGAGCCCAGTCTTGCCTAGCTTGATACCGGGGCTGTGGCGGCTGTTCGGTGTACGTATCATGATCTGATCCCGATGTGCACAGGCTCTGCACAGGTCAACGAAGGATTTGAGCAGGCGGGTATGTTGGAACGGAGTAGGTTGAGATGTTGGAGCGGGGATGTAGCTGGTCATGCCTATTCTGATGATCGGCCAAGCGGGTTTGACGGCCAGAATCGGCAGGATGTGAAACCGGGGCGGCGCCCAGAAAACGAACCTGTCCTGTTCTTGTCCCCTTTGTGTGTGGGCCATTTCTGGGGTGTCCCCGCCGTGGGTCTTGCGGTAACGAGGAACGAATGATCTCAGTCGGTCAGCCATTTCTTGTCTCTGTGTTAGTCTATCGCGTGGTTTTGCCGATCCTCGCGATGACAATCCTCTTCGCGGGTATCTATCTGGAATCGACGCGTAGCAGACCAAGGATCAGTGCAGGCAGGCGAGTGCTGGTTGTCGGTTGGCTCATACGTTACGTAATTCACACGATAGCCATGAGAGGCGCAACGGATTTCGAGGCGTTCGCGAGATCCATCATGGGGCAAAAGCACGCCGACTCCGACTCCGGCTCAGAATCGGGAAACGGGAGCGCCCATTAGCTCCGTCTTGTCAAGCGAACACACTCCCGTGACCGACCCCCGCAAGTCGGCAAAGGGCAGGTCGTAGCACAAAGCGACCGCGCCACAGGGGGGCCGCTCGCTCACGCTCGCGGTTCTTGAACAGCCCGTTGGAGGAATCCCATCGATTTCCCGCCGGTGTCGAAACGGGTGTCGAAACGGGGACGCAGCTAGTTTTCTCAGGTTGTATGGTACTCGTATACCCTCTAGAGTATGTCAGGCGCTTAGCGTACTCCGCGGTTGACACGAGGGTTCAGCGATCAGCGATCAGCAGTTAAAGCGGTGGTGTTTACCGCAGTGGGCGCAGAGGGTCACGGAGACCTATCTCCGCTGTCTCCGTTACCTCATGTTCAAACGCCTTCCTCCTGCTCTTCATCTGCGTCAATCCCATGATCTGCGGGCCGGAGCTTCGCGTTCATCCTGTCTCGGCGTTTTCGATTGAAGCGTTCAGCATTCAGCTATCAGCAGCCAGAGGGGTGGGTTCTTAGCCGCAGTGGGCGCGGAGGGGGCGTAGAGGAGGAGGGGTAGGGGCGTTCGATCATTGCGTCTCGGCCTTCACCAACTGGTCGGCGGTGAGATTGCGCAGGCGGCGCAGGAAGTCCTCGATTGCCCCATTGTGTTCGGGCGACAAGGTGTGTCCGCCGAACGCCACATCGTAATAGGATCGCACCAGGGCGGGGGCCTCTTGCAGGATGGCGTGACGCCCGGCCAGTTCGGCGGCGAATTCAGCCGGCGTTTGGTCCGGCTTGCGGATCAGCCCTAGATCCGCCACAAAGCGACAGAATCGATGGTAGAACTCCACCTCGCGGTTGCGGCCGGTTCGCCTGGCATGCCAGGCCTTCGAGAGGCGTCTGGCGAAAGCCGTCAATCGACGTGCCAGGGAAACGACGACGTAGGTCAGCAGGAGAACGAGCAGGATCACCAGAATCGTGAAGACCCAGTAGACCATTCGCTCGTGCCACGACAGGTCGAGGCGCCAGCCGAACAACTCACGTACAAAGGCGGCCAGGCCCCCGATCAGGGTCCGTTTGTCGCGGGCGGGCTTGCGAAGCCATTGAGTGAACTGCTCCAGCATTCGGGTGCGAGTCTCGGAATTGAAGGCGAGCACCCCGTCGGCCCACTGGAACTGGAGGTAGTCGAGGTAAGCACGAATTCGAATCCCCAACCCCGTGAGCCCGCCGGATTGCCTGGTGGACAGAGGGGTCGGGTCGAGGGTGACCCAGTCGAGGCCGGGGACGAACACCTCGATCCACGCATGCGCGTGCTTGCTGCGAACCATGTAGAAGCCGCCGTGCGGGTTGTACTCACTGGCCAGGTAGCCCTTGACAACCCGGGCGGGAACGCCCTTGAGCTGACACATCAGGGCCAGCGCGGAAGCGAAGTACTCGCAGTGACCCTTTCTGGACACCAGCAGGAAACTACTGACCGGGTCTCCAGTCGCCGGTGGCGGTGGGGGTTGGAGGGTGTATGTGAAGCGGCTGGATTGCAGAAAAGACTCGAGTGTGCGGGCGAAGGCCAGGCGATTGTCCGGCCGGTCGAGCGAGCCGATCCCGCGGGTCTGCTCATCGATGAGTCGGAGAACCTCAGTTCGCTGTCTATCTGGGATTTCGGGGACAATCGGGGCGGGGACGTCTGCCGTGCCACGCTCGATTGCCAGCGCTTTGGCCGCGGTCGCCGGCACAGCCGGTGACCTGATTGTGTACTCCAGCGGTCTGCGCAGGGGTCTGAATGTCTGAAGAATCTGCGTTCCTTCCCATTTCCGCACGATTTTCAGGGACGGAGAGATGATTTCGATGGGTGGATAACAGGCGAACAGCGAGATGTCGTCCGTCGGTTCCAGACGGTACTCTTGAATGAGCATCGGCCCGTCCGGCGGAGAGATGTCCTTTTGGAACAGCGTGGCGGCGGGCACCGTGTCCTCCGAAGCGGTGAGTTCGTACATGGCGGCGCCATGCTCTGCCACCCCGGATCGCCGCCAGCCCCAGCCACGGTTTGTCTTCGGAGATCGGCAACCATACAGATCGAGAACCTCTCCCCTGAGGTGAAGTGGAGTGTTTCCAGCGATGGGGGCGCCGTATTCGTCCGTGACGACCAGTCGCATGATCGGTTTGTCGGATTCCGTGATCGTGCCGACCGAGGTGAATTCGATCGATCGGGCGAATCCGCTCAGGGCGCCGGCTGCCACCGGTTGCGTCACCTGGCCGAACATGCCGGCCCCGACACGAGGCATGGCGACGAAGATCACGATACCAAGCCCCAGGGTGGCCGTCGCAATCGACAGCGAACTGACGCCTTGGGCATCCCTGCCCGGCTGCGGCGTCGTTTCGTTGGGTTGGTGGGTTCCCAACATCCGCGCGTTGCGCAGATCGGACCGGGCGACTTCGCCTTCGAGGTGGTGGGTTATGAATCGCCGGCAGCCCGCAATGGCGTAAACAGCGAGCACCAGAGGGAACAGCAGGTTGCCGCCGACGATGCCGCCGACCACCAGCAGCAACAGCAGCAGGATGAGCATCATGGCATCGTCGCGATGGCTGCGAGGCTGCAACCACTTGGTGATGCAGACCAGGATCATGAAGTGCGAGAGGGCCAGGACTGTCGGTACGGAGATGAGCCAGCCCCATTCGATGATCAGGAAACCGAAGGCGGCCATGCCGAGAATGCGAGCGGTGTTCACCGAGAGAAACGGCCGTCCGCGGTACAGCAAGCTCCAGAGGCCGGTTGCACCGGCCGCCAGCACGACGACCACGTACCACCAGGAGTGTTCCGCGGTTGCCAGCAGAGCGGCCACGCCGACAAGCATGGCCGCTTCTGAACAGAACTGGCGGATCGCAGCGTTCATCGGCTTCTCCTGGCGGGAGCACCGCGGTTGGCCAGGTCGAACAGAGCGTCAAAGGGTTCGTTGTCGGGCGACATGACCAAGATCGCCTCGGCCCTGGCTCCGATGATCCGGGCAACTCGCTGATGGGCGGTCCGGATGTGGCCACTGAGCAACAGACAGCGTGCGTTCCACCCCGTAGACCAGTGTATGCGGCCGACCAGTTCGTCGAAGGGCGTTTGCGCACCGGGTTCCATGCAGGCGAGTTCCTTGAGCAGACGCTGGCGGTGGGTCTGGCCGGTGCTCGGGGCGATCACCACAGGCTCGTCCGAGCGGCCGATCAGTCCGACCCGATGCCCCCGTTCCAGGGCGGTGTAGATCGCGGTGTCCTGGGGGCTGATCAGCCGATCCGCCCGCATGCTTTCGTCATCGGGGTT